>JAYWBT010000014.1:0-22676 GCA_043781235.1 Deltaproteobacteria bacterium
GCGGCTCGAGGCGCTGCCTGCGCTCCTGCGCGCGCCAGCGCCGCCTGCCAAGGGGATGCAGCTCGTTGCCTTCGCGACGACGCTGGCCAACGCAGATCCGGAGGCGCCGGGCTGGCTGCGCGAGGTGCCCGACGCGCTCACGGGCGTCTCGTGGTCGAGCTGGGCCGAGCTGTCGCCCGCCACGGCACAGCGGCTCGGTGTCAAGGCGGGCGACCTGCTCTCGCTGCGCACCGACGACGGCGAAGCCGCGCTGCCCGCGGTGCTCAATCCCGCGCTGCACGAGGACGCGGTGGCGATGCCGCAGGACGCTCCCGAGCTGCGCGCGCTGGGGGCACCGGGCCGCGCCGTGCACGTCGAGCGGACCGGCAAGACCTTCCATCTTCCGCTCACCGGGCACGCGAGCCAGGAGGGTCGCGATCTCGCCCGGGTCATCTCCAGCGGAGGAGAGCTGAAGCGGGAGCACGGGCACGAGCAGGCAGCCACGCTCGTGCCGCCGCACGAGCATCCGAAGCACCGCTGGGCGATGTCCATCGACCTCGACAAGTGCACCGGCTGCCAGGCCTGCGTCGTCGCCTGCTACGCCGAGAACAACCTGCCGGTGGTGGGCCCGCAGGCGGCGCGCGATGGGAGGCTGATGGCCTGGCTCCGCATCCAGCGCAGCTTCGAAGAGGTCAGTGCCCCGGACCAGACGCGCATCGCGGTCCTGCCCTCGCTCTGCCAGCACTGCGACGCCGCGCCCTGTGAGCCGGTCTGCCCCGTCTATGCGACCTACCACACGCCCGAGGGGCTCAACGCGCAGGTCTACAACCGCTGCATCGGAACCCGTTACTGCGCGAACAACTGCCCGTACGACGCGCGCGTCTTCAACTGGAAAGACCACGTCTTCGTCGAGCCGCTGCAAATGCAGCTCAACCCCGACGTGAGCGTGCGCAGCAAGGGCGTGATGGAGAAGTGTACCTTCTGCGTGCAGCGCATCCGCTACGCCGAGGGCACCGCGCGCGACGAGGGCCGCGAGGTGCGCGACGGAGATGTGACGCCCGCGTGCGTGCAGACCTGTCCTGCCCAGGCGCTGGTGTTCGGCGACGCGAAGGATTCGCAGGCGCGCGTGGTCTCCCAGCAGAAGGACGGCCGCGCCTACCGCCTGCTTGAGGAGGTCAACACCTTGCCTGCCATCGCCTACCTCGCCCGCCGCGCAGGTGAACCGTGAGCGTTCCTATCGCGGTCGCCGAGCGGATGCAGTCGATCGACAAGACCGCAGAGAACACGCAGCGGGCGCCGGGCCTCGGGTGGGGAGCGCTGCTGTTGCTCGCGGCCGTCTGCATTGCCATCGGCGCGTACAGCTATTCTCTGATCTTCCGCTTCGGCATGCAGTACACGGGTCTCAATCGGCCCGTCGGCTGGGGCCTGCTCATCACCGACTTCGTCTTCTGGGTCGGCATCGCGCACTCGGGGACGCTCATCTCCGCCATCCTCTTTCTTTTCCGCGCGCGCTTCCGCACCGCGGTCTACCGCGTCGCCGAGGCGATGACCGTCTTCGGCGTGATGACCGCGGGCCTCTTCCCCATCATTCACCTGGGCCGGCCCTGGTACGCGTTCTGGATCCTGCCCTACCCGAACCAGCGCCATCTGCAGATCAACTTCCGCTCGCCGCTGGTCTGGGACGCCTTCGCCATCTCGACCTACTTCTGCGTGAGCGCGATGTTCCTCCTCGCCGGCCTGATGCCCGACGCGGCCGCGCTGCGCGACGGGAGCAAGGGCCTGCGCCGCCGCTTCTACGCGCTCTTCGCCATGGGCTGGCGCGGCACCGCCGAGGAGTGGCGCCATCACGGGCGCGCCTATCTCTTCTTCGCCGCATTCGCGACCCCGCTCGTCATCTCGGTGCACAGCGTCGTCTCCTGGGACTTCGCGGTGTCGGTCGTGCCGGGCTGGCATTCCACCTTGTTTCCTCCCTACTTCGTCGCCGGCGCCATCCTCTCCGGCGTCTCGATGGTGATCACGCTGATGATCCCCATCCGCCGCGCGATGAAGCTCGAGGGTTTGATCACGATGAAGCACCTCGAAATGCTCTCGCGGCTGGTGCTGCTCACTTCGCTGATCGTGAGTTATTCGTATGCGACCGAGTTCCTGCTCGCATTCCGCGCCGGTGCTGGCCCCGAGCTGTCGACGCTTCTCTACCGAGCGTCGGGCGCGTTCTGGCCCTTCTTCTGGCTGATGGTCTTGGGCAACTGCATCGGGCCGCTCTTTCTCTTCCTCAAGCCCGTGCGCGGATCGTTGCTGGGACTCTTCGTCGTCTGCGCCTTTGTGAACGTGGGCATGTGGCTCGAGCGCTTCAACATCGTGGTCTCGTCTCTCGAGCACAACCGCATCCCCTTCGATTGGGGCACCTATCATCCGAGGCTGGCAGAGATCGGCATCAGCATCGGCTCCTTCGGCTGGTTCTCCTTCTGGCTCCTGATCTTCCTCAAGGTCCTC
Organism: Deltaproteobacteria bacterium; assembly: GCA_043781235.1. GTDB lineage: Bacteria > Myxococcota > Myxococcia > Myxococcales > 40CM-4-68-19 > JANYKT01. Next base: position 2,473 of record JAYWBT010000014.1, read on the forward strand.
CCCTCGGTGTCCATCGCCGAGCTCAAGGAAGAGGCCGCGCACGATCACCACGAGGCTGCGCATGGCGCGTAACCCCGGTCTCCTGGCGATCTTCACCAATCCTTCCGCCGCCGCGCGCGCGGTGCGAGCGGCGCACGCGGCGGGGCAGCGCGACGTCCGAGCGGCGATGCCGGCGCCTTTCCCCGAGGTGATGGACGCGCTGGAGCAGAAGCGAAGCGTGATCGGCGCGGTCACGCTCTGCGGCGCGATCGTGGGGATCTGCCTGGGCAGCTGGCTGACCATCGGCACGGCCCTCACGCTGCCGATGTCGGTCGGCGGCAAGCCGGTCGTCTCGCTGCCCGCCTTCATCCCCATCATCTTCGAGGTCACGGTGCTGGTGGGCGGCTTGAGCAACTTCGTCGGGATGCTCATCGGCGCGTACCTCGGTCGCCGGAAGAGCTTCATGCCCGAGGACCCGCGCTTCCTGCGCGATCGCATCGGCGTGTTCCTGCCCGGCGCCGGCGAATCCGCGCGCGAGCTGCTTCGCGCGGCAGGAGCGGAGGAGGTGCGCGATGTCGCCTAAGTTCCTCTTCGCGCTCGGCGCGGCCGCCTGCGTCGCCTGCGGCAACGACTGGCGCACGGACATGTGGTTCCAGCCCGGCGGCGGCCTGCACTCGATCGCGCGACCCGAGCCTGAAGGCTCGGTGCCGCTCAACGCGCGCCCGCACTTCGACGATCGGGACGAGGCCGAGGGACTCAAGGAAGCATTTCCCACCGGCGTCGCTTCGGTCGCGCGCGGGCGGACGCTCTTTACCGAGCGCTGCCTGGGCTGCCACGGGAGCGAAGGGCACGGCGGCGGTCCAGTGGGCCGGTATTTCCCGCCTGCGCCCGACCTCGGCTATCCCGGCATCCAGGTGCATCCCGACGGCTACCTCTACGCAACCATCGTGCTGGGCGGCCGCGCGATGCCGGTGATGCGCGAAGGACTGACCCAGACGGATCTCTGGGACCTCGTGCACTTCGTCCGCACCATCAAGCCAAAGGGCACGCCATGAACTTCTTCGACGCGAGCGCGCGCTTTCTGGGCCGGCCTCTGGCGCTTGGTGCTCTGCTGGCGCTTGCTGTCGGCGCCGCGGCGATGGTCCTCTCCTTTTTCTTCGGCGTGACGCAGTCCGTGTTGCCGGGGTTCGCCACCGCCTGGCTCTTCTTCGCCGGGCTCGCGGCAGGTTCGGTTGCGCTCTCCGCCGCCACGCGCATCGCCCAAGGGCGGTTCATCGATCCGGCGCTGCCCTTCCTCGAGTCCGCCGGGGCGTTCCTGCCGATCGCGTTCGCGCTGCTCCTGCCCTCGTTCCTGCTCGCCCGCTTCTGGGCGCCCGAGCACGCGCGCGACGGCCTCGCTGCGGTGGCGGTGCGCGACGTCGTCGCCTTCGCCGCGCTCTGGCTCTGCGCGCGTCGCGTCCTGCGCCGCGAGGGAGAAGCGCGGTGGCGCGCGGGATCGCTCCGGGACTCGGTCGTTTACCTGCTCGTCTTCGTCGCGACGGTCTCGCTCTGGACGGTGGATTTGGTGATGAACCTTTACCAGGGCGAGCCGAGCGGCATCGTTCCGGCGCAGGCGTTCATGGCGGCGTTCGTCTCCGCCATCGCCTGGGCCTCGCTCCTCTCCTGCTGGAAGCTGCGCGCCGTGCACACGCGGCAGGACCTGGGCCGCATGCTCTTCGGCTTCTCTGCCTTCTGGGCCTATCTCGTCTGGTGCTCTTTCCTTCCCGTCTGGTACGCGAACCTGCCCGGCGAGACGGGCGAGATCATCCTGCGCACGAGCGGAGGCTGGCGGTTCTTCAGCGCTGCGATCGTTGCGCTCGCGTTCGTGCTGCCCGTCCTCATCCTCTTTTCCGAGACGGCCAAGCGGCGCAAGCTGCCCGTGACCATCGCGGCCAGCGGCGTCTTGCTGGGACTGCTCGCCGAGCGCGCGCTGCTCGTCCTGCGGCCGCTGCCGCAGCCAGCCTTCGGGCTACCCATGATCGGCGGAGCGTTCGCAACGCTGGGGATGGTCGGGCTCTTCGTCCTGTTCGCCGGCGCGCGCCTTTCCGCCGGTTTTGCGAGTGGAAGAATCCAACCGCCCGCGAGCGGGCATTCGAGCTGAAGAATACGGTTTCCCCCCGAACGGGAGCCTATTCGAACCGCAGCGCCTCGATGGGGTCGAGCCGCGAGGCGCGCAGCGCCGGGTAGAAGCCCGCGACCACTCCCGCGAGCCCCGCGAGCAGCATCGTCGCCAGCATCACCGGCGGCGAGAGCAGCGTGGGCCAGTCGAACTTCATCGCCATCCACTTCGAGAGCCCGACGCCGAGCACGAGCCCGATGGCCCCGCCGACCGTTGCCAGCACCACCGCCTCGGTGAGGAATTGCACCAGCACATCGCGGCCGCGCGCGCCGATGGCCATGCGGATGCCGATCTCGCGCGTGCGCTCGGTGACCGACACCAGCATTACATTTGCGATGCCGATGGCGCCGACCAGGAGCGAGATCAGCGCCACCGAACCGAGCAGCACCGCGATGGTGTTGGTGTTCTCCCGGGCGGCGTTCTGCATCTCGGCGAGGTTGCGGATCTGGAAGTCGGGCTCGGCCGCCTCGGCGAGGTGGTGGCGCTGGCGCAGGAGCGAGGTGATCTCGCGCTGCGCTTCGTCCACCAGCTCCGGCCTGCGGGCCGAGACCATCAGCTGCCCCACCGTGTCGGCCTGCGAGCCAATCAGCCGTCGCACCACCGTGGACCACGGCATGATGATGACGTCGTCCTGGTCCTGGCCCCAGCTGCTCTGTCCCTTGGCCGCGAGCACGCCGATGATCTTGCAGGGAACATGCTTGACGCGGATCTGCTGGCCGATCACGGGCTGGTCCGGCAAGAACAGCCGGTCCACCACCGTCTTGCCGAGCACGCAGACCTTGGCCGCGCCGGCGTCCTCCTCGCGGCCGAACATCTCGCCGGACGCGAGCGGCCAGCCACGCACCTCGAGATATCCCGCGGTGGTGCCCTGCACCTGCGTGAACCAGTTCTGGTCGCCGTAGACGATCTGCGCGCCGGTGCGGTTGATGGGCGCGAGCGAGCCGACCACGCTGGCGAGCTCCTTCTCGATGGCGGCGCCGTCCTCGCGCGTCAGCGTCTGCGTCGCGCCCGCGCCGGCTGCCACGCCGTGCATGTTCATCGAGCCCGGCAGGACCATCAAAAGATTCGAGCCGAGCGACGCCATCTGCGCGGCGACCTTGGCCTGCGCGCCCTGGCCGATGGCGACCGTGGCCACCACCGCGCCGACAGCGATGACGATGCCGAGCATCGCGAGCAAAGAGCGCAGCAGGTTCTTCTGCAGCGCGCGCAGTGCGGTCCGCAGCGAGGCGAGCAGGTTCACGCCAGCCTCCGCTGCGCGACCGGCGCGTCGGAGAGCACCAGCCCGTCCTTGAAGACCACGGTGCGCTTCGCGTGCGCGGCGATGTCGGGCTCGTGCGTAACCAGCAGCACCGTCAGGCCCGCCGCGTTCAGCTCCTGGAAGATGCGCATCACCTCGATGCTGGTCTGCGAGTCGAGGTTGCCGGTCGGCTCGTCGGCGAGCAGCAGCGTGGGCCGGTTGACCAGCGCGCGCGCGATGGCCACGCGCTGCTGCTGGCCTCCCGAGAGCTGCGCGGGAGTGTGATCGAGCCGGTCGCCCAGGCCCACCCGCGCGAGCGCCTCGGCCGCGCGCTCGCGCCGCTCCTTGCCCTTGACGCCCTGGTAGAGCATGGGCAGCTCGACGTTCTCGAGCGCGCTGGTGCGCGGTAATAAATGAAAGCCCTGGAAGACGAAGCCGATCTTCTGGCCGCGCGCGCGGGCGAGCTGATCGCGCGAGAGCCGCGAGACGTCGTCGCCCGAGAGCAGGTAGCGCCCGCGGGTCGGCTTGTCGAGGCAGCCGACCAGATTCATGAAGGTGCTCTTTCCGGAGCCCGACGCGCCCATCACGGCGAGGAACTCTCCGGCCTCGATGCGCAGTGAGATGCCGCGCAGCGCATGAACCTGTTGTTCGCCCATCGTGTACGTCTTCTCGACGGCGAAGGTCTCGACGACGGGCGGCGCCGGGCTGGCCGCTGCAGCGCGGCCGTCGGGCTCCGTGTTTCTAGAAGGGTCCACGGCGGGTTCCCGCGGGCTTCGCGCCGCCGCCCGCCGTGTTCTCGCCGGTGATCACCTGATCGCCCTCGGCCAGACCGTCGAGCACCTCGGTGCGCTGGCCGTCCGAGATGCCAACGTGGAGCGCGACCGGCACCGGCTTGTTGTTCTCGAGCTTGAAGATGCGGCCGGCGCGCCCGCCTCCCGCGGCCCGGCCGCCACTGCTCCCGTCGCCGCTGCCGCTGCTCCGGTCGCCGCTGCCGCGCATGCTGTCGCCGCGCTCCCCGCCGCCGCGCCCGCCCGCGGCGTGGTCCGGCGTGCCCTCGCGCGGCGGCGAGCGCGCCTGTGGCTTGCCATCGGGGCCCGGCTTCGATCCGTCGCCCGCCGGCGCGAAGCCCTCGGGCTTCCAGCGCAGCGCCGCGTTGGCGACGCGCAGCGCATCGTCGCGCCGGCTCGCCGTCACCGTCACCGCCGCCGTCATTCCCTGGCGCAGCTTGCGCTCCGTATTCGGCGCATCGATCACCGCCGCATAGGTAACGACGTTCTGGATGGTGTTGGGCGACTGCCGTACCTGGCTGATGTTCCCATTGAAGGTCTCGCCCGGATATGCGTCCACCGTGAAGCTCGCCGGCAGGCCCTCGTGGACCTTGCCCACGTCGGCCTCGTCGATGTTGGCGAGGATCTGCATCTTGGTGAGGTCGTTCGCGATGGTGAAGAGCGTGGGCGCCTGGAACGCAGCCGCCACCGTCTGGCCGACGTCGATCGCGCGGGATACCACCACGCCGTCGATAGGGCTTTGGATGCGCGTATAGGCGAGGTTGGTGACGGCCAGCGTGCGCTGCGCTTTGGCCTGCAGCACCGACGCCTTGTTGCCGGCAAGCGTAGCCTCGGCGCCTTCGCGGTTGGCCTGCGCGGTGTCCACGTCGGACAGCGCGACCAGCTTCTGGTCGAGCAGCTCGCGGATGCGCTTCTCCTGCCGCCGGGAATCGAGCAGCGCGACGGAGGCTTTCTGCACGTTGGCCTCGGCGCTGGCGAGCGCGGCGTTGGCGCTCTCGAGCTGTGCCTGGAAAAGCCTGGGGTCCAGCGTGGCGAGCAGCTGGCCCTTCTTCACCTGGCTGTTCCAGTCCACGTACAGCTTCGAGATGATCCCCGACACCTGGCTGCCGACGTTGACGGTGATGATGGCCTGCACGTCGCCGGTGGCGGAGACGACCTCGCTGACCGGTCCGCGGCTGATGGGCTCGGTGCGGAAGCTCTCGACCTCCTTCTTCGCGCACGCGAGCGCGCAGGCGAGGCTAGCTGCCATCAGGGTCCGCATTGCGCGCATTGTCCTGCTTAGAGCACGGCGGGCAGCGCGGCGTTCTATTTGGAAACACGCCTGCAATAGTTCGCGCGCCCGTTCTCCTCGCGTCTGCGAGTATTCTGATTTAGAACGCCGCCGTGCTCACGACGCCCAGCATTCTCGCGGTCCTGCTCGCGGCCGCCCAGACCGCGCAGCCCCCGTCGCCGCCGGCTGCGCCGGACCAGACGCTCTCGCTGGAAGAGGCGGTACAGCGCGCGCTGCAGCGCAGCCCCTCTGTCCAGGTCGCGCAGGAGGAGATCGATCGCGCCGAGGGCCTGCTGCGCGAGGTGCGCTCGGGCTCCTTCCCCACGCTCACCGGCAACGGCGTCTACACGCGGCTCGACAGCGACCGCCTGTCGCAGTCCGGCGCGGTCACCATCCCGAAAAACCAGCTCCAGGCGAACCTCTCGCTCTCGCTGCCGCTGCTCGCGCCGCAGCGCTGGGTGCAGTGGGCGCACGCCGGCGATAACCTGGACCTGGCGCGCCTCTCTGCGGAGGACGTCCGCCGGTCGGTGGCGGTGGCGACGGCGCGGGCGTACCTCGCGGTCTTCGCGCAGCACCGGCTGGTGGCCATCAACGAGCGGTCGGTCGCGAATGCGCGCGACCACCTCGAGTACGCCAAAGCGCGCTTCGACGCCGGGACCGGCAATCGGCTCGACGTGGTGCGCGCGGGGCAGGAGACGGCCACCGCCGCATCGCAGGTCGCGAATGCGCAGCTCGGGCTGTCGCGCGCGAAGGAGGCGCTCGGCGTGTTGGTCGCCGACGAGGGTCCGGTCGACACCGTCGAGCAGGTGCCGCTGCCCGCGCCTCCCACGCCCGAGGCCGCGCTGCAGGAGGCCCAGGCGCAGCGGCGCGATGTCAAGGCGGCCGAAAAGCGGCTCGAGGCCGCGAGGAATATTTTGCATGACAGCTACGCGGACTACCTCCCGCTGTTGACCGCCAACGTGCAGCCGTTCGCGCAGAGCTCGGCGACGCTCACCTCGCCGACCACCGGGTGGCAAGCGTCGCTGGTGCTCAGCATCCCGTTCTATGACGGCGGGCTCCGCTACGGGCAGCAGCGCGAGCGGTCGGCGCTGGCGGCCGAGGCGAAGTCGCAGCTCGACGGTCTGCTGCGCCAGGCGCGGTCCGAGGTGCGCGTGGCCTTCAATGCAGTCCAGCGCGCGGACGAAGCGCTGGTGTCGGCGCAGGAAGCCTCGAAGCTTTCGCGCGAGGCGCTCGAGATCACCCAGCTCGCCTACAAGGCAGGCGCGACCAACGACCTCGAGGTGGTGGACGCCGAGCGCCGCGCTCGCGATGCCGACTCGCAGGCGCTCGTCTCCGAGGACGCCGCGCGGCAGGCGCGCATCGATCTTCTCACGGCAAGCGGTCGGTTCCCTTAAAGCTTGTCGCCGTCGCCGTCGCGGCGCCGGCCTGCCCGGGCTGTGTGCCCCCGGAGCGGGCGCGCGGCCGCTGGAGCGCACGTCTCTCGCAACGCCCCCGCCGCGTCCGCATTTTATCGACCTCACCAGGAGACGGCATGCGCGCGTTGAGGTACCGCCGGCACCGTCGAGGAGGTGGGCAAGTCCGTCACCTCGCTGCGCAAGGGCGACCGCGTGGTGGTGCCCTGCGTGGTCTTCGGCGCCGGGCCGGTCGGCCTGTTCGCGATGAGTCGGCGTGGCTGCTCGGCGCCGCGCGCGTGATTGCGGTCGATCAGGTCGAGTACCGCCTGGAGTTCGCGCGCCGCTGGGCGGGCGTGGAGACGGTGTTCCCGCCAAAGGGGCTCTCGGGGGTGATCCGGCGGACGGCGTACCGGCTTCCCGAGACGCACGCGCGCCACTGGATGACGCTGCTCCTCGCCGACCGCGTCGAGCTGTGGGAGCACCGCATCGCGCGGCTGGTGAAGCTGGTCGCGGTGGTGCCGATGGGCATCGCCGACGTGCTGCTGGCCGCGCGCGTGATTCGTTCCAGAAGCTGACCGCCTCGCAGCCGTGCTCAACGCCGCTCAATCCCTGCCTTGGCGGCCGGCGATGCATGCCCCGATGCGTTTCTCTTCAGCGCAGGAGCGCCGCCACCACCTCAAGGAGCGTCGCGCCCTCGGCGTCGGCGCGATCGAAGGTCTGGTTGAACTTCTTCTCGAGCCTGCTGCACCAGCCGCTGCGCAGGCCCGCTGCCCGCGCGCCGTGGACGTCCCACGAGTGGACCGCGATCAGCGCCACCTCGCCGGGCTCCAGGCTCAAGCTGCGGACGGCGGTGAGATAGGCGTCGCGGTGCGGCTTCCAGCGGCGCGCGTGGTCGATGCTCAGCACCGACTCCACCTCGAGGCCGTTGCGCTTCAGGAGACCGCGCGCGCCTTCCTCCGAGCCGTTCGACAGCGAGCCCAGCCGCACCCCCGCGCGGCGCACCGCCTCAAAGGCGGTCGCCGCGTCGGGATGCGCGTCGAGCTCCTTGAAGCTCGCCAGAACCTCTGGGTCCGCGCGGCCGATGATCCCCGCAAGCGCGTTGCCGGCCACCTCCGGGAACGGCTTGTGCTTCTCGCTCGCCGGGAGCGCAAAGCCGTCGCGCAGCGTGCGCGAAAACCACAGCTCGAGGATGTCCGGGTGGCCGGCGGCGCGCAGCGTCTCGCGCACTTTCTCGAGGGAGAAGACGGTCTCGAAGAGATCGAACAGGATGGCCTTGGGCTTCATCGCGCGCTCCTCATCAGCTCGAGCACCGCGGCGCGCGTGGGCAGCGACGCCTGCGCGCCGAGTGCGGTGGTGGCGAGCGCTGCGGCAGCGCTCGCGAACGGTCCTCCCTCGGCGAGCGTCTTTCCCTCTGCAAGCGCCACCGCGAAGGCGCTCGCGAACGCGTCGCCGGCGCCGGTCGCGTCCACCCGCTTCACCTCGAAGCGCGGCAGCCAGAGCTCCCCGCCCGCCCAGGCGAGCAGGTCGCCGAGCTCGCCGGCCTGCACCGCCGCCGCCTTCGCGCCGCGGCGCAGGAGATCGGCTGCGGCCTCGCGCGCCGAGAGCCGGTCGCGCACGCAGATGCCGGTGAGGATCTGCGCCTCGCTGGTGTTGGGCCGGATCAGATCGAGCTGGGCGATCAGCTCGTCCGGCAGCGGCGCGGGTGGCCCCGGATCGAGCACCACGATGGCTCCGGCTGCCCGGCCCAGGCGGACCGCTTCGGCCACCGCATCGAGCGGAACGCCGAGCTGGCAGAGGACCACGCGGGTGCTGGCGAAGAGCGCCGAGGCCTCGCGTACGTCGGCCGCGGTCAGCCGCGCGTTGGCGCCGGCGGCCGAGAGGATCTGCTTCTCGCCGCTGCCGCCCACCTGGCAGAGCGCAACGCCGGTGGGCGCAGACGGATCCTCGCGCACGTAGGTGACGTCGACGCCCTCGGCGCGCAGCGCCTCGAGCACCGCGGCGCCGCGGGTGTCCTTGCCGACGCGCGCGACCAGCGCCACCCGCGCGCCCAGCCGCGCCGCGCCGACGGCCTGGTTCGCGCCCTTGCCGCCGGGCGCCTCCTGGAAGGCGTCGCCGTTCACCGACTGCCCGGGCGTCGGCAGCCGCGGGCCGCGCACGAGGTAGTCCAGGTTGGCCTTGCCGACGACGACGATGTCGAGGAGCATTCTGGAACTCTAGGCGTTCGCGCACGCACCGTCGAAGCGAGCGGGATCCCAAGCGTTGAGCAGCGGAACTCGCCTTTCGCGCCGCGTCCGGGAGCTCAACTCGGGCGCGCGGCGGCGAGCCTGGCAATCAGCGCGATCAACTCGTCTGCATCGATCGGCTTGACCAGGTGGGCGTCGAAGCCGGCGTCGAGCGACCTGCGTCGATCCTCCGGCCGCCCGTATCCGGTGAGCGCGATCAGCAGCATCCGTTTGCCCTGCTCGTTGGCCCGCAGCCTTCGCGCCACCTCGTAGCCGTCGATGCCCGGCAGCCCGATATCCACCAGCGCCACCTCGGGCTGCGTGGTGAGCGCGAGCTGCACGCCGCGCAGCCCGTCGTCGGCCCACTCGACCTGGTGCCCGAGCAGCTGCAGCAGGTCGCGCAGCGTCTCGCCGATGTCGGGGTTGTCCTCGATCAGCAGCAGGCTCGCCACGCGCGTCAGCCCCCAGTTCGAGGTTCTCGATCAGCAGGTCGTTCCTCCGTTACAACTTCGCCAGCACGTCCTGCGCGAAGGTCTTGGCGTCCGCCTTGGGCCACACCGCCTTGACGAGCCCGTCGGTGCCGATCAGGTAGCCGACCCGCTTCGCGTAGCCCGCAGTGGCGCCCGGCTCGGCGGCGCCGTACTGCGCTCCCATCGCGCGCGTGGTGTCCGACAGCAGCGGGTAGGGGAAGCTGAACTTCTCCGCGAAGGCCTTGTTGTCCGCGGGCGTGTCGAAGCTGACGCCGAGCACCACCGCGTTCTTGTCCTTCAGTTCACGGGCTCTGTCCCGGAGCCCGCTGCCCTGCACCGTTCAACCAGGTGTGTCGGCCTTCGGGTAGAACCAGAGGACGATGTTCTTTCCCTTCAGTTCGCTCAGCTTCACCGTCTTGCCGTCGTGCGCGGGCAAGGTGAAGTCGGGAGCGGCATCGCCGACGTTGAGCATGGGCATGCGGCACGGGGTACCAAACCTGCGCGCGCAAAGCCAGCGCGTGATATCGAGTGTGCTGACTGCCCGACAGACGAGGGGGCGCTCCACTTTTCACCTCGCGCGAGCAGGGGTGTCCTTCTGCACGGAGGGCTTCGCATGAACCGGATTGCCGTCGGACTGTCGCTCCTGCTCCTCTCCGCGCCGCTCCACGCGCAGGAGGGCGGCGCGATGACCGTGAGTTATGTCGAGGGCGTCGCCACCATGAAGCCGGCTGGCGGCGGGGTCGCGGGGCCACTCGCCGAAGGCGACCCGCTTCACGAGGGCGATACGGTGCAGACCCCGCCTGGCGGGCGGCTCGAGATCTCGGTCGCGAACGGCACGATGATCCGGCTGGGCGAGAGCTCGCGCCTGCTGCTCGGCACGGCGCCCGCTGCCGGCCACGCCTTCAGCGCCAAGCTCTTCCTCGGCAACCTCTGGACCAAAGTGCGCAAGCTCGTCTCCGGCGAGACCTTCCACATCGAGACCGAGAACGGCGTCGCCGGCGTGCGCGGCACCGAGTTCCGCGTCGAGGCGGGCGGGAAGGGTGATCTGGTCCGCGTCTACGAGGGCGCGGTCGAGGTGAAGGGAGCCGCCGGCTGGGAGCATCGCGTTGAGCCGGGCCACGAGCTCTCCTTCCGGCGCGACAGGCCGCCCGCGGGCCCGCGCGCGTTCGAACTTGCGAGCGAGCGCGGGAACAAGTTCATGAAGTGGGTGCGCGAGCGGCCGGCCCGTCCGAGTGCGCAGCCAGACCGCGTCGAGCCCGGCCACCGCGCGCCGCCCGAACGCCGCGAGCCGCCGGAGCACCACGAGAAGCGACGCGAGCACGGCCGGTAGCGCACCAACGGCTCAGCCGTGCTTGAGCCCCAGGCGCCTGCGCACCAGGGCCAGCGTCAGCTCGTCCACGCCAGCCTGCGAGAGCACCGCGCGGGCGAGCTCGAGCGTGGCCTCCTCCGGCGACGGGTCGAGCATGACGCGGCCCTGGTCGTTCAGCGGCGTGAGCGGATTGAAGGCGATCAGCCGCCCGGTGCGCAGGCCCTCTGGTCCGGACCACTCCACCACGCGCTTCTCGAAGGTGAGCTGCAGCTGCGAGAGGCCCTTGCTGTCGTCGTACCAGAGAAAGAGGTCGCAGCCGTCCGGCCCCTGGAACCAGCGCTGCGTGACCCCGGGCTGCTGGCAGAGGAGATCCTTGCGCACCTCGCGCAGCCGTGATCCCTTCTCGGCGAGCCGCAGCAGGAGATCGCTTTGCGCCCTGGACCTGATCATGCCGTCACGAACCTAGACCTCCGTCGCTTTCGATGCCACGGAATCCTGGCCGCGCTGTCGTGCATCGGAGCGGGCATGGATCCCGGCCAGGCTGCCTACCTCGAGAAGCTGCTTGCAGAGCGGAGCGCGGCGCTTCGCGACTTCGCCGACCCGCGCCAGAGCCCGCTCGCGGCAGTGGCCCGCGAGGATTTCCAGAGTGAGAAACCACTGCGCTTCGGCAGCGCGGAAGAGTGCGAGGTACGGCTTCCGGGCCTCGCGCCGCTTGCGCTCACCGTCCGCGTTGAAGGCGATCACTTCCTGGTGGATGGCAAGCCCGTCTCTACCGGCGCGCGCCTCGAGCTTGGCCGCTACACGCTGCGTCTGTCGCACCAGAACTTCCCCGCGGCGGTGGTGCTCGACCAGGAGAGCCCGCGCCTCGCGAGCGGCCCACGGCCACAGTGGTTCGAGGTCGATCCGGAGCTTTGTGTCGAAGGGCGGTTGGTGCGCGCGATCGAGCCGCGGCAGGAGCTGGTGCTCTCCACCCGCGGCCACAAGCGGCACGCGCTGCACGTCGGCAGCTTCGAGTTTGAGCTGGAGGGGAAGCGGCTGCGGCTCTCGGCGCTGCGGCTGCTCGAGCCCGGCGTCGGCGAGGCCTCGCTCTCGATCTTCTTCCGCGACGCGACCACCGGTACGGAGACCTATCCGGTTGGCCGGTATCTCGAGCCCACGCTTCTCCACGGCGACGTCTGGTCGCTCGACTTCAATCGCTCTTACAATCCCGCGTGCGCGTTCTCGCCGCTGTACAATTGCCCCATTCCTCCCAGGGAGAACCTGCTGCCCGTCGCCATCCGCGCCGGCGAGCGCGTCCCTTCCGGGCATTGACCGCGATTGACTTCCGCAGGGCGTTCAATGCATTTCCCTGCTTATGAAACACACCCTTCTTTTGGCCGCGCTCCTCTGCGCCTGCGGGGGCAGCACGCCCGCACCCCGCAAGCTCGTCATCCTCCACACCAACGACGAGCACTCGCATCTGCTCGGCCTCGCCCCCGAGGTGGACGACTTCCCCATTCCCACCGCGGCGGGCGACGGGCGCATCAAGGGCGGGGCTTCGCGGCGCTCGGTCATTCTGCAGCAGGAGCGCGACGCGGCCACGGCCTCGGGCGCGAGCGTCCTCACCGTCTCGGCCGGCGACAACATCAGCGGCTCGCTCACCCAGCTGGCCACGCCCTTCACCGCGCCCGACTACCGCTCGATGAAGCTGCTCAAGTACGACGTCACCACGCTCGGCAACCACGAGTTCGACTTCGGGCCCGCGGGGCTCGCGGCCGGGATCAAAGCGGCGCTCGGCAGCGCCGAAGGCATGCCCGCGGTGGTGGCGAGCAACATCCACTTCAGCGGCGTGGCGGGCGCGGCCGACGCTTTGCTGCAGGGCTACTATGACGCGACCGGTGCGGGCGGCGCGGCAGCCGATGGTGGCGTCTCCGACGGCAGGCCCATCCACAAGTCGCTGGTGATCACGACCTCGAACGGAATCAAGGTCGGCTTCATCGGCATCCTCGGCGCCGACGCCGCTTCGGTGGCGCCGTTCAAGCAGCCGGTCCATTTTTCGCTGGGTGCGAGCGGCGACGAGACCAACCGCGTCGAGGTGCTGAACGCCATCTACAACGACCTGCAGCCGGTGGTCGACGCGCTGCGCGCACAGAAGGTGGACCTGGTGGTCGCGCTCAGCCACAGCGGCCTCGACCCTGCGAACCTGGCCGGCAGCGAGGACGAGCTGATCGCGCACAACGTGAGCGGCATCGACGTCATCGTCAGCGGCCATACGCACACCGAGGCGAAGGACACGATCATCAACGCGCGCAGCGGCGCGAAAGTGCTGCTGCAGCAGGCGGGGCGCTACGGCGACCACGTCGGGCGCATCGTGCTCAGCGTGGACTCGAAGAGCAACGTCACCTTCGACGACGCCAACACGATGCTCTTGCCGGTGGACTCGAAGACCGTGCCCTCCGACGCGAGCATCAACAAGCTCATCACCGACACCATGACCCTGCTCGAGACGCAGCCCGTGGCGCCGGGGAAGCCGTCGTTCCTGCAGTTCACGCTCGGCGAGATCCTCGGCGCCGCGCAGCCGGTGCCTGCAGCGACGGGCGGGCTCTACTTCAAATCGGTGGGCGGGCTCGACTACGACATCGACAACACCGCGGCGTTCAAGGAGACCGAGCTGCTCGACCTGATCGCCGACTCCGAGCTGGCCGCGGCCAAGGCGTGGGCGCCGACCGACGTGGCGGTGGTGGCCGCCGGCGCGGTGCGCGTGCCCCGGCTGTCGCCCGGCCACGTCAACCAGAAGAACCAGCTCGCCTTCGCCGATCTCTTCAGCGCGGTGTCGCTCGGCGCATCGCCTGTCGCGGGGACCATCGGGTATCCGCTCTGCCGCTTCTCCGTCTACCTCGCCGAAGTGAAGGCCGCGTTCGAGGTCTCTGCCGGCCTCGCCTACGCCGGGCACCCCGACTTCTACCTGGTGCCCTCCGGCTTCAGGTTCGAGTACGACACCGCGCGCGCGCCGTTCGATCCGAACGGTAGCGGCGTCGATCCCTCGAACGGGCGGGTGACGAAGATCTCCCAGGCCACCACCGCCGATCCTGACGGGCCTTCGACGGTGGTCTTCGACGCCTCCAAGGGCGCCAACGCCTGGAGCGCCAACCCGCTCGGGCTGGTGAAGGTGGCCGCGAACCTCTATGTCGCCTCGTTCGCCGCCGTCGCGGGTGTGCACCTCAAGGACGACAGCGGGAGGCCCATCCCGAACAACGACCCGAAGTCCACCATCCTCCACCGCGACGACACGACCGAGATCAAGGACTGGGAGGCGCTCGGCGCCTACGTCCACGCGCAGGCAGGAACCGGCACGCTGCCGCACCGCTACCTCGCGAGCGACGCCTCGGGGACCATTCCGCGGCGCGCCGTCTGCTCCGGGCCGTCCTGCAAATAGTGCCCGTGCTCCTCTGGGGAGCGCTGCTGCTCTGGGCGCTCCTGCTCGCGCGCGTGCTCCTCGACACAGCGGTCTGGCCAGTCGAGCCCGCGGCCGCGCCGGCCTCTGCGCCGCACCTCGCCGTGATCGTGCCCGCGCGCAACGAAGCGCACCAGATCGAGCGGTGCCTGGGCTCGCCGCTGGCCCAGGAGTGGCCGCGGCTCACCGTGATCTGCGTCGACGATCGCAGCGACGACCGCACCTTCGAGGCGGCGTCTGCCATCGCCGATGCGCGGCTGGTCGTGGTGCGCGGCCGCGAGCTGCCGACGGGCTGGCTGGGGAAGAACTGCCGGACGTTCTGGGAGAGGCTGCTCTTGCGCTCGACCATCGCCGCCATCGTGCAGCTCTATCCGGTGCGGAAGGTGAACGACCCGCGCTCGAAGGTGGCGATCGCGAACGGGAAATTCTTATTGATGCCGCGCGCGGACTACGAGGCGGTCGGCGGGCACGCGGCGATCTTCGATCGCGTGGCCGACGACCTGGAGCTGGCCCGGCTGGTGAAGCAGAGGCGCGTCCTACGGGCCGAGGACGGCCGCGCGCTCGTCTCGGTGCGCATGTACACCTCGCTGCCCGAGATCTGGTGGGGCTTCGTCAAGAACGCTTCGGCCGGTGCGGGCGGGCCGTAGCGCACCTCGATCGGGGTTGCTCTTGCGCTCTTCTCGCTGTTGCCGTTCGTGGCGTTGCCTTTGGTGCGCGGCGAGGCGCTGCTGGTCGCGGGGTGCGCTTGCGCCTGCGCGCTCTTGCAGCGGGCACTGGTGCTGAAGCGGCTCTTCGGCGTGTCCGCCGCCTGGGCCGTCTTCGTGCCGGTCACCCAGCTGTTCCTCGCGGGCATCGCGGCGCACTCGGTGCTGCGGCAGCTGAACGGAGCGGGACCGCGGTGGAAGGACCGCGCCTATCCCAACGCCCGATAGGCTCGGCTTTGGCTCCTGAAGCTCCGCCCTTCAGGAGACACCGGATGTCCGAAACCACCGAAGCCGTCGTTCTCTCCGTCCCGCCAGCTCGTCGTGCACGTCATGCTCTCGCTGCTGGTGTCGTCGGCGGTGCCTGCGGCGGTCACGCTGAACTTCGCCGTTCGTGATCGTGGCCTCGCTCGTCGTCGTGCCGCAGCTGACGAGGCAGGAGCTGAAAATCCGCGCGCTCGAGACTCAGGTCGCCGAGCTGCAGGATCATATGGGCGGCGAGGGTGAGACTGCCGGGGCCGCGCCGCCCGCCGCGCCCGCGCCTCGGGTGAGCTTGGCGCCGCAGCGGCGCAGCCGGCCACTGCCGCTGCCTCTGTCGTTCAACCTGCCGCCGTGCCGGCCGCAGCGAGGTAGTTCGAGGGGCGGGCCTGCGCTCCGATGGAGCGCCGCGCGGGTCGCGCACGCCGCGGGTCGCGCACGCGGCGGGTCGCGCACGCCGCGGGTCGCGCACGCCGCGGGTCGCCACGCCGCGGGTCGCGCACGCCGCGGGTCGCGCACGCCGCGGGTCGCGCACGCCGCGGGTGAGCACCGGGCCATGGGCGTGCGCGGTTTCAACCGTGCGCCGAGGAGCTGCAGCGCGGGCCACCGTCGCCGCGGGGACGAAGAACTCCCCTTCTCAAATGAGCTGGAGCGGCACGCGGTCGCCGGTCGCGAGTTCAACGCAGAGGAGGGTCGTGGCGGTCAGCGTCGCGGGATCGACCGGGCGGAGAAGCTCGCGTAGAGCGCCGAGGCGAGGCCGAAACCCACCTGGCCGCTCTGCAGGGCGATCACGTAATCGGAGAGCAGGCTCGCGCGGCCCGGGTTGGGGAAGTTGGTGAGATCGAGGGCGGTCCCGCTGCGCCGCAGGTCGGTCGGGAAGGGGAGCGCAAAGAGTCGCGGCCTTTCAGGGCAGCCTGCGAATCAAAGCCCGTGCGCGCACCGCCTGCAGGCTGGTGGCGCTCTGGACGCAGGCGGCCGCCGCTGGCTCTGGACGCAGGCGACGGCCCGCAGGGCTGCGGCGATCGATGCGCGCATCCGCGCAGGTTTGGGCGCGCGCGCCGCGACGTCAACCGCTTTCACGCCTCGCGAGCGCGCGGCAGTTGCGCGACCGCCTCTCGCGGCGACGCCTCGATTGGGCGCGGCGGAGTTGGCCGCGACCCTGGCGCGAAAACCACTTGATCGTCACGCCGCGGCCTGTTTGACACCCCTTCCGCGCGCCGACGGTGCCATCACGAGTTCGCTTCCTTCGCTCTCTCGGCGCCCTCCGCTTCGTCGTCTCGGCAGGAGGTGCGCGCGCGGACACAAAAGGGGCGTGCATCCCGCTGCTCGGCTCAGGACGGCGCGGTCGATCTTCCGGCGCGAACGCGCGCTCGCCGCCAGCCTTCGCCAAGCAGCCAGGTGCGGGACGGCGAGGTGCAGTCGGGCATCGATTCCGAGGTGAAACCGTCGGCACTCACCGAACAAAGCCCCGCGCGCGCGTCGTGGATCGCGGCATTCTCGAGGACGTAGCGGCGCGCGTGGCCGACCTCAGTGGGAGTCCTCAGGATATGCGCGTGGAAGCGATCCGCGAAAACACGGCCCGTGCGACCCATCGAGCGATTGAGCGCGCGCGCCATCCGGATCTCCAGTGATTGCAGTCCGCGCGACAGGGCGATGCGGTTCCCCGCCTCGACGATCAAGTGCAGGTGGTTCGACAGGATAGCGAAGTGCACGACGCCGAGGTGCACTTCGCCGCGCTCGCGGCGCAGCTTCACCGCCACCAAGGCCCGCTTCAACGCCCGCACCGAACGGCCCCGCCGCAAGCTCCATACCTCGCGACGGACCTTCAGCGTTACGTGAACAGGATTGCGCGAGTCGAGCGGCGGCCGCCTCGAGTGTGGAACGCCTGGCCCCACCTGCCCGTCCTTGCGAGCGCGCCCCGCGCCCTTGCGCGCGCCGCCCCATCCGGCCTTGCGCGCAAGAGCCAACTGCTTTGGGCGGCGAGGCATCCTCATCTTGAATAGCATATATCCTGCACGAGCTGAAGTCAAGAGTTAACGGAGCAAGGTTTGCTCAGCAGGACGGCTTTCCTCAACCTGCCAGCGAGGCAACCTTCAGCCGGAGCCGTGGCAGCCGACGCGAAGCAGCCACGTCTGCGGACCCGCGACCGGGCGCGGGCCCCGGGCGAGGTCGCGCACCGAGATGAATGGGTCGATGGAAGGTGACGCTGAGTGTCTCGCCCCAGACCGTCCGTGCGATCCTCGAGCACTTGGGCTTGCCGGCGACGGGGCCACCGATCGCAAGCGCTCGTTCCACCCCGCCGGAGGCGAAGAACTCCGGCAAGACGACGTGCCCGAGCTTCAGCAGTCGCTTCGCTGACGGCGACGGGGCCACTCTGAGCCTACGGTGCCGCCGGAAAGATGAGGGAGAGTCGGTGAACAGAACAGCGGTTATCGGCCCTTGAGCCCCACGGTGAAGCGCTTCTATCCCGAGGGCGACCGCATCCGCTTCCAGCCGTCGAACCCGCGGCACAAGCCCATCTACGTCGGCCGAGACGAGTTTCGCGAGACGCAGATCATCGGCGTTGTGGTCGGGGTCTACCGCAAGGTTCACTGAGCTTCGGGCTTGGGCTCTTGCGGGCGGCACAGCGATGACAGAGGTTGGCCGCGGGAACGGGACTTCTTCCAAGGGCGCAAGTCTAGCCGCCAGGAGATGCGTCGGCGCGGGCGCGTACGAGGCCGATCGAGTAGCCGATGCAGAGGGCGGCGAAGCAGGCGCCGCCGAGGAGGACGTAGCGCTGGACGAGCGCGTGGGTGCTCCAGCCAAACACCTCGGTGAGGACGCTCGGATCCGAGAGGCCCATTCCTTCGTTATGCCCGAAGGGAATTCGATCCTCGTCCGCCCGCGCGCTCCACCATTGAGCGAACGCGTCAGCGAATGACATCGCACCGATGGTGAGGAAGCCCCAGCGAAGCCCGCCGCGGCGGATGGTGCTGGCGCGGGGAGCGTACACCGTGGCCATGAGCAGCGCGCCGAAGACCAGGCAGCCTCCGTCACCCGCAAAGACGATGAACTGCCGCGCTCTCGAAGGGGAAAGCAGCAGCGTACATCCGAGTTGGAAGACGAGAAGGGCTGCAGCGGCAGCGCCCATACCCGCCCGCTCTGATCGCCACGCGCGGAGGGTCGCCAAGGCGAGCGTTCCCCCGAAAGCGAGCGCGAGGATCGCGGATCTTTGCTCGGCAACCGGCGTGAACCAGGGCCCAGGGAACGCGGGGTACCCGCACAGCCACGCCGCGACGGCATGACCCGTCTCGTGCACCCACATGCTCGCGAACGTCCGCACGAGGAAGTGCCCCAGCCCGCTCCTTACCGCGAGCCAAGCGATGAGCAGCGCCGCAGGGATGGCGCACGCGCGCACGCGGAGTTCCAGCGCGGCGTCCTGCGCGTCTCCCTCCCAGGCCGGCCCGTGTGCGTAGGCAATCACCTCCGAGGTTGAAGGCAACCCGGCGATGGTCGACATCGACGCCTTGGCCGCGGCGCGCGCCTCGGCCTTTGCGTAGATCACCCCACATCGCGGGCAGTCGATCGTCTGCGCCCGCGTCACGCCGCAGCGAGGGCAAAGCGGCGCTCCAGAGGCGGACATCCACCATTCTATGCAGGGATCGATGGCTCGCGGGGCGTCAAAGCTTTAGCGGCGCCCTCCCCGTGATCCACGCGGCGGCGGCGTAGAGATCCATCCGGCACCCCGCGCGCCGCGCCTCGGCGGCGTCTTCGTGATCCACTCCGCCGGCGAGAAAGTTGTCGTCGGCGAGCCAGCCCCGACGCTGTCGCGATGGCGAAGCGAGCGGCCGAGCGCAAGCGCTGCACCGAGTGCAGGTCGTGGTTTCACGCTGCCCCGTCCGCTACGCAGACACAGCGAGTGTGCGGCAGCGCGAGTTGTCGTGCCGGGCGGCGGAGACAACAGGCGCGCGCCCGCCGGCGTCGAGAGGTCCAGGACCACCGCCTTGCCGAGCGGGAGCGGCAGCGCGCGTGCTGGGAGAGCTACAGCGCGGGGCCTTGTCACGAGCCAGCCTCGGAGCGGAAAGCCGCGCTGCTCAGGGCCCGGATGCTCGATTCGTGGGACGAGGCTGGGGCGGTGTCAGGCGCCAGCCTCCAGCGGCGGATCCCGCGCCTGGCGCGGCTTTGGGTCTCCGAAAGTGAGACAGAAACAGGTCGCGGAAGTTGACCGTCACGCGCCACCCTCGGCGCGCGCGGCCGCGCTGGTGGCGGACCGGCGGCGATTTAGTGGGACAGGTTGTCACGCGCCAGCCTCGCCGGAGCGGAGCAGAGGTGGTGTGTCGGGGAGCGTGACGGCACCGCAGAGCGACGAGCGCGTAGTGGGGGTGGGCGAGCTGGGCGAGCGGCTGTCGAGCCTGCGAGGAGCCCGCATGTCACAGCGAACAACCCCGATGTCCTCACCGACAGACTTCGCCGACACCTCGAAGTCCTCGGACTGAAACACTGCCGCGAAGCTCGATGAGCACCTCGCCTGGGCCACGCGCGACAAGCCATCTACGACTTCGTTTCTCGAGCGAGTGCTCGGCGACGTAGCAGGTTACAAGCTCCAGCATCGAATCGAACGCCGCATCGCACTCAGCGGCCTCCCCGAGCAGCCTGGCTTGGAGGCTTTCGACTGGGCTTTCCAGCCCAAGCTCGACAAGCTCTCATACTCGAGCTCACCGTCCTCGACTTTGTCCGCCGCAAGGACGACCTGCTCGTCATCGGGCAGAGTGGCACTGGCAAGAGCCATATCCTCAAAGCTATCGCCGTGCGTGCTTGCCAACAGCAAATGAACGTCCGTTACGCCCGCTGCGTGAGGTCGTCATTCTGCACGGTCAGCTCCTGAATTGGGCTTAGGGGCGCGATTGGATGAGTCGATCGAGTCGCGTTCGAAGTAAAACGATTTTGGGGATCGACAGGATCGCTTGGGCGTGATCTATGGTGTGAGTGAACGCCGAGAAGGTGGT
>JAYWBT010000015.1:0-2629 GCA_043781235.1 Deltaproteobacteria bacterium
AGCTGCTCGGCCTCGGCATCCGACGCGACCGCGACCGCGAGATCGACATCGCGCGTGAAGCGAGGCTCCGTGCGCGCGGAGACGGCGAGCCCGCCCACGAGGGCGCAGCGAGCCTTGATTGTCCCCAGATCCTGGAGGATCTGGCGGAGAGTCTGCTCGGTTTCGGTCAACGCTGCGTCCTGGGCAGGGTAATGAGCCGTCCTTCGCCGTCGCCATTCTCGGCCCCCGGCCGATCGTACAACCACGCTTCGAACAATGCGTCGATCTCGCTCGGGGATGACTCGGGATGTTCACGCATCAGGCGCTGCCGCACCATTACCTTGCCGAAATCGGCGAGGTCGAGGGCGATGCGAAGGCGCTCCGCGTCCGTCATTCGATCATTCTAACTTGCGCTGCGCCAGCCTGCCCAGCGCCGCCAGCAGATCCGGCCGGTCGCGCAGCACGTTCGCGGTCGGGTCCTCGCCCAGCTTCTCCATCCGCTTCGCCGCCGTCTTGATCGTGAACTTCTTCGGATCCAGCCGCGGCCCGACCTCGCTCCACTTGAGCGGCATCGACACGGTCGCGCCCGGCACCGGCCGCGCGCTGAACGGCCCTGCGATCGTCTTGCCGTGGCCGTTCTGCAAATAGTCGAGATACACCTTGCCGCCCCGCTTTTCGACTTGTCGGATGGTTGTCGAAATGTCCGGGTGCTCGCCTTCGACGGTGCGGGCCAGAAGCTGCGCGAACGAGGTGCTCTGCTCGTGCGTGAGCTGTCCGCCGAGCGGCACCAGCACGTGCATCCCGGCCTGGCCGCTGGTCTTGACGTAGCAGGGCAGTTCGAGCTCGTCGCAGAGCTTGCGGACCGCGTTGGCGAGCTTGACCACGTCGGCGAACGGCGCGCCCTTCGGGTCGAGGTCGACGATGCTCCAGTCGGGGCGGCCGAGATCGCCGACCCGGCTCGACCAGACGTGGATGGGAATGGTCGCCAGATTCGCGAGGTGCAAGAGGCTCTCGAGATCCTCGCCGACGAAGCAATCGACGTCGCGGCCTTCGTCGCCGTAGATGCGCTCGGTGCGCACGTGGGGTGGCGCCAGGCCGCGCGCGTCCTTCTGGAAGAACGACTTGCCGTC
Organism: Deltaproteobacteria bacterium; assembly: GCA_043781235.1. GTDB lineage: Bacteria > Myxococcota > Myxococcia > Myxococcales > 40CM-4-68-19 > JANYKT01. The sequence continues at coordinate 1,110 of JAYWBT010000015.1, forward strand.
GATGCCGTCGGGAAAGCGGGTGAGGACGAGCGGGCGATCCTTCAAGTGAGGGAGCAGCCAGGGCGCGATGTTTCGATAATGCTCGAAGAGATCGCGCTTGGTGAAGCCGTCGGCGGGCCAGATCAGCTTGTCGGGGTTGGTGAGCTGGGTCATCGGCGCCTGTCGCTTCGCGGTCTTCGCTTCGCGCAGGGCCAGCGCGTGCGGCTCGGGCAGGGCGCACTCCTCGGGCGGCTTGTCGTCGCGGAGGCGGACGAAGGTGGGCTGGCGCAAGAGACCCTCGTCGGTGATCTGCCGATACTTCACCTCGGCGACCAGCGTCGGGGTCACCCAGAAGTTGTCGCGTCCCTTCGGCAACAGCGGATGAGGCTCGCCGGCCCATTTCGGTAACCGATCTTTGTCGAGGACGGCGCGCAGCCGCTCCAGCTCGGCGTGGGAGAGGCCCGAGCCGGCGCGGCCGATGTAGACGAGCTTGCCGTTTCGGTAACCGCCGAGGTGGAGCGAGCCCAGGCCCGAGCGCGATCCCTTGGGCAGGGTGAAGCCGACGACGGCGAAGTCGGTGGTGTGCTCGATCCGGACCTTGAGCCACTCGGCGCTGCGGCCGGCCTTGTAGGGCGCCTCCCCGCGCTTGCCGACCATCCCCTCGAGGCCGAGCTTCACCACCTGCGCGAAGAGCGCCGTGCCCTGCTCGTCGAGGTGATCGGTGTAGCGAACCGGCCCGAGCTTCGGCACCGTCCGCGACAAGAGCGATTTGCGAATCCGCAGCGGCAGCGGGCGGAGGTCGAGGTCGCCGGCCGCCAGCAGATCGAAGGCCTGGAAGGTGGCAGGCAGCTCGATGGCGGCGCGGGCCACGTCGGGCGCGCGCGTCAGCATCGCCCGCTTCTGCATGCGCTGGAACTCGGGCCGGCCGTCGTCGCCCAGGCAGACCACCTCGCCGTCGAGGATCAGGTGGTCGTGCGGCAGCGCGCGCAGGGCGCGGATCAAATCGGGGAAGGTGGCGCTGGCGTCGTTGCCGTTGCGGGTCAAGAGCCGCGCCTGGGCGCCGTCCTTCTCGGCGAGCATGCGGAAGCCGTCGTACTTGAGCTCGAAGAGCCAGCCCGGCTTCGAGAAGGGCTGGTCGCGGGGCTCGGCCAGCATCAGCTCGACGCCCTCGGCCTTGAGGCGCCCGCGTTGCTGCGTCCGGGCCTTCTGATCGCGCTCAGCCGCATCCAGAGCGGCCTGGGCCGATTCGAGCAACGCCGCCTGGGCGTCCTCGCGGAGCTCGTCGATGAGGCGGCCGGTGAGCACCGAGCCCATCGGCAGCGGGCCGCCGCCGCGCACGACCTGGCCGTCGAGCTCTTTCAAGAACAGCCACTCGACCTGCTTTCCCCCCGCCCGCGGCTTCATCCGCACCAGCGCGAACTTGCCGCGCAGCTTGTAGCCGTGCAGCTCGATCATGATCTTGCCCGCCGCCTGGCCCGCCTCGAGATCGCCCACCGGCTGGTAGCGGCCGTGGTCCCAGACGATCATGGGCCCGGCCCCAT
>JAYWBT010000016.1:0-22377 GCA_043781235.1 Deltaproteobacteria bacterium
GCCCGCCCCGACCCCGACCGCTTGGCTCGCCCTCACGCCGCGGCGCTCCGGGCGGATCGGACGACGGCGGCTTCGACGAATTGCTTGAATTCTGCCGCAACCTCGCGACCTCGGCCTCGAGGTGGCTCACGCGTGTCAGCAGCTTCGCGACCAAAGCGGTGAGCTCGGCGATCTGCAGATCCCTTGGGTCGGCGGCCGGCACTGCGACCATAGATCACGAACTGATCGCCGTGTCGATCCCCTGGGGTGGTGAACGCTTACCCACTCTCTTTCATCGCATCCGTCGCTTTCCAGGGCATCGCACCTTGTCTGCGATGTCGCTGTGCAAGTAGCGGCCACGTGTAAGGGATGTCGTTGTGCTGACCTGTAATGGATGTCCTCAGGTTGGACCAATGGATTCGGTCCGGGCACCGCTTGACAGTGTGCGCCTTTTACCTTATAGTGCTAATCAAGATGCCTCGGACCCGCCAGCAAAAGCAGCTCACTCTTGCGCGGAAGTCTGGATGGGGCGGCCGGCGTACTGGCGCGGGGCGTAAGCGCGCGGACGGGCAGCCGGGCCCCGGTGTGCCGCACCTGCGCCGCCCGCCGCTCGACTCGCGCAACCCGGTCCACGTCACGCTCAGGGTCCGCCGGGAGGTGTGGAGCCTGCGGCGCCGGCGCTCAGTGAAGGCGCTGAGAAGGGCCTTCCAGGCAGTGAAAGCCGATGGCGCGCAAGCTGGCCTGGTCCACCTGCGCGTGGTGCACTTCGCCATCCTTTCAAATCACCTGCACCTGATCGTGGAGGCGGGGGACCGCGTGGCTTTGTCGCGCGGGCTGCAATCGCTGGAGATTCGCATGGCGCGGGCACTGAACGCCTCGATGGAGCGTAAGGGCCGAGTCTTCGCCGACCGGTTCCACGCGCATATCCTCAAGACGCCCACCGAGGTGGGCCGCGCGCGCCGCTACGTTCTCGAGAACGCGGCAATCCACGCAGTTCGGGCGGGGCTCGAACCAGCAGGACCTGACGGGCTGACATCCGTCTCCATGGCGGACTGCATTTCCCCTCCGAGCACCTGGCTGCTGGCGACGGGATGGCGCCGCGAACGACAGGCGGGGTGAGAGACGCGGCAAGGCCGGGCGCGCGGCCGCATGGCGCTGCGATCATTTGCAGCGCCTCCAGCCGGACCCGACGCAACCGCGCCCGAGAGGAGGCGCCCCGCGTGCGTCTCGTGCATCTTGAGAGTGAGCTTGAAGCTAGAGCCGACCCTCAGTGCTTGTCCGGTGACCCACGAGGTCTGAGCCGAGACGCCGGCCGGTATCCACCTCGCATTCGCCTTCGCAATCCTCAAGCTTCTTCCCAGGAGGAGCATTGTGTTCTCGCGGGTCATGACATGACGCGCTGGCGCTACGCGCAGGGAGGCCTCACGAACCAGGTCGGTGAAACACGAGACATCGATTTGCGCTCGCTCGCTTCCTTGCAACTTCGAATTGAAATCCAGCGCCGCCGTCGTTCCGCTATTCAATCCATGGCGAATGGGGGTGACAGCAGCCGCTGGACTACCGGAGGCCCCTCCGCGGCCACGACCAGCATAGGCAGCAACCTTTCTGGATTTCGCACAGAACCAGAGTCGATCGCCGGGGCGCCTGAGTCCGACACTTGATAGGAGACACCACTTCCGTTCGTGGTTACTTTGACGAGCAGGTCGGCCTTGGATATTCCCGACGCATAAGCGAGAACCGCCCTGGCGATGGGATCGACGACTGTCCGCGAAAGTCATGGGACGAACGATTCCGGCGTCTGTATCTTCCCGGGTCCTTTGAACTTATCGAGGGCCTGCTTCGAGGACCTCGTGGCTCATGTTCAGCGAGCCGACGACGGTAACCGGGGGGGTCGGCTCTGGTCGTGGGACCGGATCATCCGGAGCGCAGTTCTGCTCGAAGTCAACGCCCAATGCCCGATGGTAGGACCGAGCCCATGGAGTTGCTACGCAAGCTCGCGACCCTGGCCGCTAGAGGCGCTCGACCACCTGCACGCCACCATCGCGCCGTGCTCGCTCGCCTGCTTGCCGACGGCGCCTCGGGAACCGATCTCGCGGGAGCGCCTTGGGACCCTGCCCGCGGGCCGGCTCCCAGTACCAGCGCCCGGCGCACCGGAAGAGCTGTCGTTGCCCTCCGTGACGAAGACGCCCTCAGGAATGGCATATCGGAAATGCACGTTGAGATTCAAGGAGTCGCCAACTCCCTGAACGAACGAAATAGCGCCACGGTGGCCGCCCCGAATGCCCTGCCCACGGACGCGGCGACGCCGAAGCGCGAACATGGCCTTGAGTGCTGAAGCGCGGGCGCACGGCTACGCACCGGCCCGACCGATCTCAATGCGATGCGAGAATGGTGCAGTCGCAATCGCTCTTACGCTACCCTGCACCGGGATATGTCGCACGCCGCCCTGCAACTCCTCCGCGAAACCCCGCTCGAGGACGGGCGCGTCGAGGTGACCCTCCGGCTCGCGTGCGGGTGCACCGTGACGCGCGCCATCGCCGCCAGCCGCATTGTGGAGACAGACGACGGCCGCCGCTTTGCCGCCGGCAAATATCCTTGCCCCGCGGGTCATCCGGTGCGCCCTCCGTCAACTGGCGGATGAGAGACGGGCCTACGTCAGGCAGTCGATATCGATCCCCCCCTTTTGAAGTGAGGGTTCATGCTCCGCCACACCTTGAAGCTCGCTGTCGTCACGATGCTCGCCGCCGCCTGCGGCAGCCAGTTCCCGGATCGCTCACCGGCGCCGAGGACTTCGTCACCGTCAGCAAGACCGGCCAGACGGACGCCAACGCGGCCCCGGCCAGCAACTCGCAGTCCTTCTACATCGCCATCAACAAGAAGGAGTTGGAGCAGAAGTACTTCCTCTCGGCGTACCTGACCCAGTACTTCCCGGGCGCGGTCCAGAGCGGCGCGGGCTCCTCGCTGGGCACCCGCGTGGTCACCTTCCGCCAGCAGAACGGCAAGATCTTCGTCTTCGACGCCGCCGACACGCACAAGGACTCGAAGAACTTCGTCGCCTTCGACCCCGCAGCCGGACTGAACCGGTTCGGCGCGCTGTCGGACGCGTTCGCGCAGGGCGCGCAGCCGGTCAAGTTCCAGATCGAGCTCTCCTACCTGCAGCGCTTCCGCCGCACCGGCGACGGCGTGACCTTCGACCAGGTCTTCACGGGCTATGCCGGCGCGGGCAACTCGCAGTCGTGGCTGGGCGGCGAGAACGATGCTTTCCGCGCCTCGGGCACGCTGGGCATCGCGCTGCGCAAGTACAAGGAGGGCGCGGGCTTCACCTCGGGCGCTCTCTCCGGCCAGGGCGAGTTCTTCTTCCGCAGCGACCTCAAGCTCATCCCCAACGGCGGCGGGCCCACGCAGACCGCGGTGCGCTGGAACGTGCACCCCGGAATGAAGCCCATCCACTGGGTCATCTCGGACCACGTCCTCCAGGCGCAGAAGGACTTCCCCCCCCAGTACGACGTGGTCTCTGCGCTCAAGAGCGCCATCACCAACTGGAACGCCGTCTTCGGTTACACCGTCCTCACCTCCGACGTGGCCGACGCCTCGCAGTCGTTCGGCGACGACGACACCAACTACGTCCTCTGGGATGAGGACCCGACCTTCGGCGCGGCGTTCGCCAACTGGCGCACCAACCCGAACACCGGCGAGATCCGCGGCGCCAGCGTGTACCTGAACAGCGTCTGGCTGCTCAGCGCCGATCAGAACTTCACCGACGACGCCACCACCGGCTCGGCTTACAACGGGGGCCTGCCGCCGCTGCTCGCGAAGCCGGCAACCACCAAGCCGCAGGTCCCGTCGATCATCTGGGAAGGCATGAACACCAGGCCGCTCTGCGTGCTCTGGGCGCCCCAGTACCGCGACGCCGACGCCCTCGCTGCAATCACGGCCTCGCCGATCAAGACCGGCACCAAGAAGCAGAAGGTCGAGGCGTTCCTGACCCACGTGCTGCTGCACGAGATCGGCCACACTCTCGGCATCGCCACCACCCCGCCCACGCAGCCGTTCTGCACCGACGAGGACACGCTCGCCGACCCCGACTGCCAGCGCTTCGACTTCGGCGCGACGCCGCTCACCACCAGCAATGGGCCGTACTATCAGGCCGTGCTGGCGAACTTCCTCGCGGGCCAGAGCGGGCCGCCCAACGTCTCGCTCAACGGCGTGCTGGCGTTCGTCCGCGCCGGCAACACCGTCGATGAGGTCAACACCGCCTGGGACATCACCATGGCGGGGCTGCGCGTGGACCCCGCGCACGTCCCGGCCGACCCCAAGCTCGCGGCCCGCACGGACCTCATGGCCCGCCGGGTGCTGGCGCGCCTCTTCCTCGACGACGCCGGCCTGCGTGGCAACTTCACCAACGACCCGGATCGCGCCAGCCCCGTCGTCGCCGACATGATGGCGCAGCTCCAGGGCAACCTCGGCAACGCCGACGGCTTCCGCGGCCTCACCACGCGGCGCGCGATGGTGGACATCCTCAAGAAGATGCAGACCGTCCCGGCGTACGACGCCCTGCGCACCACGCGGGACGGCATCGCCGCCCAGCGCGCGAGCATGAGCGGCGATCAGGCGGCGCTCACCGACGACCTGCTCTCGCGCATCGACACGGTGACGCACCCGTACTTCAACTAATCAACTTTACAAATCGGCCGCAGCGTTCTACGCCGCTGCTCGTGCCCAATCCCCTGCTGAGCGACCGGGACGTCGAGTTCCTTCTCTACGAAGTCGCGCACGCCGAAGAGCTGTGCGCGCTGCCGCGGTTCGCCGACCACTCGCGCGAGACCTTCGATCTCTTCCTCGGCAGCGCCCGCAAGCTCGCGCGCGAGGTGCTGTGGCCGGCCTACAAGCCAATGGACGAGGCGCCGCCGCGGCTCGAGGGCGGACAGGTGCGCGTGCACCCCGCCATGCGCGAGATCTGGCCGCGCCTGGCCGAGCTGGGCATCACCTGCGCCACCCGCCCCTACGACGTCGGAGGACAGCAGCTTCCCCATACGGTGGGAGTGCTCGCGAGCGGATATCTGATGGCCGCCAATGCCGCGGCCTTTGGATATGCCGGCCTCACCGCGGGCGCGGCGCACCTGATCGAGGCGTTCGGCGACGAGGCGCTGAGACGCGACGTGATGCCCAGGCTTTACTCGGGTGAATGGACCGGCACCATGGCGCTCACCGAGCCGCACGCGGGCTCCAGCCTCGCCGACGTGCGCACGCGGGCGCGGCCTGCCGGCGATCACTACCTGCTCGAGGGCAACAAGGTGTTCATCTCCGGCGGCGACCAGGACGTGACGCCGAACGTGGTGCACCTGGTGCTGGCCCGCATCGAGGGCGCGCCCGCCGGAATCAAGGGCGTCTCGCTCTTCTGCGTGCCAAAGAAGCGGCTCGACGGGAGCGACAACGACTGCATCGCGGCCGGCGTGTTTCACAAGCTGGGCTGGAGAGGCCTGCCCTCGATCGCGCTGAACTTCGGCGAGCGCGGCGATTGCCGCGGCTGGCTGGTGGGCAAGCCGCACCAGGGCATCTCGTACATGTTCCAGATGATGAACGAGGCGCGCCTGATGGTAGGGATGAACGCCATCGCCACCGCGTCGGCTGCCTATCACGAGGCGGTCGAGTACGCGCGGACGCGACCGCAGGGGCGCTCGCTGTCGCAGCGCGACCCTGAAAGTCCGCAATTGCCCATCATCGAGCACGCCGACGTGCGGCGCATGCTGCTGCGGCAGAAGGCCATCGTCGAGGGCGGGCTGGCGCTGCTGGTCGCGGCGGCGCGCTATGCTGACCTGGGCGATGCGCGCTCCCTGCTCTTGCTCGATCTATTGACGCCGGTGGCAAAGAGCTTTCCCGCGGAGTTCGGCTTCGAGAGCAATACGCTCTCGGTGCAGGTACACGGCGGATATGGATACACCAGCGAATACCTGCCCGAGGCGTGGCTGCGCGATCAGAAGCTCAACAGCATCCACGAAGGCACCACCGGCATTCACGGAATGGACCTGCTCGGGCGCAAGGTCGTGCAGCAGAACGGCGCGGCGCTGCTGGCGCTCTCGGAGGAGATCGCCGCCGACGTCGCCAAGGCCGGCAGCGCCGAGGGCGTGGCGCTGCAGAAGGCGGTCGAGCGGGCCGGCGCGCTGACGCTTTCGCTCGCCGCGTCCGGCGACCGCGACAAGTTCATGCTCCACAGCGCCGATTACCTGACGCTCTTCTCCATCCTCGTGGTCGCCTGGCAGTGGCTGCGGATGACCAATGCGGCGGCGGGCAAAAGCGGCGACTTCTACGACGGCAAGCGGCGGGCGGCGCGTTACTGGTTCGCCACCGAGCTGCCGCGCGTCGAGCAGCTCGCCGCGCTCTGCGAGAGTGGCGAGGCCTCGTACGCCGAGATGCGCCCGGAGTGGTTCTAGTCCTGCTGCTTCGAAGCTCATACCGGGAGCGGAATCCGGTCGAGCCCCCGGTTTTGCATGGTGCAACTCAGAGATACTTGCCGATCAGCGGCGAGAGCTTCGCGCGCGTCTCGGCAGGAATGCGCGACTTGTCCGACCAGATCCCCAGCGCGAGCGCCGAGCGGCAGGCGCAGGGAGAATCTCGCAGCGCCTGCGCCGCTGGCAGCGCGCCGCGAATGAGCGCGATCGCGCCCTCGGTGGCCAGGCGCAGGTTGGCGATGATCTCCTTGAGCAGCTCCAGCTGGCCGACCGCGCCGGGGTGCGGGCGCCAGCAGTCGTAATCGGTCACCAGCGCGACCAGCGCGTAGCAGAGCTCGGCCTCGCGGGCGAGCTTCGCCTCCGGCATCGCCGTCATGCCGATGAGGTCGCCGCCGGACGCGCGGTTCAGCTCGCTCTCCGCGCGCGTCGAGAACTGCGGCCCTTCCATGCAGACATAGGTGGCTCCATCGCGCGCGCCGCCCGCGGCCAGGAGCGCCTTGCGCAGCTGCGGGCAGAAGGGCGCGGCCAGCTCGACGTGCACGGCGAGCTCCTCATAGAAGGTGCCGGCCCGCCGGAAGGTGCGGTCGATGATCTGATCGGGCACGATTAAATTCCGCGGCGCTATTTCTTCTCTGAGCGATCCCACCGCTCCGCTGGCGATGACGTGGGTGACGCCCAGCTTCTTCAGCGCGAACAGATTGGCGCGATAGGGAACGCGCGAAGGATTGAGCAGGTGGCCCTCGCCGTGCCGCGCCAGCAGGGCGACCGGAACTCCACCCACGCTGGTGGTCAGGATCGGCGCGCTCGGCTCCCCGAACGGTGTGTCGATCCGATGCAACTCCCCATTGCCGAGCGCACCCAAAAGCTCGCCCAGACCGCTGCCGCCGATGATGCCAATCAAATCAGAACCTCCCTCGCAGGCGCTCTTTCGCTGGCAGGATCTCGAGGCAGGTCGTCCACCAGCCGGTGAGAACCGTTTCGACGAACTCCTCGGGCAGCTTCTCCTCGCGCATCTCGCGGGCGAGGCGAAGGTGATCGTACTCGACCGGCACGAAACGGAAGGGCTCTTCCGCCTCGGTGTCGAGGAAGGCGTACCAGACGCAGGTCCGCCCGTCGTTGGCGGGCCGGCCCAGCGCGCCGACGTTGACCACGCGCTTGCCCGACGCGAGCGCGCGCTGCCAGTGCAGGCCGGTGTGCGTGCAGAGCAGCACATCCGCGTCTCCGCAGAGCCGCTCCAGCAGATGGTCGGGCGCCGCGGTCTCCCAGAGGAACTCGTTCTGCTGCCGCGGCGAGCCGTGGACCATCGAGTAGCGTCGCCCGGCGTGCTCGAAGGAGAGGGCCGGAGGCAGCGCCGCGAGCCACGGCTTGTGCAAGCTGGAGGTCTTTGATTGCGTATAGGAATAGCTGATGCGCGCGTAATGATTGTCGCGCGGATCGGTATAGCCGCAGCCGCAATCGGGCTTATCGTTTCCGACCGAGTCGTCGTAGTTGCCTTGCACCGTCGGCACCGCCCGGGCGCGGAGCATTTCAATCGACCGATCCGGATGCGGCCCGAACGCGCCCAGATCCCCCAGGCAGTAAGTCGCCTCGGCGCCGCGCCGGTGCGCGTCGAGCAAAGCCGCCTCGAGCGCGAGCCAGTTGCTGTAGATGCCGCCGAAGAACGCCGCTCTCATGTGTTGCACCGCAGCCCGTCCAGTACGCAGGTCTGGCACGCCTCCCAGGAGAGCCGCAGGTCCCGCTGCGCATCGGCGAGGCGGTCCCCCATTCGCGCGGTCGCGTGCTCGATCAGGATGGGGCAGGTGTAGACGCCCTGCGCGGTGACGATGCGGCTCGACGCGCAGAGAAGCTGTGACTCCACCGCGGGCAACAGCGGCCACTCCTCGAGAACCGCGGGATCGTCGTACCCGTGCGTGCGGCGAACTTCACGCCCGATCCGCAGCAGGGGCAGGAACTTCACCCGCGGCTGCCGGAGGCCGAGCGCGCGGACGAAGTCGAGGAAGCGCGCCCGCGATGCGTCGACCGCGAAGCCCTCTTCGTGCTCCACCACTGTCACCACCGGCGAGAGCCCCTGGCGGGCAAGCCGGCCGAGGCTGGCGACGATTTCGTCGAAGGTTCCGCGGCCGCGGACCGGATCATTCTGTGCGGCGGTCATCCCGTCGAGCGAGACGCGCAGGTCGAGCGAGTAGCGGGACGACTCGCTCTCTTCGGCCAGCCAGCCCGCGGTCGTGTCGTCGATGAGCAGGCCATTGGTAACGACGGTGAGCGGCGCGAGCGCCAGTGCCGCTCGCACGATGCGCCGCACCTCCGGGTGCAGGAAGGGCTCGCCGCCGGTGAAGTAGACCTGCCGCATGCCGAGCGCGCGGCCCTCCTCGAGGGCGCGCTCGATCTGCGCGGCGCTCATCATCGGCACCTGCGTCGCCTTCGGCCCGCAAGAAATAAAGCAGTGTCGGCAGGCGATGTTGCAGAGCGTGCCCGTGACCTGGATCCAGAGCGCGTCGAGCCAACGGAAGCGCACCTCCGGGCCGCGCTGATTCAATTGCACCAGCCCGGTCACGCGGCATCTCCGATGAAGCATTCGTGAGTAGGTTCACGAGCGCGCACGGACTCGAGCGCCACGCCGAGGCCATACGCGGCCGCGCAGGCGAGCAGTCCCCAGGCGTTCTGGCCGAGGAGCGCCGAATAGTGGCCGGCGCCAATGGCGAGCGCGGCCGGCCAATGCCCGACCAGCGCCCAGACGCCCACCGAGAGCCCGGTCAGGAAGGAGAGATGGAACGCGAGCGGCGCCGGCTTGTGCCACTTCCATAAAAGAAATGGTGGCGCGAGACCCAGCACCATGGTGCCGCTGACGGTGGTCGCCTTGAGGATGTCCGCGTGCCAGAGCAGCGGCAGGTTGCCGAAGAGCGCAAAGAAGATCATCGCCATCCTCCCCAGGCGGACGCCGTGATCCCGGTCGGTAAACCGGCGCAGCGGCGCGAGCAGCCCGCGGAAGCCGCTCGGGTGCGCGCCGCCCTCGCCCGCGAGATCGACGGAGATGAAGCGCGCGACCGCGGTGAAGGTCGAGTCCACGCAGGCGCCCGCCGAGTTCATCATCAGGACGGAGATGACGAGCAGCGCGCCGCTCCCGAGGAGCCTGGCCGCGCGCACCGGCGCGTCTCCGGCTCCCCGCGCACCGGCGAGCTGCAGGTGCACGCCGATGAGGCTGTAGAGCACGATGAACGCCATGCCGAGAAAGCCCGCCAGCGTAAACGCCGCCAGCATCTTGCGCGGCGGGTTCACGAAGGCGCGGTCGGTGAGCACCGGATCGTGGAACGGATAGCTCGTCACCTGGAGCAGACCCACCAGCAGCAGGTCGAGCCCGGAGTCGAGACGGAAGTGCGCCGTGCTCACGAGCTGCGCCGGCGAATGCGACGGCAAAATAAGCGCCAGCACCCAGACCAGCAAAATCACCGCGAGGACGAGCTGCAGCTGGTCGGTGAAGATGGATGCGCGCAGCCCGCCGAGCAGCGTGTAGAGCAGCACGGCAGCGGTGAAGACGCCTGCCGCGATGAAGAAGGGCGCGCTCCCGGCCGCGCCGAAGTAGCTCGCCACCACTTCGGTGTTGCTCCACACCTCGTTGAAGAGCCTGATCAGGATGGCGGCGGAAAAGAGAAACGCCGCGACCGGGCCGAACCGGGCCGTGAGGAAGGGAATGACGCCTTCGTGCCCTGCCTTGCGGATGCGATACAGGAGCAGGCCCGCGGCCGGGATGGAGAGGTACCAGGAGGCGTACGCGAGGCCGCCGACCAGCCCGTACTTCTCGCCCAGGTTCGCCGCGTTGGTGATGCTCTTCGCGAAGATCCAGGTGACCAGCACGCTCGCGGTCAGAAGGCCGGTGGACGGCGCCTTGTCCTCCTGCGAGCGGGCCCAGAAGAAGCCGCGGTGATTCTCAGCGCGTGGAGCGACCAGGAAGACGAGCGCACCGTAGGCGACGAGGGCGAGCCACTGGACCGGTTGAACCATACCAATGTGACTCATGCCACAGGAGCGCGGTTACGGCACCCGGAGTTCGATGTAACCCCGCGCAGTGCTCGAACGTCAGAACCGGCGTAACACTGGTCGCTCAACGGAAAGTGAGATCTCTCGTGAGCATCATCGGGTTGCTGGGAGCAGGTTTGGTGCTGGGCGCAGGCGGATTTCCGCCCCATGCGGGGCGGCCCACGCCGCCTTCGGGCCTGGACGAGCGGGCGCGCAAGCCCGGCGAACCGGCGCCGCCGCTCGTGCTGCCCGACGCCTTTGGAGGCACCTTCTCGCTGAAGGACACGCTCCAGCGCGGTCCGGTCGCGCTGGTGTTCTACCGCGGCTTCTGGTGACCCTTCTGCCGCGGGCAGCTCGGTGAGCTGCAGAAGAATCTGGAAGCGATCAACAAGCGCGGGGCCACGCTGGTCGCCATCTCCGTCGATGCGCCGGCGAAGTCGGCCGAGCTGGCGAAGAAGCTCGGCGTCACCTTCCCGCTCCTCTCCGACGAGAAGCTCGCGACGACCAGGGCGTACGGCGTGGAAGACGCCGAGAACGGCATCGCCTGGCCGGCCCTCTTCCTGATCGCGTCCGACGGCCGCATCGCCTGGCGCTCGCTCGCGCAGACCTACCAGGTCCGCGCTGGGCCCGAGGAGATTCTCAGGGCGCTCGACTCCCTGCCGCATCCGAAGTGACGGCAGCAAAGAGCGGCCTCTGCTGCCACGAGCCTTTCGCTTGACTCGCCGATCGGAATCGCAATATGGGCGACCGCTGGCATGTCGACGATCCGCGTTCTCCCCCCCATGGCGCTCGTCGCCTGCCAACTCGTTGCGGCGCTGCTCGGCGCCACGGCCGCTGCGGCCGGCGAGCCGTCCAGCCTGATGAGCACCCTTGCCCGCTCCAATCTCCACGACCTCAAAGACGAGAGCTGGAACGCCTACGGGCAATTCACTTATATCTCGAGCTGGAAGCCCTCCTTCCCGGCTGCGTATACGAACGCGAACGGCAGCATCAACTCGCTCACCGCCGACGCCGAGCGAAGCTTCACCGGTACGGTCACTCTCTCTCTCGGTCTCCGGCTTTGGCCCGGTGGCGAAGCCTATTTCGCACCCGAGGTGATCGCAGAACGAGCGTTCTCCCAGCTCCGCGGACTGGGTGGCGCCATCCAGAACTTCGAGCTGCAGAAGACTGGCGTGGAGACACCGCAGCTCTATCGATCGCGCGCCTACCTGAAGCAGACCATTGACCTCGGCGGCGAGTCCGTCGAGAGACGTTCGGACGCGCTGCAGCTGGGCGAGACCGTTCGCAGCCGCCGCCTGGTCCTGACGCTCGGCAACTTCACCATCCTCGATTCCTTCGACAAGAACTCGTTCACCAGCGACACCCGTCAGCAGTTCTTCAATCTGAGCTTCATGACCTATGCCGCGTGGGACTTCGCCTCCGACGCGCGCGGCTACTCGTGGGGCGGCACGGCCGAGCTCGATTGGGACGACTGGGCCGTCCGCATCGGTCGCATCAGTCCTCCGCAGAATCCCAACCAGCTGCCCGTGACCCTGCGGCTCGACCGCTACTATGGCGACCAGCTCGAGCTCGAGCACGACCACAAGCTCTTGGGACGCGAGGGCGCGGTGCGGGTGCTCGCTTTCCGGAATCGCGAGGTGATGGGTCGCTTCGATGAAGCCCTCGCCGTCCTTCAATCGGACCCGCAGAAGAACGCCGCCGCCTGCACCAGCTTCAATTACGGCTCTGCAAATACCGGCGCTCCCGACCTGTGCTGGGTGCGCAAGCCGAACGTCAAACTGGGCATCGGGCTCAACCTCGAGCAGCACCTCACCGACGATGCGGGCGTCTTCTTCCGGGGGATGGTTTCGGACGGAGAGACGGAGGTCCAGGCGTACACCTCCTCCGACCGCTCCATCTCCTTTGGAGGCCTCGCCAAGGGTTCGGCATGGAGCCGCCCCGCGGACCTCGCCGGGCTTGGCGCCAGCTTCGGCTGGATCTCGCAGGCGCACGCCGATTACCTTCGCGCCGGGGGTATCGACGGCTTCGTCGGCGACGGGAAGCTCAACCAGGCCCCGGAGGCTGCCTTCGAAGCCTTTTACAGCTTGAACTTTCTCGCCGTGTTCTGGCTGTCCGCTGATTACCAGCGCATCGTCAATCCCGCATTCAACGCGGACCGCGGCCCGGTCAACGTCTTCGGCTTGAGATTGCATGCCCAGTATTAGCGGGGGCATCCACGCAGGCGTCGGGAGAGCGACGGCGCTCGCGTTCGCGGCGGCGCTGGGCGCCGGTGCGCCGGACGCCAGCGCCCAACAGCAGGCCCAAGGGTTCGCGGTCGAGCGGCTCTACACGGCGGCGCCGGGGGCCGGCTGGTTCGTCATGGACGATCTGCGCCTGAGCGATGGGCTCGGCGGCGCGGCCTCGCTCACGCTTGGCTATGCGCACAGGCCGCTGGAAATCGAATCCAGCGACGGTCGCCGGCGCTTGAGCGTGGTGTCGGATCAGGCGTTCGCCGAGATCGCGCTGGCGGTCACTTATAATCGCTTCCGCCTGTCCATGACCTTTGCCGGCCCGCTGGTCATTTCCGGCAATAGCGGCGAGCGCGGCGGCTACCAATTCACCGCACCCTCGGCGAACCTGGAGCAGAACCCCGATACCGTCGCCGATCCGCGGCTTGGCTTCGACGCCCGCATCCTCGGCCAGGCCGCGAGCCCCTTTCGCCTCGGCGCAGGCGTGCAGTTGATCATACCGGCCGGTGCGAGCGCCGATTATCTGACCGACGGCACCTTCCGTGGAATGGGCCGGCTTCTCTTTGCTGGCGACGTCGGACGGTTCAGCTGGGCAGGCCAGCTCGGGATGCACCTCCGTCCCCGCGACGACGCGCCCGTACCCGGCGGCCCGCGCGGCAGTGAGCTGCTCTTCGGCGTCGCGGGCGGGGCCCGGTTCCCGGTCGGGACCAGCGTGCTCGTCCTCGGTCCCGAGCTCTACGGCGAGACGGCATTGAAATCGTTCTTCGGCCCGGAAACGACCGGCCTGGAAGCGCTCCTGGGCGCGAGCCTCGAGGGAACCCGCTCCGACGCCGCCGGTTTTCGCCTCAAGCTGGGTCTCGGCGGCGGTCTCATTCCGCATTTTGGCACGCCCGGACTGCGCGTCGTGATTGGCTTCGAGCTGTTCAGTCGCTGACCGGAAATGCCTTGGAAGCACGACAATCAGAGCGGCGATTTCCGCAGCCGGAGGGCATTCGCAATCACCGAGACAGAGCTGAAGCTCATCGCCGCGCTGGCGATCATCGGGCTGAGGAGCAGGCCGAAGAACGGGTAGAGGGCGCCTGCCGCGAGGGGAATACCAAGCGAATTGTAGGCGAACGCCCAGAACAAATTCTGCCGGATGTTCCGGATGGTCGCGCGGCTGAGGCGACGTGCGCGCACGATGCCGCGCAGATCTCCTTTGACCAGCGTGATGCCCGCGCTCTCCATCGCGACGTCCGTGCCGGTGCCCATCGCGATGCCCACGTGGGCGGCGGCCAGCGCGGGGGCATCGTTGATTCCGTCGCCGGCCATGGCCACGATGCGGCCCTCGCTGCGCAGCCGATCGACGACGGCGGCCTTCCCGGCCGGGAGGACCTCCGCCTCGAAGTCTGCGATGCCAAGCTTTTGCGCCACGGCTTGCGCGGTGGTGCGGCTGTCGCCGGTCAGCATCACCACGCGCAGGTTCTCTTCCCGGAGCGCGCGAAGCATTTCAATCGCAGAGATCTTGATCGGATCGGCCACGCCGACGAGCCCCGCGAGCCTTTGCCCGATGGCGGCGAACATCACCGTCTGGCCCTCGGCCCGCAAGGTCTCTGCGCGCGGCAGGGGCGCGCTCGCGTCGATGCCCAGCTCCGCGAGCAGCGCTGCGTTCCCGAGCGCGACCGGCTGCCCGTCCACCGCGCCGACCACACCCTTCCCGGTCACGGCGCGAAACCCGGACGCGGCCTGCGCCTCGACGCCGCGCTGGCGCGCCCCCTCGACGATGGCCTGCGCCAGCGGATGTTCGCTGCCGCGCTCGAGCGCCACGGCGACCCGTAAGACCTGCTCCTCGGTGAAGCCGGACGCCGCCTCCACCACGACCAGGCGAGGCTTGCCCTCGGTGAGTGTGCCCGTCTTGTCCACCAGCAGCGTGTCCACCTTCTCCAGCGTCTCCAGCGCCTCGGCGTTGCGGAACAGAACGCCCATTCCCGCCCCACGGCCGGTGGCGACCATGATGCTCATCGGAGTGGCGAGGCCGAGCGCGCAGGGACAGGCGATGATCAGGACCGCCACCGCGTTCACCAGCGCGTGCGCAAAGCGCGGCTCGGGCCCGACGGACATCCAGACCGCGAAGGTGATTGCGGCGATGGCGAGCACCAGGGGAACGAACCATCCCGCGACCTGGTCGGCGAGCCGCTGGATCGGAGCACGGCTGCGCTGCGCCTCGCCCACCAGCTTGACGATGTGCGCCAGCAGCGTGTCCGCTCCGACGCGCTCGGCGCGCATGAGAAAAGAACCAGTGCCATTCACGGTGGCGCCGGTGACCTTGCTCCCGGCGACCTTCTCGACCGGAATCGCCTCACCGGTGACCATCGACTCGTCCACGTTGCTCTGGCCTTCGACCACGAGGCCATCGACAGGCACCTTCTCGCCCGGGCGCACGCGCAGGACATCGCCCGCTTTCACCTGCTCCAGGGGCACGTCGTGCTCGCCACCGTCCGCGACCATGCGGGCGGTCTTCGGCGCGAGACCGAGGAGCGCCTTGAGTGCGCCTCGCGTCCTGGCACGCGCGCGCAACTCCATTACCTGGCCGAGGAGCACCAGCGTGACGATGAAAGCGGCGGGCTCGAAGTAGACAGGCACGCTTCCGTGCGCGGTGCGCAACCTCTCCGGCAACCAGCCGGGAAGCAGGGTCGCGACCAGGCTGAAGCTGAACGCGGCGCCGGTCCCGATGGCGATCAGCGTGAACATGTTGAGGCTGCGGTTCACCACCGACGCCCAGCCGCGCTGGAAGAAAGGCCAGCCTCCCCAGAGGACCACCGGCGCGGCGAGCAACAGCTCGATCCAGACGAGCGCGGTCGGCGAGAGCGCGTGCTGCACAGGCATGTCCGGCAGCAGATCGGACATGCCGAGAAGGAACAGCGGCACCGTTAGCACCAGGCTGGCCCAGAACCTGCGCGTCATGTCGCGCAATTCGGGATTGTCCTCCTCGGCTGCGACGGTGCGCGGCTCCAGCGCCATGCCGCAGATGGGACACGCACCCGGCGCAGGCCGCACGATCTCGGGATGCATCGGGCAGGTGTACTCGACGCGCGTCGCCTGCACCGGCTCGGCAGGCTCCAGGGCCATGCCGCACTTCGGGCACGGCCCGGCCTTGTCGGCGACGACCTCGGGATCCATCGGGCAGATCCACTTCGTTCCAGCGGGCGCAACCGGCGCTGGCGCGGGCGCGCCGACGCGCGGAGCGAGGTACTTCGCCGGGTCGGCCTTGAATCTGGCCAGGCATTTAGGATTGCAGAAGCCGAACTCGCGGCCGTCGTGGACGAGCTTGCCGCCCTTCGGATGATCGAGGTCCACGGTCATGCCGCAGACGGGGTCCTTGCCTTCGGGCGCCGAACCGGGGGGATTCGGGCCAGTGTGCTCGTGGGGTAGGGGCGTCGGGATCACATCGTGAGCAGCACCTTGCCGCCGCTGCCTCCGCGCTCCGCGAAGCGCTGCGCCTCTGCGGCCTGCGCGAGCGGTAGCCGCTTGACGATGGGGATCTTCAGCTCGCCGCGCGCCACCGCCGCCGCCAACTCACCCAGGCGACTCGCATCCGGGTGCGCCATGAACGCGCGCACCGTGATGGACTTTGCCTTGGCCGCGGGGGGCTCGCCGAGGACGCTGCCCAGGGTCCCGCCCAGCTTGAGACGCGGCAACAACTTCGCGATGGTCTCGTGGCCGACCGTGTCTGCGATGGCGTCCAGTTGGGGAAGCTTGGCGATCTCGGCGTCGTCGTCGATGGCCACGACCTGATCGGCGCCCAACCCCGCGGCCTCTGCCTTCTGCTTCGCGCGCACCCCGGCGATGACGCGCGCCCCGAGCTGCTTGGCAACGTACACCGCGGTGCGCCCCACGCCGCCGAGCGCCCCGGTCACCAGCACCGTGTCGCCCCGCTTCAGCCGCGCGGCCTCCTCGATCAGCTGAGCGCCAGTGAGCAGCACGAGCGGCAACGCAGCGGCGTCGCGCAGATCCAGGCCCGGCGGCACACGGGCAAACGCGTCGGCCTTGGCCACCACCTGCTCCGCATAGCCGCGCTGCACGAGGCCCAGCACCTTGTCGCCGGGCTTCAGAGCGGTCACGCCCGGGCCCACCTCGACGACCTCGCCCGCCACGTCCCGCCCGAGCACCGCGGGAAACTCCAGCGGCATCATCGCCTTGGCATCGCCGCTGCGGAGCTTCCAATCGATCGGGTTGACGCTGGCAGCGGCAACCCTCACCCTCAGCTCGCCGGGGCCGGGCTTTGGCTCGGCAATGTCGCGCTGCTCGAGCTGATCGACGCCACCGTATCCCTTGAGCACGATCGCCTTCATACAGCCTCCTCGCATGGTGAAATGCGGGCATATACATAGGGATGGTGCGCGAAGCGAGCAGAAGCGCCTATCGCTCGGCCGGTCGCACGATCGTTGATCCCCTGGACTCGTCGTACGCCTGGCGAGAAACTGCGACACTGCTGCCCCGCAGGACCCCGCGGAGAGCCGGGATAACGCTATGCAAGCAATGGTGCTGAAGAAGCTTGGCGCTGCGCTTGAATGGACCGACCTCGCTGACCGGCAGCCTGGGCCAGGCGAGGTCCGGGTGAAGGTGGCCGCCTGCGGCGTCTGCCGCACCGACCTGCACGTCGTCGATGGCGAGCTGCCCGACCCGAAGGTGCCGATCATCCCTGGCCACGAAATCGTCGGTCGAATCGATGCGGTCGGGGCTGGCGTCGAGGGGCTGCGGGTAGGCGAGCGCGTCGGCGTCCCGTGGCTCGGCCGCACCTGTGGCGTGTGCCCTTATTGCAAGCTCGGCCAGGAAAACCTTTGCGACCGCCCGCTCTTTACCGGTTACACGCGCGACGGTGGCTTCGCTACCCGGATGATTGCCGATGCTCGCTATGCGTTCCGGCTCGGCGAGGCAGGCAGCGACGTGGCGCTCGCCCCTCTGCTCTGCGCCGGCTTGATCGGCTGGCGTTCGCTGGTGATCGCGGGCGAAGGCAAGAAGCTGGGGCTGTACGGATTTGGCGCTGCGGCCCATATCGTCGCGCAGGTCGCTGAGCGGCAGGGACGATCGGTGTTTGCTTTCACGCGGCCGGGAGATGTCGCCACCCAGGCCTTTGCCCTGCGCCTGGGCGCGACCTGGGCGGGCGGATCTGACGAAGTGCCGCCCGAGCCGCTCGATGCTGCGATCCTCTTCGCGACCCTTGGCGACCTCGTGCCCCTGGCGCTGAAAGCGGTGCGCAAGGGCGGACGGGTCGTTTGCGCGGGCATTCATATGAGCGACATCCCGAGCTTTCCCTATTCTTTGCTTTGGGAAGAGCGGCAGCTCAGGTCGGTCGCCAATCTCACGCGGCAGGATGGAATCGATTTCCTGCGCCTGGCGCCGAAGATGGGCATCGTCACCGAGACGACGCCCTATCCTCTCAACCAGGCCAACCTGGCCCTCGCCGATCTCCGCGCCGGCCGGTTTGAAGGCGCCGCGGTTCTCGTTCCCTGAAGTTCCACGCTGCTCACTTGTGACCCGCTTTGGCCCGGCCGCCGTAGTGGATCTGGACTGCCTCCAGCACGGCGCCGTGCTTGCGCGTATGCACGACCACGCGGTCCCCCTGCTTGAGGTCGTCCTGCTTGCCTGCCGCGTCGCCGTGCAGGAAAACGGTGCCAGCCGTGATCATGGCTTCGTCCTCATGCCCGTCCAGCGCCTTCACCGTGATCTGGCCGGCCGAGAGGGCGGCGACGGTGCCCTTCAAGTGAGGTCCGCCTCCGTGCGCGAACACGGGTGAGGCGGCGAGTGCGAACAGCGTTACCAGTATCGAGCTCCGCATTGCGGTATCCTCCTATTCAATGGTGGTGATGGCGCAGGTCCTTCTCGACCGGGGGGACCTCCTCGCCATTGAGGAACTTCTCGTCTTGCATATCTTCCTGCATCTCCTCGGGCCCTCTCGGATTGAGCGCTTCCATCTCGAGCTTCTCCTCCGGCGCGAGCCGCGGCAGATGCCGGATGAAGTGGACCAAAAGCCAGCTCGCGCGCTGGCTCTCCTCGCTCTTGTCGCCCCAGCCGGGCATGCCGGTGAAGCGCACGCCGTCCTCGATGATGCCGAACAGCTCACCGTCGGTGAGGCCCTGCGTCCCCGAAAGTCTCAAGTCCGGGGCGCGCGGATAGAGGTGCTGCCCCATCTCCGTCTGTCCGCTGCCGTCGTTCGCGTGGCAGTCCGCGCAGTGATCCGCAAAGTGCGCGCGACCTTCGGCGATGACGTCGTCATTGAGAGTAATCGGGTTCGGCTGGTCGCGAAAGCCCCGAAGCCCGAAGCGCCGGGCCTTCGACGCGAGCGCAGCCTCGATTGTCGACGGCTCGGCCCTGGCGCCCATCCCCCCGTGGAAGAGCATGGCAAAACCACCGACGACACCCGACACAATCGCGATGACCGCGACCGTCGCGATGATGGCCCAGGTCCGCATCAGGGCGCTCCGCCGTGGTGGTGCAGGTGCTCCGGCTGCGGAGTGTCCTGGTCGTCCGCGACCTTGTGCGCGACCGTCCCGGGCGGGTTCTGGTACGGCCCCGGATCGGCGTAGCTGGTGATTCCCTCACGCACCTTCACCACCGTGAACATGCCGCCCATGTCGATGGAGCCGAACTGGCCCTCGCCCGTCATCATCGGCAGCGAGTTGCGCGCATGGCCCATGTCCATCATGCCGCCCATGCCGCTCTGGCCCATGGCCATATAGCCGGGCAGCAGCTTCTGCACTTTCTCCTCGACCCCGGACTGATCGACGCCGGTGAGGTTGGGCAGGTCGTGCGCCATCTGGTTCATGGTGTGATGGTTCTTATGGCAATGCATCGCCCAATCGCCCGGCGCGTCGGCGGTGAACTCGATGTCGCGCGTGGTGCCCGGCGGAACGTTGACGGTGGTCTCCGGGCTCTGCGCCGACGGGAGCGTGGGACCACCGTCGGTGCCCGACTCGACGAAGTGGACGCCGTGGATATGAATGGGGTGGCTATCCATGCTGAGATTCGCAAAACGGATACGGACCCGTTGTCCCTTCCGGACCACCAGCGGCGCGGTGCCGGGAAAGGCGCGGCCGTTGAAGGTGAACATGTTGAAGTCGGTCATCGTGGCCGGGTTCGGCGTCGCGCTGCCGGCTGGCACGTCCCACTCGTGCAGGAAGACGGCGAAGTCGCGATCGATGCGCTTCCGCTCGTGCCGCGGGTGAATGATGAAGAAACCCTCCATTCCCAGCGCCATCTGCAGCGTCTCGTCGGCATGCGGGTGATACATCTGCGTGCCGCTCTGCCGCAGCGTGAACTCATACGCGAACGTCTCGCCCGGCTTGATGTGCGGCTGATTGAGGCCCTGCACGCCGTCCATTCCATTGGGCAACAACACACCATGCCAGTGCGACGACGTGTCCTCGGGCAGGTGGTTCGTCACCAGGATGCGGACCCGATCTCCCTCGACCGCCTCGAGGGTCGGTCCCGGCGTCTGGCCGTTGTAACCCCAGGCATTGATCACCATTCCGGGGGCAAGCTCGCGCTTCACCTGCTCGGCGACGAGATGAAACACCTTCACGCCGTGATCCATCCTGAAAGGCAGCGTCGAGCCGTTCGGGGTGACCACGGGAACGTAATCGGCAGCGGTCGCCGCTGCCGAAGACAGGAGCAGCGCCACCACCGCGGTAGAGAGGAAGTTCATCGCAGGTTCTCCGGTGAGGGTCGCGGCGTGAGCGAGCCACCGACGGCGCGCTCCAACTCGGCGTGCGCGATCCAGTAGCCGCGCACCGAATCGAGGTAATCGCGAACCGCATCGAGCTGCTCCCGGCGCGCGCGCAGGAGCTGGAAGACGCCGAGCAGCATCGCGTTGTAGCGGACCTGCGCTTCTTTCACGATCTGTTCGCGGAGCGGGAGGAGCACGGTGCGGTATTGCTCGGCAACGCCCCGCGCCGCGAGCAGCTGGTTGCGCAAGGAACGCACTTCAGCCCGGACGTTGACGGCGAGCTCTTCCTGCCGTGCCCGCGCCTGCCGGACCTGCGAAAGGAGCCGGGCCGCGCGCGCTTGTCCCTGGTCGAAGAGGGGCAGCTCGACCGACAGGTTCGGCCCGGCGACCCGGGTGCCCTCGGCGTCGCGGCCGGTCGAGACTCCGAACTGGAGCGCAGGGAGGAATCGCGAAAGTCCGGCAAGCGACGCAGCCTGCTCCAGGGCCCCGGACTCGGCGCGCGCCGCAGCGAGGTCGAGCCGGCGCTCCACCGCGAGCGACTCGACGTGCTCCAGCGGCGGCTCTTGCGCTGGCAGCGGGCTCATCGTGCTCTCGACACTCCACGACGCGCTCTCTTCTCCCCACAGACCGAGCCAGCGGTTCACACGCTCGCGGTTCTCGATCGCCTGCGCCTCCGCGCGCCCCAGCTCCAGCTTGCCCTGCTCGAAAGACGCTTCCTCCTGCGCGAGATCGAGGTCGCTGACGTTTCCCGCCGCGCGCTGGCGGCGCCGCAGCTCGACCGCGGCGCCCTGCGCATCGAGCACGAGCTTGCGCATCTCGACGGTCGCCTGCGCGGCCTGCAAGGTGACGATCGCGCCGCGAACCTGCGCAGCGAGCTCGAGCACCGCATTGCCGACGCGCGCCTTGGCCGCGTCGAGCTGCGCGGAGGCGACCCGCTTCCGGAGCGGCAGCGTGAAGAGGTCGAGAAAGTCCTGCGTCACCGAGAGCTCGCTGTCGACGAAGGTGCCGGGCCCGCTGGAGGGAAAGCGGACGCGCGCACCGAAGCTCGGATTGCGGAGCAATCCCGCCTGCACCAGATCGGCCTGCGCGATTCCGAGCTCCTCATAGGTCGCGACCAGTCCCTGGTTGCGCAGCAGCGCGATCTCCACCGCGGCGTCCGGCGTCAGCTTGCCGCGCACGAGCTTCTGCACCTGCGCCTTGACCTGCTGGTCGGCGGGAGTGCCCTGGTCCCAATACAGCGGCGCGCCTCCGCGCTCGCGCACAAGCTTCGACACGTCTTCGAACGCGGGCTTTGGTGACACCGAGGCGCAGCCCATCATGAGCAGCAGGCAGGCCGCGCTTCGCAAAGTTTGCTTCATGGAGCTTTCCGGGACGATGCCCTGCGCCGCGGTCACCGCAGCGACGAGGAGGTCTGTATCCGAGCTCGGCACGGTGTCCATTCTGCTCGAACGATGCTGCCTCTTCAACGCACTCACCGCTCGATTCCTTTGCTCTGGTTCATCGCAAACCCCTTCGACCAATAAATCTGCTGCGAACCTGCGCATCGCGCCTTATGGTGCGGGCTTCGTTCTCCTTGCGAGGTCCGATGCCAGTCCAAAGCCGGTCGGAGGTGACCCGCGCTACTCTCTGGGGCGGGGTGGTCGCCGCGCTGGTCGTCGCCGGCATCTTCCTCGGCAGTCGCGAGCTCAAGGACTTCGACACCGCGCTGGTGCCCTATGCGGGCGCGACGGTGTTCGCTGCCTTCGGCCTCGGCTATCGCTACTTGATGTGGCTGCAGCGGCCGCCGACGCGGCTCTACTGGTTCCGCGGCTGGCAGATCTTCCTGCGACCGTCCCGCCTCCCCGCGAACGTCGTGCTGCTGGCGCGGCAGCTCTTCGCCAGCTTCGGGGCCCAGTCGTTCATCGCCCGCCGCGGAGCCGCGCGGTGGGCGGCACACTGGTTCATCTCGTGGGGCTGCGTGATCGCGGCGCTGGTCACCTTCCCTCTCTCGTTCGGATGGATT
>JAYWBT010000017.1:0-115900 GCA_043781235.1 Deltaproteobacteria bacterium
GCGAGCAGCGTCGCGCGCGCCAGCATCTGTCCGACCAGGAAGCCCTGCCCGAGCGGCAGCGCCTCGGTCCAGGCGGCGCGCTCGGTGCCCGAGGCCGCCTCGCGCAGCGACGCCGTGAGGCGCAGTTCGTCCCCCTCGACGTCGATGCGGCCCTCGAGCCACAGCTGCGCGCCCTGCTCGACCACCTCCATCACCTCGGGGACCGAGAGCAGCGCGCGCGTCTCGCCGAGGACGAAAAGCGCCACGTCCTCCGCCTCGACGCTCCCGGCCGCGAAAGGACGGACGTCGATGGTCCTCACCGCAGCTCCGGCACGTGCTGCGCCAGGATCTCCGAGACGCGGCCCAGGTCCGGCCGCCGCGCGAGCGCGTCCTTCACGTAGCGCAGCGACGACGGGATGTGCACCAGGAACGCCGGGTTCTTCTTC
This sequence comes from Deltaproteobacteria bacterium, assembly GCA_043781235.1. GTDB lineage: Bacteria > Myxococcota > Myxococcia > Myxococcales > 40CM-4-68-19 > JANYKT01. The sequence goes on from JAYWBT010000017.1 coordinate 426, forward strand.
ACCTGATCGATGAAGACGAATCGGCCGGCGTCCTTGAGCTTGCGCTGCACCGTGAGCAGGTCGAAGAAGGCGGTGAACCCCGCCAGGTCGGCGATGCCCATGGCCGCGCAGTAGCGCGCGAGCAGCTCGTCGATCAGCGGCCGATCGAGCTCGACGTAGCTGTCGCGCAAGAGGCAGACGAGGTCATACTGCCGCGGCCCCTGCAGCGCGTCCTGGAAGTCGATCACCACCTGCTCGCCGCCCTGCAGCACCATGATGTTGCGGCTCTGGTAGTCGCGGTGCGTGAAGCTGCGCTCTGCCGCGGCCAGCTCGCGCGACACTTTCGCGAAGGCGACCCGCAGCTCCTGCAGCTCGGCGTCGGTCGCCTTCGAGCCGCGCGCGAACATTCCGTATTCGAGGAAGTGCTCGAACTCCCACTGGTAGAGCTCGAAGTCGAACCCGCGCGACCAGGCGAGGCAGGTTGGGTCGGGATCCCGCTCGGCCCCGGCCCGCAGCCGCGCGAGCTGGTCGATGGCGTCGGCGTAGATCTGGCGCCGGTCGCCGGTGGCGAGCGCAGCCTCGAGGGTGTGGTCGGTGAGATCCTCGAGCACCACGAAGCCGCGCTGGTGATCGTCGAGATAGATGCGCGGCACCCGCACGCCGATCCTCTCGAGGTAGCGGTGCACGTTGAGGAAGGGCAGCTCGGCCAGCGCCTCCTGCTTTGAGGCCTCCTCGCTCTTCAAAGGATCGGCCGGCAGCTCCATCACCACCGCGCTGTGCCCGCCGTCGATGGAGTGGACGCGCCAGTAGATGCGGTTGCCGGCGCCGCCCGGGAGCCGGGCCACGCTGCCAGCCGGCTGCCCGGTCGCGCTGGTGTACGCCGCCTGCAGCTGGTGGTTCGTCATTGGCCGCCAGATGCTATAAATCGCGTCCATCATGCCCGTCTACGAAAACATCCTCCAGGCCGTCGGTCGCACTCCCCTCGTCCGCTTGAATCACATCACGGGCCCCGAGGACGCTTCCGTCTACGCCAAGTGCGAATTCATGAACCCGGGCGGCTCCATCAAAGACCGCATGGCGATGTACATCCTCGACAAGGCCGTGTCGGAGGGCCGCATCAAGCCCGGTGCGACCATCGTGGAAAACACTTCGGGTAACACCGGCGCCGGCGTGGCGCTGTGGGCCGCGGTCAATGGCTACAAGTGCGTTTTCACCATGCCGGACAAGATGTCGATGGAGAAGATCAACGCACTGAAAGCGTTCGGCGCCGAGGTGGTGGTCACGCCGACGAACGTCGCGGCAGAAGATCCGCGCAGCTACTACGAGACCGCCAAGCGCCTGCACCGCGAGACGCCGGGCTCATTCATGCTGAATCAGTATCACAACCCCGACAACATCGAGGCGCACTACAAGCTCACCGGCCCCGAGCTGGAGAAGGACTGCCGCGACGCGGGACTGACGCCGGACTTCTTCGTCAGCGGGCTCGGCACCGGCGGCACCATGTCCGGCGCGGGCAAGTACCTGCGCGAGAAGTTCCCGCGCCTGAAGAACATCGGCGTCGACCCCGATGGCAGCGTCTACCTCGATTACTTCAAGACGCAGAAGCTGATCCAGCCCCACGTCTACAAGGTCGAGGGCATCGGCGAGGACATGCTTTGCAAGGCGATGGACTTCAGCTCGCTCGACGACGTCCGCCGGGTCGATGACAAGCAAAGCTTCACCATGGCGCGCGCGCTGGCGCGGCAGGAGGGCCTCTTCGCGGGCGGCTCGTCGGGCGCCGCGATGCACGTCGCCGTCGAGCTGGCCAAGGAGCTGGGCCAGGGAAAGATCGTGCTGGTGGTGCTGCCCGATTCGGGCTCGCGCTACATCAGCAAGTTCTTCGCCGACGAGTGGATGAAGGACAATGGCTTCCTCGATCCGATCGACCGGCTCGGCACGGTGGCCGACCTGCTCGGCGGCAACCGGCCCAAGGTACACACGGTCGTCGCCACCGACACCGCGCGCCACGCGGTGGATTTGATGAAACAGCACGGCATCTCCCAATTGCCTGTGCTCGACGGCCAGAAGCCGGTCGCGATGCTGCACGAGGTCGATCTGTTGCAGGCGCTCCTCGACGGGCGGCACAAGCTGAACGAGCCGATCTCGGCAGTGATGAAGCCGATCGCGGGCCTGGTCACGCTGCGCACGCCGGTGTCGCGGCTGAAAGAGCTCTTTGCCACTGACCACGTCGCCATCGTCAAGGAGGGCGACGCGCTCGCCGCCATCCTCACCAAGATCGATTTGATTGATTGGCTCGGGTCGCGGGTCGCGATCCGGTAAAGCTAGGGAAAGGTCGCGCCCTGCGACTGGCCGTTGCGGGTGCGCTGGTCGTAGGCGTCGTCCTCGGCGTTAAAAGATCTCAATAACTCCTTGCCCTCGCGGCTGGCCTCGTCGTCGAGCTCGCTGCAGCTTCCCGCGGGCGGCAGCTTCTTCAGCGTCTCCAGAACTGCCTGTCCCGCGGCGCGCGCGTTCTGCGCGTGACCGCTCTCGTGCACGCGGAGGCCCGCGAAGTAGCTTTGCCAGCGATGGGACAATTCGCCCTCGTCCCAGCGCGGCAGCGTGGTGGTGATGGTCACGTCGATGCGCGGCTCACCGGCGCGGCAGCCGCGTGAGTCGATCAGGTGCGGGTAGTGCCAGGAGACGAACCATTTCGTCAGCGCATCGAAGGGTCCGTGGGTGCCGACCGGGCGCTCCTCGTTCATCTGCGCGCGCGCCGCCGCGGGCGTGTCGCCGTGCACGGCGTAGACGACTTCATCGCTCCTGACGCGCACCGCCGGATCGAGCGCGAGGGGTGCGAGAATGCGATCCCGCTCTTGCGCCATCGCCGCCTGCGCGGAGGGAATCGGCGGCGCCGCGTGGCCGCAGCCGATGACGAGGAGGAGCGCGATCGAGAGCGCCCGGCCCTCGCTGCCAACCCTTCCGAACCGCCTGGCGAATGCTGGCATCAGTGGAGCTTACGCGAAGCCTCTGCTAGTAACCCGCGCCTATGTCGACCACCAAGCTGACCGATCGCTTCGAGACGCTCGCCATCCACGCCGGCCAGCGGCCCGACCCCACCACCGGCGCGGTAATGACGCCGGTGTACTTCACCTCGACCTACGTGCAGGACGGGCCGGGCGAGCACAAGGGCTTCGAGTATTCGCGCACGCGCAATCCGACGCGCGACGCGCTCCAGGGCTGCCTCGCGGCGCTCGAGGGCGGCAAGCACGCGCTCGCGTTCGCCTCCGGCCTCGCCGCCACCGACGCCGTTTTCCATCTCCTGTCCGCGGGCGACCACGCGGTGCTCAGCGACGATCTCTACGGCGGCACCTTCCGCCTCGCCGACAAGGTCTTCAAGCGGCATGGCATTGAATTGAGCTTCGTCGATGTAACGAATCCCGAGACGCTGCGTGCTGCCCTGAAGCCGAACACGAAGCTCGTCTGGGTGGAGACGCCGACCAACCCGATGCTCAAGATCTGCGACCTCGCCGCGGTCGCGGAGATCTGCGCCGGCAAGGGCGTCATCACCGTCTGCGACAACACCTTCGCCACGCCATTCTTTCAACGTCCGCTCGAGCACGGCATCGACATCGTCGCGCACTCGATGACCAAATACCTGAACGGCCACAGTGACGTGGTCGCCGGCGCGCTGGTGGTCAAGCGCGACGATCTCCACGAGAAGCTCGCCTTCCTGCAGAACGCGGTCGGCGCCCAGCTCGGGCCGATGGACAGCTTCCTCGTCCTGCGCGGGCTCAAGACGCTGCCGGTGCGGATGGAGCGCCACGAGCAGAACGCGCGCGTGGTGGTCGAGGCGCTGCGCAGCCACGCGAAGATCTCGCGAGTCACCTGGCCGGGCCTCGCGGAGCACCCGCAGCACCAGCTGGCCGCACGGCAGATGAGCGGGTTCGGCGGGATGATGACCTGCGTGCTCAAGGGCGGCCTGCCCTCGGCGCGCGCGATGCTCAAGTCGCTCCGGCTCTTCGCCTGCGCCGAATCGCTGGGCGGCGTCGAATCGCTGATCGAGCACCCGGGGATCATGACCCACGCCTCGGTCCCGGCCGAGACGCGCAAGATGCTCGGCATCGACGACGGCTTCATCCGGCTGAGCGTCGGCATCGAGAACGCGCAGGACCTCGTCGACGACCTGCTGCAAGGCCTCGAGCGCGCCTAGCCAGCGCCGGCTAGAGGTTGAAACCAAAAGAGACCGCAACGCCGATGATCGGTGAGCCGCCGGCGTACAGCCGTCCATTCCGGTCGATGCCCATTGGCTCGGCGAAGTACGTCACGCGATTAAACACCTGCAGCGTGCCCTCGATGCCGACGCTGAAGCGCTCAAACAGGTGCGATAGCCGAGCGTTGCCTCGACGAAGGGAGCGGCCTCGCCGGCAAAGGTCGAGTAGTCACCGTCGGATTGCTGGGCGACGATGAGTTTCCCCACGCCCGCGCCGAATGCCGCGGAGAATTGATTCGCGCCGTCGTTGTGGACCGCGATTTCCGCCGCGAGAGCCCCTGCCTGCAGGCCGCCGTCCTGCCGGAAATGGGATTTGAGTCCCGGCGTCGACGTGGCGGCGCCGAACGCGACCAGCGACGGGGTAAACCAGGGAAACCGTACGCCCAACGCGCGCGCGATGACGGTCATCTCGACCAGCATGCCGAACACCAGCGGCGCGCCCACCGTGGTGATCAAAGGCCCTTGCTGATGAGCCGCTTGAGCGCCCGGATAACTTTCTCGTCGCGCTTGTAGAAGGTCCATTGACCGACGCGCTTGGAGGTGACGAGTCCGGCGCGGGCCAGGATTTGCAAATGCGTGGTGGCGGTCGGCTGCCGCACGCCCAGCTTCTCGGCGATGAAGATGACGCAGACGCCGTCGCGTACCAGGTCGCCGTCACGCTGCGGCGGGAAGTTCGCCCGCGGGTCCCGCAGCCACTCGAGGACTTGCAGGCGACGCGGGCTCGCGAGCGCGGCGAAGCATCCGGCCTCAAGTGTGGCCTTCATTCCTGCTCCGGGCGTGGGGCGGCTCACCAGCGCACGAACTCGCCGCGGGCGACCACCACCGCCGAGCCGCCCACCTCGACGCGCTCGACCTTGTCCGCGCTGCCTTGCGCACGCGCGAAGAGGGTGGACGGGCGGCCGATCTCCTGGCCCTGCCGGATCTCGATCTCGTCGCCAAAGGCGATGCACCCGTGCCGCGCAAGGTGAACGGCAAGCGGGCCTGCCGCCGAGCCGGTGGCCGGATCTTCCGGCACGCCGAGCCCCGGGCCGAACATGCGAGTCTTCCAATGGGCGCCCGCACCGGCAAAGCAATTGGCGCCGATGTCCCCCAGCTCCGCAAGCGCGGCAAAGTTCGGCTTGAGCCGGGCCACCTGCGCCTCGCTGTCGAGTGCCACGTAAACGTGATTCGGGCCGTTCCGGTAGGCCTCGACCGGCAGCGCGGACTTCGCCACGCCCAGCGCCGCCAGCAGCTGCGCCTCCTGCGCGTACGGCTGCCACTTTGGAATCGGCTGCTGCATGCGGCCGTAGACCACGCGGTCGCCTTCGCGGCGCAGCTCCAGCGGCACCACTCCGGCGCCCGTCTCGAGGCGGACCTGCAGCTTGCCCAGCGACTCGCCGACCACGAAGGCAGTGCCCAGCACCGGGTGGCCGGCGAAAGGAAGCTCCTGTGCCGGCGTGAAAATGCGGATGCGCACGTCGCCGCCCTGCTCCGCGGGCAGGACGAACGTGCACTCGGCGAAGTTCATTTCGCGCGTGAGGCGTTGCATCTGTTCGCCGGTCAGGGCTCGCGCATCGGTGAAGACGCCGAGCTGGTTTCCCTGCAGCGGGCGGTCGGTGAACACGTCGATGACGGTGTAGGCGAGCGTCGCGATTGGCATAGGTGATTGGCTATATAGCCAGCTGGCTATTTGCACGCAAGTCCCCTGCCGGCCCGCGTCGCGAGCTGTCACGCACGGTCGGCGAACAAGTCTTCCGCGGTCAGCTCGGGAGCCGCGCGGCCGCCCTCGAACTGCAGCAGGCCGGCAGCGGCGTAACGCGGGCGCACGCGGTCGCTGAGCAGGCCGATGCGCTTGAGGTTCGGGATGATCCGCTTGAACATGGTGCGGCGAAAGACGGCCATCATTTCGGACTCGAGCACCAGCTTGTCCCAGGTGAGCATTTGCTTGAGCAGCGAGATCCCAGCGTCCATCGGACATCAGCGCCGGCAGTGCCGCCATCGGGAGGAAGGCGTCGGGCAGGACGGGCCGCGCCGCATCGAGCGGGTCGACGTGGACGGACCAGTCGAGGTCGGTGGTCGCGTTCCACTGCGAGGCCTTGGCCACCTCATAGAGACGCGCCATCTCCGGCTCGCCGCGGGCGTAGCGCCAGTCGAAGCGGGCGCGGTAGCCGAGCTGCAGCTCGGTTGCGTCCTCGTTCTTCCCGCGCTGCTGGATCAGCCCGCGGCGACGGCTTCCTTCAGCAGCGGGCCGCTGTTCGCGAGGTTGTCAGGAGTTGCTTCACAGCTCCTTTCTGCCGAGGACCCGCGGCCGCGTCAATCGGCCTTCTGGAGCAGCTCGCGCGCGACCGCCAGCAGCTGGATGTCGCTGGTGCCACCGCCGATCTCGAGCAGCGTCGCGTCGCGCGCGAGCCCCTCGACGCGGTACTCCGCGGTGTAGCCGTTGCCGCCCAGCACCTGCACCGCGTCGAGCGCGCACGCGGTCGCCAGCGTGGACGAGGTGTACTTGGCGGCGCAGAAGTACGCGAGCGAGGCATCGCCGCTCACGACCAGTGCCCGGCCCCGATCGAGCAGCGCGCGCACCGTCTCCTGCGCCGCGTACATGCGCGCGAGCCGCAGCTGCACCGCCTGAAAGGACGCGATGGGCTGGCCGAACTGCCGGCGCTCCTTCGCGTAGGCGGTCGCGAGCGAGAGGCTCTCCTCGATGATTCCGAGCGCCATTCCCGACAGCCCGGCGCGCTCGCCCAGCAGCGTCTCGATCGCCGCGCGCTTGCCGCTCTCCTCCGGATCTCCCAGCAGCCGGTCGGCCGGGATGCGCGCGTCGTCGAGATGGATCGAGCCAGTCGGCGAGGAGCGCATGCCCATCTTGTCCAGCGGCCGGCCGGTGGCGAGGCCGGCGTCGCTGCGTTCCAGCACGAAGGGCCGCACCTCGCCATCGAAGGGCGCGCCCTGGATGCGCGCGAAGATGACGAAGACGTCGGCGATCGGCGCGTTGGTGATGAACGACTTCTCGCCGCTGAGCGCGAAGCCTTGCTCGACGCGCCGGGCGACGGTGCGCAGCGAGAAAGCGTCGCTGCCGGCCTCCGGCTCGGTGAGCGCCCAGCAGCCGATGCGGTCGAAGGCGAGCACGGGCCGCGCCCACCTGGCTTGTTGTTGCGCGGTTCCGCGCCGCAGCAGCGACTGGCCGCACAGGCCCAGGCTGGCGCCGAAGGAGAGCGCGAAGCCGGGCAGGACCCGCGTCAGCTCGTAGAGGAGCGTGCCGCTGAAGTCGGGCATGGCCAGCACCTCCTCGGGGAGCTCGGCGAGGCCCAGCGTCTGGGCGAGCTCCCGCATCAGCTCGACCAACGCCGCGCCGCCGCCTTCGCGCTCCAGCTCTCGGGCTTTGGGCAACACCTTCGCGCGCGCGAAGGTGCGGACAATGCGCGCGGCGTCCTGGAGGAGCGTCTCGGTCATGCTCGGCACCCTACCGCGCGCGGCGCGGCCTGTGCGCCGAACCGAGCGCTACCGGCGAATCAAGGCGGCGAGCGGGACGACGGGGCTGCGAGCGCGGCGGGGCGGCGAGCGCGGCGGGGCGACGCGGCGGCGAGCGGGGCGACGCGCGCCGGGCGCGACGAGCAACGGGACCACTCCCGAGGCCCGCTGTAGTTGGTCGCCTCGTCGCGCGAGTAGAAATCCAGCTCGGTGGGGTACCCGTACCCGGTCTCGGAGTGCGAGATCTGCGCCGAGAAAAAGAGCCCGCCCCCTTCGCCCAGCAGGTACCGCGCTCCTCCGCCGTAGAATCCGAAGAGGGCGACGTGACCCAGGATGAGCTCCAGTCGGCCACCGGCGAAGCCGTATGCGCTCCCCAGACCCAAGGAGAACGCGAGATGCACCGGCACCTGGTCTTGGGCTGACTCGGCTGCGTGAGCACTTCCAGCAAGCAAGGCTACGCACAATAGGAATACTGGCAGGTGCAGGCAGCATCGACTGCGCCAGTGTGACCTCGGCCACTCTCCGCGAGGAGGAGTGCTTCTTCAAAAAAGTTCCGTTGACCAGTGAGCGCTCACCCTTGCCGTGCATTTCCATTGCGCCATTCCTGACGCGTCTTCGTCACGGAGGGCGCGGACGTCCGCTTCGAGGCCCTGCCAGCGCCGATGGACGCGGAGCTCGATGCGCTGCTGCGCAAGATCGCCCGCCGGCTCATCCGCCTGCTGCGTCCGCCCGACGACGAGCCGCTGCCAGACGCGCTCGACTTCTTCAGGCCGTTCCGGGTCTGGATCGCGCTCGGAGCAAGGTCCGCAGGACGGCTCTCGGGTGAGGCTCGGCCTCGCGAGCGGGATCCGAAACGGAACGAGCCGTCGAGCGCGTACGGCTCGGATAGACGGCAGTTCGATTTCCTCAACCTACCGGCGAGGCTAGCTTCAGCCCGAGCCGTGGCAGCCGACCCGAAGCAGCCACGTCTGAGGACCCGCGACCGGCGCGGCGGGCCCCGGCGAGGTCGCGAGGTAGCGCACAGAGCTGAATGGGTCGATGAAGGTGGCGCTGATCTTCTCGCCCCAGGCGCGCGCGTGGTGCCCGAAATTCATCAGCACGTAGCGCAGCGCGCGGGCCGCCTCGCGCGGCGTCTTCAGGACATGTGCGTGGTAGCGATCGCCAAACACGCGCCCCGTGCGGCGCATGATCCGGTTGACCGCCCGTGCGAGCCGGACCTCGAGGCCCTTCATCCCGCGCGCGAGGGACTCTTTGCCTTCGGCCTCGACCATTAGATTCAGGTGATTTCCCTGCACCGAGTAATGGGCGAGCCGGAACCCAAAGCGTTCGCGCCCCGCATTGAAAGCCGGCTCCAGTGCACGCAGGGCCCGGAAGCTGCGCAGGTTCCAGCAGCCTTTCGCGACCCGCAAGGTGACGTGGACCGGATGGCGCGCCGCGAGCTCGGCTCGTTGCAAGTGGGGCATCCCCGAGGTCTTCGAGTGCTTCCGACCCGCCCCCGAGCGCCGCCCGCCCCGCGTATGAAAATCCAGCACTGTCTGCCCCAGGTTTCCGATCGAGTTCATGGGCGAATCGCTGAGCGTTTCGCGGAGCGGTTTCTACTCGAGGCTGCTGCGTGAGCCGTCCCACCGCGCTCGCGAGGACGTGAAGCTCGGAAGATTTGCAGGACCGATTCGAATCACGCATCTCCGATCGCACCGGATCTGGTCGGCCGCCATTTCACCGCGCCCGCGCCCAACAGGGCCTGGGTCACCGACATCACGTACCTCTGGACGCGCGAGGGGTGGCCGTACCTGGCTTCGCTGATTGACCTATACTCCTGCCGCGTAGTCGGCAGGATGGCGCTCGCCGCGCGCTGGCCAGGTCCCGGCCTCGTGCACCACTTCGACCGCGGCAGCCAGTACGCGAGCAAGAACAGGTCCCGGAGCTCGCCTCGGGCGAACCCGGCTCCGGGCGAGATCCGGGCCCGGGCCTGATCGCTTCGGCTTCCGGCTCCGGCCCGGCAAGGCGCAAGCTGAGAGAAAGCGCCTCTGCTATAAGCCGCCGCATGATGGAGCTGGGCGAGCTACGCGGCGCGGACGGGCGCGACCGGGGCGCGATGTTCGGCGTGCTGCCGCGCATACTCTCGGCAAAGCAGCTTCCGCCCGACGGGCGCAACCGACTCCGGCTGGGGCTCCGACGCTTGGATCGTGCTGGCGGCGTGGTCGGCAAGGACGGCGCGCTGGCCTTCCCGAAAGCGCGACTCCACCTGCAGCGGCGCAAACGGGAGTGGGCTCACCAGCCCACCCAGCGCGACCGCGGCTCGCTCCCGACCGACGGGGGCACCCGGGGCCTGAAGTGCGTCGGGCCCGTGGGTGGCGGCCTCACCGCCTGCACCGTGCGCGCGGAGAAACACAAGTTCGCGGTCGACCGGGAGAGCCTGCCGTGAGCGAAGAACCCAAGTCCCCGCGCGACGCCCGGCGGTTCGAGCGGCTCAAGCACGGCTCGACGGCCTCGCGCGATGTGAGCCCGCGCCCACGGCCGGTGCTGCGAGCGCCGCCGGCGCTGCGAGCCCCGCCAGTCCTCGGCAGCGTCGGCAGCGGCGACGAGCCCACCGTGGTGATCAGCAGGCGCGGCCTCGAGCGCTTGAATCAGGGACATGTCTGGATCTACCGCAGCGACGTCGCGGTTCCGGGCGGGCTGCAGGGAGGCGAGGTGGTGCGCATCGCCGACGAGCGCGGCTGGTTCCTCGGGAAGGCCTTCTACGGCAGGCAGAGCCAAATCACATTAAGGCTGCTGACGCGGCAGGAAGAGCCCATCGACGACGAGTTCTTCGCGCGCCGCATCTCCCGCGCCCGAGCGCTGCGCGAGGCGGCGCTGCCCGATCCGGATCGGCGCCGCGCGCAGCGGCTCGTCAATGGCGAGGCCGACTTCATTCCAGGCCTGGTGGTCGATCGCTACGCCGACTGCCTGAGCATCCAGACGCTGATCGAAGCCACCGACGCGCGGCGCGAGCTCTTTGCAACACTGTTGCAACAAGAATTGCAGCCGCGCGCCATCGTCGAGCGCAACGACGCGCGCACGCGCACCTACGAGGGCCTCGAGCTGCGCAAGGGAATGCTGCGCGGCGAGCCGCCGGGCCCGGTCGAGTTCCTCGAGGGAGAGGTCGCGCTCAGCGCCGATCTGCTCGAGGGCCAGAAGACCGGCGCGTTCCTCGACCAGGCGGAGAACCGGGTCGAAGCCGGCAAGTACGCCCGCGGTCGCGCGCTCGACTGCTTTACCTATGGCGGCGCCTTTGCGCTGCAGCTCGCGCGGCGCGCCGAAACGGTGACCGCGGTGGACCTCAGCGAGGCCGCTGCCGAGCTGGGCCGCAAGGCGGCCGCACGGAACGGCGCCAAAAACCTGCGCTTCGTGGTGGCCAATGCCTTCGACCTGCTCAGCGACGAGGCGGAGAAGGGCGAGCGCTACGACACCATCGTGCTCGACCCGCCGGCCTTCACCAAGACCAAGGGCGCAATCGAACCGGCCTTGCGCGGATACAAGGAAATCAATCTGCGCGCCTTCCAGCTGCTCGCGCCGGGAGGCGTGCTCATTACCTGTAGCTGCTCGTTTCATATCGACGACGCCGCGTTCGAGGCGGTGGTGCTCTCCGCTGCCGTCGACGCGAAGCGATCGGTGCAGGTGGTCGAGCGCCGCGGCGCGGCGAAGGACCACCCCACCCTGCTGGGCGTGGCCGAGACGAGGTATCTCAAATGCCTGATCCTGCGCGTCGCCTGAGCCTGCGCATCCCCTTGCTCATCTGCCGCGCGGGCCCGGCTCAGGCGTCGAGCAGCGGCTCGACGACCTTCGGGAGCAGATCCATCAGCTCCGGGTCGTAGCGGAAGACCTCCTCCGTGGTCATGACGCGCAGCGCCTCCTGGTGCGTGCGCGCGGGGCGGAACGGGCGCGGCGTGGTCAGCGCGTCGTACGATTCGCAGATGCTGAGGATGCGGCCGGCGAGCCCGATCTCGTGCAGCGCCTCGCCGTCCTTCGGAATCAGCTCGAGGTGGCACTCGTAAGCCGCCAGCGCGCGCTCGAGCGCGGCGGGATGCACCTCGCGGTCGCGCAGGATGGCGCGCGCGGCGAAGAGCGGGCTTGCCTTCAGCGCGCTCTGCGCGCGCGCGTCGAGCTTGCCCTCCCGCTCGAGCAGCGCCGCCGGAATGGCCGCCATGCCGACGTCGTGAAACAGCGCCGCCATGCCGAGGTCGTGCCGCCTGCGCTTGGCCAGATCGAGCCGCGCGCCGAAGCTGATGGCCAGCACCGCGACGTTGGCGGCATGAAAGCCCCAGTACTCCTCGGACTCCGCCTTGGTGCGGGCGAGCTGGAGAAAGCGGCGCGGCATCGCGCGCTGCAGGTCGACCAGATCCTGCACCACGCGCGACGCGGCCCACAGCGGGATCAGCTCGCCCGCCACGCGCAGCTGCTGGATGGTGTGATCGACGAAGCAGACCGCGTGAGCGTAGGCGGTGACGAGGCGCGCGGAGCGGTCGGCGTGCGCGTCGATCTCGCTGGCGCCGCCCAGGACCTTGAAGGTCAGGGCCGAGAAGGGCTGCTTCGGATCGCCGCGGGGCCCCGCCTGCCGCACGCCCTGCGCGGCGAAGATGCGGGTCAGCAGCCGCAGGTCGCTCCGCGGCGGCATCGCCCGCGACTTGATGCCGTGGATGCCGCGCCCGCGCAGCTCGGTGCGGACGTGGCCGACGAGCGGCAGCGTCAGGGCGTCGACGCGCAGCGCCTGGCGGTTCAGGTAGAAGGTGTCGTCGATGATCTCGAGCTCGAAGATGCCGTCGGTCTCGAGCAGGGAAAAGATCGCCTTCTCCAGCCCGTCCATCACTGGCGCGAACACCGCGTTGTCCTCGGCGTAGCTGCGCGCGTTGCGCATCAGCGCGTTCAGCGCGAGCACGATCGGCACGCCCAGCTGCTGCCGCCGCTCGCGGGTGGCCGACTGCGCGCTCTGGTCGAAGACGTCCTTGAGGTCGCTCACGGGATCTTCCCTCCGCGGGCGGCGGCGCGGACGTGCTGGGCCGCGGCGCGGCAGGCAGCGACCACGGCGGGACCGTGCCCGCGCGACGGCAACAGCGCCTCCTCCAGCGCGCGCAGGCTGCGCTGGCTCGCCTCCTCCGCGAGTCCCTGCACCGCGAGTAGCTGCTCCGCCTCTCCCTTGCGCCGCCCGAACAGCCCCTTGGGCGGGCGCGAGAGGCGCTCGAAGAGGAAGGAGAAGCCGCTCGCCGAGCCCAGCTTGCCGAGCGCCCGGCAGCAGAGGGCCTGCTCTTCCCGATCGAAGGTCGAGAACTGCGGGCGCGACATCGCCGCCATCAGCTGCGTTGCAGCCATTTCGGCGACCGTCGCGAAACCGCCCAGCGACCGCGCCGCAAGGGTGCGTACTTCGCGGGACGCGCTGGCGAGGAGCCCGCCCAGGAGGCGTGCCGCGGGCTCGTCGGCGGCGAGCCAGGGGATGGCCTCTAGCTTGACCGCGAGATCGGGATTGGTCACCGCGGCCAGCGCGAGCTCGGCGCGCCGGGCGGGGAGCGGCGCCGCCGCCAGCAGGGCCTGCACCACCGGCGCCGCCCCCTGCCGCAGCATCGCGTCGACCTGCGCGGCGCAGGAGCCGATGCGCGCGAGCGCGGCGCTGCCGAGCAGCGCACGCGCCGCCACGGTCGAGCCCAGCGGCAGCGTGGCCACCAGGGCGGGCCCGGCCTCGGGCGGCAGGAGCGCGAGCCAGGCGGGCAACAATGGAGGCTTCTCGGCCGCGCTGAGCTTGACCGCGAGCTCGAGGCGCGCCGGATCGGCGAGGTTGCGCCCCACCGCAGCGCGAAACTCTTGCGCGTGCGAGCCTTCGATCTTGCGGGCGCGATCGAGCGCCACCGCCATGGCCTGGGCTTCGCCGCGCCTGGCCATCTCGTCGATCAGGCGCCAGAAAGCCTCCTCCAGCGCCTCGAGATCCCAGCCGGCGTGATCCTGATCGACGATGCGCAAGATGGTCAGCGCCGCTCGCCGCGCCAGAGCCGTCCAGTCCTGCGGATCGCGCCGCGCCCGCTGCGCCGCGGGCCACAGCGTCGGCAGGTTCGCCATCTCGACGAAGCTGGCGCCGACGTTCCGCTCCAGCGTCTGCTGCGCGCGCGCGCTCACCTCGGCGATGCCCTTCGAGAGCGCAGCGCCGCCCGCCTCGTCCATGCGGTAGCCGCTGATGGCCGCGTAGGCGATGTGCTCCAGGTCGAGCTTCCACAGCTCGGTGACGGCATCCTCACGGGCGGCGCCGTCCAGCGGCTCCGCCATGGCGACGCGCGCGAGCGCCAGCAGGTCGTCCACCAGCAGCCCGTAACGGAAGGTGAGCGCCCGCACGCCGTCTCGGTGCAGCCGGAAGCAGAAGCCGCTGTCGCGCGGCGGCTCGGTGTAGATCACTTCGTCCTGATAGCGCAGCGCCCCGGGCTCGAGCGCGACGGTGAGGCTGGGCCTGCGCGACAGCACGTCCCGCAGCGCCAGAAAAGCGGGCTCAAGGTAGCTGCGGTGCTGATCAGCGGCGTGGCGGAACACCGAGATGCGCTTGAGCGATCGCGAGAGCGAGGCGAAGGCTTCGCGAACGTCTGCCGTTTCTGTCTCCCCCATCGGGTCGCAGTTTAACTCACCAGGGCCTGCGCGACGAGCGATCTTGCTTCGGCCACGGCCGCTTCGACGCCCGCGCGCTGCGCCCGCACCAGCGCGTCGCGATCGTCGAGCGTGTGGCCCGCGAGCGGGATCACCGGTCCGAACACGACCGCGATGGGCCCGGGCCGGAAGAGCGACAGTCCCTTGGGCGCCAGCACCTCGCGCGCGCCCGCGACGCCGATGGGCACGCAGTCGAGCCCGGTGTTGAGCGCGGCGACGGCGGCGCCCTTCTTGAATGGCAACAATTCGTCGGTGGTGGCGCGCGTGCCCTCGACGAAGAAGAAGAGGCCGATGCCCGACAAGCCCCTGTCGATGCGGCGGCGAATGGCCCGCGCGGCGCCGTGGGAGTCCTTGCGATCGATGAAGACGTGCCCCATTCTCTTTGCCGCCCAGCCGAAGAACGGCACCAGGCTGAGCTCGCGCTTGGCGATGAAGCGGATCGGCTCGGGCGTGGCGGCGAGGATGGCGGGCACGTCCATGTTGCTGGTGTGGTTGGAGACGAAGACGTAGCTGCGGTTGCGGTCGAGCGGCTCCATTTCGCGGAAGATCAGCCGCGCGCCGGACATGACCAGCGCGAGGCGGCACCAGGTCCGCAGCGCCCACTCGGCGGCCGGCCGCTCTCCCGCGATACCGATGATCATCGCAAAGAGCGGCATGCTCAGCGTGATGACCAGCGTGGCGACGATGGTTCTCAGGAAGAGGAAGACCTTCATCGCCCGGGGGCCCCCTCCCGAAACGCGGGCGGGTCCGCCGCCCTCCTCGCCGCCGGATACTCCTCGACCGCCGGAAAGAGCAGCACCTCGCCGATGGTCTCGGCGCCGGTCAGCAGCATCAGCAGCCGGTCCACGCCCACCGCCACCCCGCCGGCCTCGGGCATGGTGGCGAGCGAGGCGAGGAACCGCTCGTCGAGCGGGAACACCTCGCGGCCCAAAGAAGCGCGCAGCTGCTGCTCCTCCTCGAGGCGGGCGCGCTGCTCGCGGGGGTCGTTCAGCTCGCTGAAGCCGTT
The DNA here is from genome assembly GCA_043781235.1 of Deltaproteobacteria bacterium. Lineage (GTDB taxonomy): Bacteria > Myxococcota > Myxococcia > Myxococcales > 40CM-4-68-19 > JANYKT01. The sequence goes on from JAYWBT010000017.1 coordinate 15,764, forward strand.
CGAAAGCTCGAGCCCGGAGGCGTAGAGCTCGAAGCGCTCGGCGACGCGCGGGTCGCTCGCGCTCAGCTTTGCCAGCGCCGCCTGCGAGGCGGGGTACTCGATGAGGTAGGTCGGCCTCTCGAGGCCGAGACAGGGCTCGACCTTCTCGATCAGGATCTGCGCGAAGACGTCGTCCCACGAGCCGCGCGCCGACGGCCGGACGCCGACGGCGCGCGCCGCCTGCCGCAGCGCCTCGGCGTCGGGGAGCACGAGCGGATCGAAGCCGGCGTAGCGCACGAACGCATCGCGGCAGGAGAGACGCTCGAAGGGCGGCGCCAGATCGATCGCCGGCCCCTTCGCGCCGCGGCCGTGCCCTTTCCGGGCCGGCGCGCGCTGCTCCCCGCGCAGCGCCACCGCAGCTTTACCGATCAGCGCCTCCAGGTCCGTCATGATGGACGCCGCGCTGCCCGGCGCCGCGTAGAACTCGAGCAGCGTGAACTCGGGGTTGTGCGTGCCTGAAATTTCGCCGTCGCGAAAGACCCGCGCGAGCTGGTAGCAGCGGCCGAAGCCCTCGCGCGAGAGCAGGCGCTTCATCGCGTACTCGGGGCTGGTGTGCAGGTGGAGCCGCCGCGCGCCCTCGACGCCGCCGGGAGGCACCGGGAGGTCCGGCGTGAAGCTGGTCTCGAAGGGGCGCAGGTGCGGCTCCTGGCCCGCGATCGGGACGGCGATGGGCGTCTCGGACTCCAGATAGCCGCGGGCCTCGAGGCCGTCGCGCAGCGAACGGGCAAGCGCGGCGCGGGCGCGGGCCATGGCGGCGGTGGCAGGCATCGCGGACTCTTTTAGCAGCGGAGCCAGCTTGACCGGGAGTCAAATTGAGGCTCGCCGAGCCGAAAACCCTTGCGGGAGCGGCGCGCCGGTGCGAGTGAAATCGCGTGCGCAAAATCCTGCTTCGCCTGGAGCCAGCCGCCCTCGTGCTCCTTCTTGGGCTTGCTTGCACGCACTCGCGGGCCGCGGCGAAGGCACCGGTTGCGCATGCTGCCGCAGCGGCCTCGCAACCGCCGGCGGATCCGCACGTGGTCGCGGACGGGCTCTCGGTCGAGGCGCATGCCCTGCTGCGCGCGGAGGGCGAGCTGCTCTGGAAGCGCTGGACCACCGGCTCCGGAGCGCTGCCATCGAGCGCGCTCGCCGAGCACCCGCGGCTGTCGCAAAAGGATTCGCTCGACGCCGTCGCCGCGGCGATCGCGCGCGCCTCCGACCCGATCGAGGCCGCGGCGCTGCGTCTCCTGCACGCGCAGATCGAGACGCTCCTGCTCGCGCGCGAGATCGGCGCCGAGACCGACGCGCTCGAGCGCGCCCGCGCAGCGCTCTCCTTCGCCGCGCCCGGCGATGCGCGCCCCGACCGCGGCGAGCGCGACCTCGATCGCCTGCTGACCGACGAGGCCTCTGCCGGGCGACGCGCCGCCATCGCGCTCGCCGAAGCGAAGGCAGCGCAGCCTCTGGCGCCGCTCGCGCTCGCTCGCGACGAAGCGCTCGCCAGGGCGTTGGCGCGGCTGAACCTGGGGACCTGGCAGGAGTTGCAAGAGCGCACGCACGGAGTCGCGCTGGCGGACCTCGCGAAGCTCGCCGAGCAGACGCTCGCGTCCACCGAGGTAGTCGCGGCGCGCGCGGTGGCGGGCACGGCGCAGCGCAACCTGGGCGTAACGCCCGACCGGCTGCGACGATCGGATCTGCCGCGCCTGGTGCGATCGGCCGCGGCCGACGCGTCGTTCGCCGGTGGCCGGGCGCTGTCCGCGGCGCGCGCGACGCTCGGCGATCTCGCGCTCGCGCGGGTGGCGGTCGACGCGGAGCCGTCGCCGTCCAAGGGCGCGCGGCCGCTGGCGCTGCTGATCGATCCTCCCGCCGACGTGCGGCTCTCGCTGCGGCCGGCGGGCGGCTTCGAGGAGCAGCGCGCTACGCTGCACGAGGCGGCGCGCGCACATGGAGGAGCGCTCACGACGGCGCCGCGTTGGGAGCTGGCGCAGCTCGGCGACGGCAGCGCGGCCGAAGCGGTGGCCGCGCTGTATGAGCAGCTCTCGGGAGATCCGCAATGGCTGCGCGAGGTGACCGGGCTGCGCGGCGAGCCGCTCGACGATCTGGTGCACACGCAGGCGACGCGTCGGGTGCTGGCGGCGCGGCGGGCGGCCGCGCTGGTGCTCTTCGAGATTCGCCGGCGCGAAGCGACCGGAACGCCGGAGGCGACCGCGGCGCTGTATCGCGGGCTCCTGCAGCGGGCGACGCTGGCGGTGCTGACGGACGAGGACGCGGCGCGGTGGGCGCTCGAGAGCGACCCGTTCCTGCACGCCGCAACGGCGCTCCAGGCGGCGGTGGCGGCGGCGCAGCTCGAGCGCGCGCTGCGCAGCGGCGCGGATGTCCCGGGCGCGACGACCTCGACCTCGACCCCGACCTCAGCGGGGCCGGCGATCTCGACCCCGCCGGCGGGTTGGTGGCACGCCCCGCAGCCGCTGTTGCAGAAGCTGTGGGCGCTGGGCCGCTCCGCGACCGCGCTCGAGGTGGCCCGCGCGCTCGGCGCCGCCGCGCTCGACCCCACCGCGCTCGCCGCAATGGCCGAAGCGCAGCTCTCGTATCGCGCTCCCGAAGCCCCTCCCCCGACCGAGCGGCCCGACTACAAGTTCATGCAGGGCGACCGCCGCGTCCGTCGCAAGAAGCACTCGAAAAAGCACCGCTGAATCCCTTTCGGGTTCTGCGATTGCAGTAGATAACCCCGGTCGACCTGCTCGCAGAGGCGCTCAACTGGACAACCTCGAACATCACCACTCGGCGCTCGGCCACCGGAACACCCGAAGCGCCTGGCGCGCGGCCTCACTCGGCCTCCGACGTTGCCACCAATGCCTGCACCCGCATGGAACAACACCACAGGCGCCCACGGCTGCCGGAGGACCGATCGCGATCGGGAGTGCGAAGAGCCTTGGAGCGGCTCAATAACTCAGCGACTCAGCTGAGTCGGCACTAAGCCTTGGCGGCCACGCGCGCCTTCTTGCTTGCAGGCGTGTCGCGGAACGAGCCGTCGAGCTTGGCCTCGAACTCCTCGAACCTTGCCATCAATGCGCGCAGGTCTTCTTGCGTCGCGAACCTGAGCGAAGCGTCGCCGCGGGTCGAGATTTTTGCGAGCGCGCCCTTGAACTGGCCGGGGAGTTCCGCGCGGGCCTGGTTGAGCCACGCCCGGCTGCTCTCAATCGACCGGAGCAGCCTTTTCTCGAACGTCTCGACGCCCTTCTCGAAGACCTTGAGGCCCTGCCTCACGCTGTCCAGACTCATCTTCACAGCTTCACTCAGGATCGTCATGCGTTGCTCCGTATCATGCGGTGCGTTACGCCTGCTGAATAGCGCGACGCGTCATCCACGTCAACGCGCGTATTCGCACTCACGCGCGCGGGAGCGAGAGCGTGAAGACTGACCCCGTAGCGCTCGTCGCCTGGAGCTGCGCGCGGCCGCCGTGCAATTCGGCCACCGCGCGCACGATGGCGAGGCCGAGCCCGGTCCCGCCTGCCCCGTGGCGCGTGGTGGCGAATCGCTCGAAGAGCCGATCGCGAATGGCGGGGTCCACCCCGGTCCCCTGATCGGCGACCGACGCAACCCAGGTTCCCCCGTCGGCGGCAAGCTCGATCAGCACCCGCGCTCCCTCGGGCGAGTGCTGGACCGCGTTGCCGAGCAGGTTCTCCAGTGCGCGGCGCAGCCAGGTCGGATCGCCCCGCACCGGCGCGGATTCGGGATGAGCGCGCAGCTCGAAGCGAACACGACGCGCCGCCGCGGTGGGGCCCTGCGCGTCGATGGCCTCGCGCGCGATGGCGCAGAGATCGACCGGCTCCGGCGCCGCCGCGACCCCGCGCGCCTCGAGCCGCGCCAGCGAGAGCAGGTCCTGCGTCAGCGCCTGCAACTTGTCGGCGCTTTCGCGAATGCGCAGCGCGAAGCGGCGCGCCGTTTCGGGCTCGTCGGCCGCGCCCTCGGTGAGCACCTCGGCGGAGGCGCGGATCGCGGCCACGGGATTCTTCAGCTCATGCGAGAGATCGGCGATGAAGGTCTCGAGCGCGTGCCGCTCCTCGAGCTCCCGGCGCATCGACTCCAGCGCGATGGTCAGCGCGCGCACCTCGCGCCCGCGCGGCTCGGGCAGCGGCGCCTGCCGCTCGCCCGCCGCGACGCGCTCGGCGGCGCGGGTGAGCCGCTCGATGGGCCCGGCCACCGCTCCGCCAATCAAGATGGCCACCATCGCAGAAGCGACGGCGAGCACGAACGCGAGCAGGGCGACCTTGGGCACCACGTCGCTCATCAGCTGCACCATCCCGAAGGTCGCTTTGCGGACGCGGACCTGGCCGCCCGCCTTGAGCGGCGCGCTGCCGGACACGCGCGCCACCGCCGGGTCCGCCTCGCCCGAATCGAGCAGCACCACGCCTCGCGCGTCGAGGATGGAGACGTCGGTGTCGATGGACGAGCGCGTAAAGGCCTGCAGCACGCGCGTTTTCTGCAGCGACTGCGCAGCCTGCGGCAGCGTGGTGCCGGGCGCGTCGAGCGCGCGATCGACCAGCTCCGCGACCACCCGCGCCTCGTCCTCGGCGGCGCGGCGAGCAAAGAGCGAGGCGCGATCGGTGAATCGATCGATGACGATGACGGCGAACGCGGCGCTGAGGATCAGCGTGGTCGCGGCCAGCGGAATAAAGACCTGCAGGCGGATGGAGAGGCCGCTGCGCCGCGCCTCGATCAGGCGCGCGATGAGGGCGCCGAGCCCGAGCAGGAAGAGGAGCGCGAGCGCGAGCAGCAGCTCCTGGCGATCCATCTACGGCTCCTCGCGCAACCGGTACCCGACGCCGCGCACCGTCTCGATCAGTTTGGGGTCGCCGCCCGCTTCGCCAATCTTGCGCCGCAGCGCCTTGATGTGCACGTCCACGGTGCGGTCGCCCACCACCACGTCCGCGCCCCAGACCAGCTCGAGCAGCTGGCTGCGCTCGAAGACGCGGCCGGTGCCGCGCAGGAAGGTGGCGAGCAGGTTGAACTCGGTGCGCGAGAGGCCGAGCTCGGTGGCGCCAACCCGCGCGCGCCGCGTCCGCGGATCGACCACCAGCCCGCCCGGCCCGCGCAGCGCCGCCTCCTCGGGGACCGCTGCGCCCTTCGCGCGCCGCAGCACCGCCCGCACCCGCGCCACCACCTCGCGCGGAGAGAAAGGCTTGAGCACGTAGTCGTCCGCGCCCATCTCCAGGCCGGCCACGCGATCGGTCTCCTCGTCGCGGCTGGTGAGCACGATCACCGGCACGTCCGTGCGCGCCCGCAGGCCGCGCAGGAAGTCGAGCCCGTTCCCGTCGGGCAGCACCAGGTCGAGCACCAGCAGATCTGCGCCCTCTGCCTTTGAAGCAGCCTCCTTGAGCGTGCCGGCCTCGTCGATGCTGAAGCCGTCGCGCTTCAAGGCGAAGGCGAGGCTCTCGCGAATGGCCGGCTCGTCATCGACCACCAGGATCAGAGGCACGGCGCGCACCCTACCGCACGGGCAGCCGCCGGGCGCGGCGCTCTACGGCGGCGCGCCGAACGATCCAGGTGGCGGCTGCGCGGCGGGAGGCGCGCCCGTCTTTGCCTGCGTCTCTTTCTCCACCGTGGTGAGCACGAACTTGTTGTTGCGGCTCTCGATCACCTTCACCCGGGCGGAGTTGCCCAGCGCCTGCCGCATCACCGACAGCCGCGCCTGCTCGACCAGCACCCACTTGCGCGCGCCCGGCGCCTCGACGAACTCGGCCAGGTCCTGCTGCTTCTTGAGCTGCTTGACGGTATTGCGCGAATAGAAGGTCTCGCCGCGCCAATTCATCAGATAGGCGCCGATCGGCTCGTCGGGGGAGGACTGGTGGTAATACTCCCAGAACAAATCGCGCTGGGTCCAATGCGGCGAGAGCCTTCGCCACTGGAACCAGCCGAGGAAGATCGCGAACGCCACCGCGAGGCTGAGGAGCGCGAGCAGCGCGACGTTGCGGTCCTGCGGCGACTCGACGGTCTCCAGCGGCGCGCCCGCCAGGCGATCCTTGATCGACTGCCTGAGCTGTGCGCGGGACGCTTTCCCCGGCAACGCCTTCATGGCTCGCAGCAATTGCGCCAGACGGTCGAACAGCCAGGGCGACAGCGCGACCGCGGGTGCCGCATAGAAGAGCAGCGTAAAGACTTGCCGCGGGTCCGTCTCGCGATCGGGATAAGGCCGATCATAATTGAAGACGAACATATCGGTGAGGTGCTTGGGACTCATCGCCAAATCGTGGGCGATCAGCCCATACAGCAGGCCACCGGCAAAAAGCTCTCCCGCGTGCGCGCGCAGCCCGTCCTCGAGCAGCTCCTCGAGCCACAGCCCGCTCATCAGCAGCAGCGGAGGCAGGATGGGGAAGGCGTAGTGGTGGAATTTGGTGACGCTGAAGCCGAAGACCGCGAAGCCGACGAGGAGCCAGAGCACCAGGAACAGCAATCCACGCTCGCGCCCGCTCTGCGGCCGGACGCGCACCCGCGCCAGAATGGAGGCAGCGCCCGGGAAAGCAAAGACCCACGGGAAGGCGTTGAAGCCGAGTTGCTCGATGAAATAGATGAACGTGCCGCCCGGCGTGGAGGTAAAGACGCCGACGGCAAGCCGCTGGAAATGATCGTGGATGATGAAGCGCTCGAAGAAGCTCTTGCCCTCGTCGTCGCGGCCGTCGAAGCCGAACATCGTGCCGTACCAGGGCCCGCAGATTGCGAGCACGATCAAGGTGCCCAAACCCAGCCTCAAACGCTTCAGCCGGTGCCATTCGCCGGTGACGATGAAATAGAGCAGCGCCACCGCGCCCGGCAGCGCAAACCCGAGCAGTCCTTTGCTCAGCGTGGCGAGGCCGACGAAGCAGTAGAAGGCGACCATCCAGCCGTCCCTCCGCTCCTCCTCGAAGAGGACGATCATCAGGCAGGCCATCGCCGACGAGAGCAGCCCGACGAAGACGGGATCGGGGACAGCCTGGCGGCTGAGAAAGACGAAGAGGGGGCTGGTGAGGAGCGCCACCGTGCCGAAGACCGCGCTCTTGCGGCCGAGCAATCGATTGGCGGCGATGAAGAGCAGGATTGCGCCGGTGGCCGCGATGGCCGCATAGGGCAGGCGCACGCACCACTCGGTATAGATGCCGAGCGCGCGGTCGGGGCCGTTGGTATCGGCGACCAGCATTCCGGCCGCCATCAGCCAGAGGTCGAGCGCGGGCTTGGAGAAGAACCAGGCCGATTCCCACCACGGATGGATGTAATCGCCGCGCGCGATCATCTCGCGCGCCACCTCGCCGTAATGCGGCTCCCACGGATCCCAGAAGCCGGTCGCGCCCAGCCACGGCACCGCGACCAGCGCGGCGAACGCGGAAAGCGCCAGGACCAGCCGTTGCTCGGCGGAGAGCGCGGCGAGCCACTTCTGCCCGCTCAGGAAGCCGGGCAGGACGTCGCCCCACTCGGGGCGCGCGGCGGCCGCTTCGAAAGAGCCGTCCAGCGGGAGCGATTTGGCAGCAGGGCGGGCCATCGGTCAGGGGCGGTCGGTAGCACGCGCAAAGCCGAGCGGCAAGCTGGCAGAACGTGAGTGTGCTGCCGGCACCGCCCGGGAACCTGCGACGGCTAGAATGCGAATGTCAGCACGGCGCCCGTGATCAGGAGCAGGCCGCCGCCGACGGCGGCGACGGTCGCGAGCTTCCCCTTCGACTGCGCGTCGGTCTTCAGATGGGCGTCGTCCGCTGTCAGCGAGTGGCCGGCGTACTTGCGATTGAACTGGTCAGCGGCTGACTGGGCGCCCGAATGGAACGCGAAGGCCGCGCCTTCAGCGAGCACGCCCGCACCCAACGCGACGTAGCCAGCGATGCGCGGCGCGCGCGAACTCGTGGCTGCCGGCCTGGTGGCGGTCGCCGCCAGGGGCGCAGCCGGTCTCGGCTGCAGCGCCGCCGTAGCCGCCACACGCACCGGCGACTCCGGGCGCGTGGGGGCTTCGGCCGCGGGCCTCTTGCCTTCGTCATCGAGCGTGGAAGTGGGGTGGTTCTTCTCGAACTCCTCCTTCTCGTCGAGCTTCTGCTTCATCTGCGCCATCAACCCCTCCACCTCGGAGCGGTTGGGCGCCTCGGGCCGCAGGTGCAGGAACTGCGAATAGTAGAAATAAGCCTGCTGGTATTGATGCGATTGCCGCATCGCCTGCGCGACGTTGTAAAGAATGGCCGGCTCGTGCTTGAGCCGGAACGCCTCCTTGAACTCGGCCGCCGCCTCGGCGAACTCGCCCAGCGTGTAATGCGTCTGGCCTTTCTCGAAATGCGCCTTTGCCTCGGCTACGTCCTGGGCGCGCGCCGGCACGGCCGCAAGGACAAGCGCGATCGTCGCGAATGATTTTAGTAAGGACATGCGTACCCCGCGTTGCTCGAGTTGCATGGATCGCGGCATGCCGACGGCCAGGCGGAGAATTGACTGCCGCCGGCGTCCGTTCCGCCACCGGTGGAGTCGGTGATGACCGCGTGCACGGTGTTGTTGCTCAGCACGTAGAGGATCCCGGTCTTCGCCAGGAGCATGTCGCTGATGGCGGCGGGGAAGGTTGGCAGGGCAAAGGGGACCGCGACGAATCCGGACGAGCTGAACTGGACCACATCGATGCGCCCCGGCGTGTTGGCGATGCCGGGCAAGTACGCGTTGGGCGGCGAGGAGCCATCGACCAGCGGCCAGCCGTGCCCGGCCGAGAGCGGCGCTCCGTAGCTGCCAAGCGCCGTGCCGCCGGAATCCTGCAGCGACCAGTCGTTGGCTCCGCTTTGCCCAATATAGAGCAGCGAGGGCACCGCGCTTGCGATGCGATTGCTGAGCGTGGCTGGACCGCTGGGGCTGCCGGCGCAGCTGGCAGTGGGCGCCGCGCCGCCGCTCGTGCACACTACCGTGCTGCCGGAGAGGGTGAGCTGGTCCTGATAGAATACGGTCACGAGGTTGTGACAGACGGCGCACCCTGCACACGTCGGAGTTTTCGGACAGCTGTCGGCCGGAATGCAAGTCGGGTCGCAGGTATGCTTCGGATCCCACTGCAACGACTCCGACGAGTAGGAGATGCTGGAAGGCCCCGTCACCTGCACTGCATCCAGCGTGGCGCCGTGCGAGCAGATTCCGAAGCTGCCCCCGGTCAATTGCGCGGCGTTGCCTACTTCGACGAAGTTGCCCCCGGTATAGACGAGGGCAGGTGTCCCGTTGTTGGAAGCGACCATCGTCTCGCCGGTTCTCGAGGTGCCCCAGAATCCCTCGCCGCCGGTTGCGGGATCGAAGGCATCGATGCCGCCGGTCCCGGAAGCGAATAACTCGGGCCCCAGCGCGAGAAAGGAGACGGTCTGCGGCGCGGGGGCGCGCCAGAGTCGGCGAGTGACGTTGATAGAGCCCGACGCGCCGCTGGCATTTCCAAACGCGTCGGTAACCGTTGCCGACCAGCCGAGCGCGTTGTCGGAGCCGGGTAAAGCGGAGGTCGCGACGGCGCCCAGGTTGCCGGACACCGTGAAGCGGGTGACAATTACTCCCGCAGGTGAAGCGCAGGTTACGGCGGGGTTCAACACACCGCTGCTGTCGGTCGATTGCGCGACACTCACGCTGGCTAGCCCGTTCAGCGAGACGGCCGGATTGCCGTTGAGCCCATGGCAGTCGTAGGCGGAGAAGGCGAAGAGATCTCCGCTGTCGCGGCGATTGAAGTGCGCGCCGTCGTGCGACCAGCCGGCCGGAATGCCGGTCGCCCCCGGATATAGGCCGACGATGTTTCCGGTGACCGGCCCGCGCGTATCGACGTTGATGAACCCACTGGCGGTGCCGGTGCCGCCCACCAGACTGGTCACGGCCACATTGAATTGGACTGCGCCGTCGGTGTTGCCGGACACGCAGCTGCCGACGGGCACCCTGAAGACCAGGCTGGACGATACCGGATAGGTGGCGATGGTGGAGATAGCATCGGGCGCGATTGCCGACGCGCCGGTGCAGTTGCCGATGATGAGCTTCGCTGTGCCGGGAAGATCGACGGCTGCGGCCTTGATTGGAAAGCCGCTGGGTGCAGCTGCGGCGACGGTGACCGTCACGGTGTCGTTGGGGCCGTGCACGGCGGAGTCGACGCTGGCCGTCGGCGAGAGGGCCTTCTGGTCGTCGAGATACAGGCCGAAGGTCTTGGCAGCGGCCTTGTTGCCGGCCAGATCTGCCGCTGCCAGGGTGACCTGGTAGGCGGCCGCGGGCGCGCTGGACACGGCCAGTCGCGGGATGGAGAATTTGCAAGCATAGGACGGAGCCGTGCCGGTGCATCCGGTTACCGCGGCGCCGCTCGCAGGCGTCGCGGTCGCCGTGGAGAGATAGCCTTCCGTCACCGTGGCATCGACCACGATGTCGGTTGCGGCTCCAGCGGGGAAAAACGACTTGCCTTTGAACCAGTGCCGCCCCGAAAGGTCCGTGGCATCCCCGGGCGTGGTCGCGTCCAGAGAGACGCCCGACCAGGCCGGAGGCTTGTTGTCGACCTTGAAGTAAAAGTGCGTAGTGTCGCTGCCGGGATTGCCCACGTTATCTATCGCGGTCACGGTCACCGGCCCATATTGATCGGTCTCGATGGTGGCGTCGGACGGCAGGCTGAGCGAGAAAGTCCAGGCGGAAGAGCCCGCGGCGGGAGGGCTTCCGGGCGCGGCGCCCAGTGTCGCGCTCTTCACCAAGCTACCATTGTCTGTGATCACCGCGGAGGCCGTGAAGGCCAGATTACCGGCCTGGGCGCCGTGCCACGACACGTTCGCCGTATTCGAAGCATCCGCATTCATGGTTGGCGGGACGTCATCGACAAGGATTAGAAAGTTCAATGTAATCGCATTCTGCAGCCGGTCGAGCGCGACGACCTGGTAGCCCACCGCGCTCTCCTTCCCTGGAACCGTCCAGCTCAGCGGCAGGTTGCCCGCGAAGAGCACGCTATCGGTACTCGAAAGGCTGCCCAGCGTTGTCTTTCCATCGAGCGTCTGGAGGGTGACTGCGGCGGTGCCGACTCCCTTGTCGAGCACGGAAAACGAAACGGGCACCGTTGCCACGCCCTCGCCGCCGCTCGCGCGTCGGACCCAGCCGGTCGGGGACAGCAGCGACGAAGCCTGCAGGCCGGGAGGGACGGTATCGAAATTGAGCGAGACCATCGCCGACGACTGATTGCCTGCCAGATCCGCCGCGCGGACGTTAAAGATGTGGGGGCCTTCCACGCCGGTCGCGATGGTGCGCGCGATATCGAAGCTATATTTCGGCCCATTCGCGTTGGGCGCGGTGCCGCCGTCGACGTCGATGGACACCGCGCTGACGTCGATTGGGCTGCCTGCGCCGCCGTCGATGGACGCGCGAATGGTGATCGCGCCGCCGTCGCCGCCATACCAGGCCCCCCCGTCCACCGTGATATCCGCCGCGGTCACGGGCGCAAGATTGGAGATGGAGGGAGGAACGGTATCGAGGTTGACGCTGCCGTCCCACGACCCGGTATTGCCAACGTTGTCCCTGGCTGTGATCTGGTAGGCCATCTGTCCCTCGAAGCCGCCGTCGGTCAGGGCGCTGAAGTCCGCGTTGAAGGTCGCGAGGCCCGAGCCGGCGTCGAACGATCCGCTGGCCGAAGTGCTGCCCGCAGTCAGGGTGATCGAGCTCGCGGCCACGCCTGAGCCCGGGCCATCGGAGATCGCCGCGCTGAAGGGAACGCGCGCCTGGAACCAGGCGCCACCGATGGCCGCGACGCCGGAGATGACCGGTGGCTGGTCGTCCACTCTGAAGACGGTGAAGGACGTTGGCATGACGGTCGAGAGGTTGCCGACCTTGTCTGTGGCCGACAGCGAGAACGGGAGGAGCACTACACTTTTGGCGACGGCGAAATCTTTCGCTTTGACATTGAAGGTCGCGACGCTGCCGGCAATTATCGCGGGGTAATCGATATGCGTGGTGGACGTTTGGATGACGGACAACTGCGCCGCGCCGACGCCGCTGAGGTTGTCGCTGACGGTCGCGGTCAAGGCAAAGCCGCCGTCGGCCGCCACCCAATGATTGGTACCGTCGTATCCGGTGGAGACGAGGGGTCCCTGCTGGTCAACCGTGACCGCCACGCTCGGCGAATGCGAATCGACGCCGCCGGCGCTGAGTGCGGCCTGCAGCAGCGCCGCGCCGTTGAAGGTGAGATCATTCACCTTCAAGGTGCTGGCGACTTGTCCGGGGGCGCTCGCCGTCGCGTTGGTGGTCCCGAGGCTGCTGCCGCCGATGCCCGGCTCCAAATCGAAGATGATGGTGCCGCCGGTCGACGTCTGCGCGGCCACCTGGAACGTGCCCGCGACGAACCCGCCATCGGGAGAGTTGAGCGTGATGGTGCCGCCGCCGTCGCTGCCCGTGACGACGTTTCCTGCGTCGCCGGCGTCTACGGCGTTGCCAGCATCTCCGGCGTTACCTCCATCGCCTTGCGAATCCCCGCCACCGGGCGAACGCCGCGCGAGGCAGAGGCCATTGCTGCAGATCTCATCAGACTTGCAGTCGGAGTCGACTGAGCAGACTCCCTGAAGAGGAGGAGTGCAGGCGAAGAGCGCGAGTGCAGCGGCGGCGCACAGTACTTTGCCAGCGATTCTTTTCATGGACCCGCCCGTGCTCATTCTCGAGAGAGAGGACTCTATACCAGTGGCAGGGAACCAGGAACAAGAGGCTTGAACTCGACCCCTCGAGAGCGACATCGAGCCTCCCACAGTGACGGACAGGCCCCCATCAGCGCCTACGACGAGCTCAGCAGCATAGACGCCGAACCCGACCACCGTTCATCGAATGGTGCGAGTTGGCGAGTCCGACTCGCGACCCAATTAACACCGCTCGTCGGAGTAAGAAAGAAGCTCTGCCGTCTGGATGGCGTACACGTTGCTCTTGTCGATGAGAACGAGTGTGCCGAGGGCTGGCGGACTTTCGCCTCCCGAGCGGGCGGCTTTGGAATCAGGCATCGAAGTTTTTAGAGCCCGATCTTAAGCCTTCGAGCACACGCGATTGATCCTACCACCGAGCAGAACGGGGATCTGGCATCAGCTTACTGGCAGGTGTAGCCGGGGTTGCTGGCGTGGCCAGAATCGCGCAGGTCGCTGGTGGATGGGGCGAGGAGCAGGCGGAGAGCGCGAGCGCCGCTGCGGCGGATATGACTTTACCTGCGAATCCTTTCAGGTCCAATGGGCGGCGCACAGCTTCGAGCGTCATTGACAGTTTGTATAGGAGCTGTTGCTCGAATTGCAGTTGTCGAATGCGACTCGCGGCCAGTTGGACCCGCTCGTCGGGACGACGGAAGCGCCGGTGTCCGTCTGGATCGCGTAGACCTTGCTGCCGTCTACGAAGTAAAGCGTCCCGTCAGGTCCGATGGTCGGCTCCGGCCCACCGCCGACGAACCCCACATCGTTCGCGCCGCGGAAGTTGTTCTGGCCTTTGTAGGTCCACAGGACGCTGGTGGTCGCGGGCTTGCCTTTTATGTATTGCAGGGCAACCAGTTCATGATTGGTCGAGTCGGTAAAGTAATCCGTGTTCGAGCCGCCGATGACCACCGGGGAAATTAGGCCAATCTTTGTCGTGTCCGACGACGGGTACTGAAAAGCTTGCGTTCCCCCGACGGTCTCGAAGGCGCGCAGGTGCCCGTCAACGGCCCCCGCACTTCCGTACATCAAGGCGTCGTTAACGACTGGTGTCGTAACCACTTGGGTGGCAAGCGCAGGCGTAGTCCAACTGGATACGAACGCGGTCGTAAACGCGTGGTACGCCTGCTTGTCGTCTCCAAAGAACAGGGCGTTCGCGATCGCCACGGGAGTTGTAACGTTGAAGCTTATGCTGTTGTGAGTGGAAAGGGCAAGAGTTCCTCCATCCCAAGTGAGGTTCGTGATGTCGGTACCGCCAGACGGCACATAAATCTTTGATGAGGCTCCCGGAGCTCCATCGGTAGTTGGTGCTCCCAAGATATTACTCGCACCAGCGATCACCGTACTAGTAACTCCGGTGCACGCGCCGGCGTTGCCTGAAATGACTTGCACGCGATTGTTTCCTGGATCCGATACCATCGCGACCTCGTTTGCAGTGGTGGAGCCAAGGATCGCGGGACCTCCCGCCGTCGAACCGCTTATTCCGAGGTTGCACGCTGTGACGCTGGTAGCCGGGCCCGCGGCCGTTACGGGGAACACATACACTGATGAAGTATTGGTAAGGACGTACAATTTGTTTGTGTTCGCGCTGAAGGCCATCGACGTGGAGACGGCGCTAATTGGCGGAGTCGCGCCTTTCCCCGCCTTGCCGATCTGCGAGCCGTCGGTACCCAATGAATAGATTGAGTCGTTAGCGTTTCCGGTGCCCGCCACGAGAAGCTGCTGCGCGGTGCCTATTGTTGGGGTCAGGATGGGTGGCCCAGAAAGGGAGGTGACGGTCGTGCCGAAGAGCCGGACCCACTTTACTCGCGTGATTAAAAGATTCGTGCTGGTCTCCGCCGAGGCGTTACCCACGAAGTCTTGGGCTGTAACCTTTGCCGTTACGATGCCTTCGCCGTTAGTGCCGGTATTCAAGCCGAGAGTGGAGGGGTTTAGCGTGAAATGATACGTGACCGAGCCTGTGCCCGAGCCGCCGGGATAGGTCACGGTGCAGGCTGGCTGCGACTGGACTGGGAGCTCGCCGGTCGGAGTGGAGAACATGCAGGTCGCACCGGCGGAGGTGTTCATCCCGCTGCCGCCGGTTCCGTCGTTGGCCGAGAAAGGCACGCTTTTGTTGTCGTCTCCCAGCCGGAGGAAATGGGCGCTATCGTGTCCGCAGAGAGCGCCCGCGCCGCAGTCGGCCGCCGGATATGTCGCAGTGAAAGTAAGCGTCGGCGCGGTGGGGGATTGCCCGTCGATACCTATCGTCCCGGTGGTCGAGGAACGCATCGGGTTGCCGAGGTTATCGGCACCAGCGACCTGGAACTGCAGGTTTCCCTGCGCCAGGTTTGCGATTCCATTTGTGCTCGAGCGCGGGATGAAGAAATGGAAGGTGCCCGTTCCCGCGTTGTCGGGCCCAGTCGCGCTACCCGTGCTCACTTTCTTGGTTATGTCGCTGGTCAAGACCAGAGCGAGCGACAAACGGTTGACTCCACTTCCCGCATCGCTGACGACTGCCGTGACCTCGATATCGCCGGCCAGCGATTGCTTGTACCATTTGAGGCCCATCCCATCGGTAAACTGCGGCCCGGTGACATAGGCGATCGTCGTGGCAGTGGGGCCGGCGTTGTCAATCTTCAGCACGGGATTGTTGACTGGAACCACGTCCGACGCCGTATTGCCTGCGTTGTCGGTCACCGTCAGGGTAAACGGAATGGCTCCTTCGGTTCCTGCCGTGGCCGCGAGCAACGTCGGAACCATGAAGAGCCATTTGCCCGCCGTCGGGCTGCCGATGCCGGAATCGAAGGCTCCGTCGGCCACTTTCGTACCCGCGACATTCAATGCGACGGCCTTGACGCCAGAGCCGCCGATATCGTCCACGGTGACCGAGACCGGGATCTTGAACGCGGCGCCGCGAGGATAGTAGCCGTTATCGGCCGCGAGGTAATCAGTGACCATCGCGGTGCCCACCGCAGGTGGCTTGCGGTCGATCTGGACCGTCTGCGGGTCCGAGGTGCCGAGGTTGCCGGCGATGTCCCTGGCGATGAAGTGGAAGGTCACGGGCCCCTGCTGCTGATCGACCTGCAAATCGGAGCCGAGGGGGAGGAAGGTGCGGGTCGGATCGGTGGTTGTCGTTGGCAAAATCTTCGTGGTGCCGTCGGCCAGCAGGATGGCGACCGAGGTGCTGTCGAGGCCGGAGCCGCCGGGAGGGTCTAAGACGTCGACGGCGATGGGGATGCCGGCGTCGCCGCCGTAGAATTTGGCGGGATCGAGCACGACGTTGGGGAATGTTGGAGGGTTGTTGTCGATTGCGAGGCTGCCCCCGTCGAATGAGGCTGCGTTGCCGACCTTGTCGCTCGCGACGACGACATAGCCGACGGTCGCCTGGTTGTTGGCGGCGATACCGACGTCGTCGGTGGGAACAGCGAATGAATACGTCCCGCGGCCGTCGGCTGCGGCGGGGGCGAGGGCCGGATAGGAATGGGTACCGAGCTTCAATTGCGCAGTGCTCTTGTCGACGCCGGCCAAACCGACATCGGCGATCTGCACCGTCACCTTGGCAACGGGCGCCGGGGTCACAGCGGTGCTGCTGTAGAAAAGATGATCGGTCGTCGGGGTATTGATCACCGGGGCGTCCTCGTCCACGGTGACGTCGAGGGCAGGCGAGTCGATGTTCTTCGCAGTCCCATTGACCGTGTAATAGGTGCTGGCGAAGACCTTGGCCGGCCCGGAGGCCAGGACGTGTGCCCCGACGGTGAGCACGCCTGAGTAATCGCCTGCCGTTCCCGTGACGACCTCCAGTGTCGCTCTGGACGTCCCTCCCTGCTCGATGCGGAAGACGACTTTCGAGGGCCCTCCGCCGGGAGCGCCGGCGATCGCCTCGAAGGATATCTGCGTCCCTCCGACGATATCGCCCTGGTGCGGCTTCACGAGCGAAGCCGTGCCTTCCGTCAGCTCGATGCACTTCGGCGGAGTCTGGTTCTTGTCGCAGGAATGGTTGGTATCGCAGGCGGGGAGGCACTCGAGGGCGACGCAGGTCCCGTTCAGGCACTGCTGGTTGGCCAGACACAGCTCAGGGCACGAGGAGGCGCAGACGTGCAGGGAGAGATTGCACGTCGACCCGGTCGCGCAGTCGGTGTTGGCTTTGCAGGTGCCGACGGAGGCGTCGCCCTTGAAGCAGGCCTGCAGCGAGACGGCGACGAGGATGATGGCGAGACCATTGCGAAGCATAGGCGGACCCCTGAGTGGGCTAGAACGCAAAGGAGAGGACCAGACCGCTGGCGACGGCGACCGCGCCAGCAATCGTGAGAATGTTTCCCAGCGAGGCCGCGCTATGGGCGGAGTCGAGGGTGGAGATATCCGCGGGCAGATAAGTGCCATTGTTGCGATAATTGGATTGCGCCTGGTTCACGAGCGTCTTGCTGTGGAAACCTTGATAAAGGCCGATGCCCGCGACCACGGCGCCGACGCCGGCGATGGCGAGACCGGTGGGCCGCTGCCAGTGGGACGCGGCTTCGTAGTGAGCGCTGTCCTGCACCATCGGATGACCTTTCATATCGAGGACCTCGCCGCGAGGGCGCAGATCGATCTCGCCCTTGGCGTTCTGGCGGACATAGAAAGCGACCTCCCTCGATTTGGCGAGCCGCACCGGCAGCACCACCTCGTGGCTGCGACGCGGGCCAATGGCGGCCACCAGGGTGTGCGGGCCGACGGGCAGCTTCAGCGTCTCGGGCTGCGCGATGGTGCGCGGGAACGGCTTGTCGTCCACGAGCAGCTGCATGGTGGGCAGGTCGAGATCGACCTGCGCCTCGCCCACGCAATTGACCTGGAGCGCCTTGCATGCCTGCTTCTCGATCCAGGAGGCGACCTGCTGCGGATCCTTGGTCTGGATGACCTGGTCGGGGCTGGCGTTGGCGACGGTGTGGCCCTTCTTCACATTGACGAATCGAATCGAGGTTGCATAGCCGTTGTCCACCTTGGTGGCGCTGCCTGCGAGCACGTTCTCGCAGGCCGAAAAGGAGCCGAGCAGCGCGAGGCAGGAGTCGTCGTCCACGGCGCACTTGCTCTCGGTGGGCAGCAGCGTCGCGTCGCGCAGCAGCGGCGACAGCTTGGCCACATTGAGGAAGCTCTGCTCGATGTTGGCGAGCGCCGTCTCAGGGGCGAGCGTGGTCGGCATCAGGCCGCTCTTCTTCAGCGTCGCGTCCCTCTGCACGAACTTGAAGACGCAGAGCTTGGAGCCCTTGAGCTCGGGCAGCTCGAGCGGGAGCGGGGCGAGCGCGATGGGCAGCGGAGGGAGCGGCAGCGCGGCATTGATGTCGGCGGGGGGCGCCGGCGCTGGCTTCGATATCGACTTCTTTTCGGCGGCGAGCGCCCCGAATGAGACGCAGCACGCAGCGATGAGCCCGAATGCACGGCGCATGAATCCTCCCTCGGAACTTCCGGCGAACGCGTCTCCGTATAGACCGCGGATCTTGGTGGGAGCAAGGAATCGTTCTCGAGCGGATGTAGGCGCCTGGCGGCCTCGCGCCGTTGCTGGAAGCATGGTGCAAATAGATACCTGCCCGGTCCGACTTCCGGCCCCGGGGGCTCGTGCCCGAGCCTCATTCGCGGCAGGGCATCGAGCTTTGGCTTGACCGCCACGCGACAATGACGACAGCATCGCCGTTGTGCGCTCCGGCCTCCTCCTTGCCCTCATGATCGCAACGAGCGCGGGGGCGGCGCCGGTCTCGCATCGCGAGCGCGCGCAGCAGGCGGAGACGCTTGGTCAAATGAACAAAGCCGCCGCGGAATATGAGGCCGCGTGGAGCGAGGAGCGGGCTTCCGACCTGTTATATCAGCTTGGTATCGTGCGCCGGCGTTTGCGTGAATATGCAAAAGCGAAAGAGGCATTCCGCGGATATCTGCGCGCGGAGCCCGAGGGGCCGCTGCGGGATGAGGTGGAGCGGCAGATTTCGCAGCTCAATGTGTTGATTGACGCGCAAGCGCAGGACGCGCCGGCGCGCGCGCGACCGAGGCGGGCGCCTGCTCCTCCTGTGCGGCCGGCGGCGCCCGCTGACCTCGGGGGCTCGCAGCGGCAGACCGGTGCGAAGCTTCCGACCGCGGAGCAGCAGGCCGCGGCGAAGCCTGAAGTTGGGTCCACGGAGCAGCACGCAGCGGCGCCGGCTGACGCTGCATCCGCGCCTTCGAAGAGCCCGCCGACCACCGCGAAGGCGCCGGTCGAGCAGCCGGAAACCGCAGCGCCAAACAGATCGGTCCCCGCCCGACTCCCGGCGCCGGCGGCGGCGATTGCGGTCGCGGCTCCAGTCGCAGCGCAAGACCACGCGCGTGCAGAGCCGTGGCTGATCACGGGCGCGGTGATCGCGGGCGCCGGCGGCGCTGCGCTCTGGTGGGACGGCGACCGGGTGGCGCGCGAGCTCGATGAGCGGTTCGTCTCGGGAGATCTGACCGCCGCCGATCGCGGGAGGTATTCGCGGTCGCGCGGGGAGAGCATCGCCGGGCGGGTGCTGGTGGCCGCGGCGCTGGGGCTCGCAGGCGCGGCGGTCTATCTATGGTGAAGGCGCTGGCGCTGGCCGCGCTGGTCGCGGGCTGCTTGCCGGCACCGGGCGGCCGCTGTGAAAGCGACGCGAACTGCGAGGGCGGCGCGCTGGGCGCGTTCTGCGCCGAGGGAGTTTGCCAGGCGCCGCCGCGCGTGACGCTGCTGGAGGTGCCGCGGGGCGTGCTTGGGCGGACGGCGACGGTGACCGTGCGGGCGCGGGTCGAGCGCGCCCATGGCGTGGTGACGGCGAAGCTGGCGCTGGGCGCGGGCTCAGTGGCGGGCATCGCGGAGGCAGGCGGGACGGTTCGCTTCGAGGTGCCGGTGTCGCTCGCGCCAGCGGGCGTCGAGGGCGCGGTGCCGATCTCTTTGAGCGCGAGCGATGATCTTGGGCACACCGCAGTCGCGCAGGACGTGCTCAGCGTGGACGATCGGGCGCCGCGACTGGGCGTGGACCCGACGTCGATTCCGGCAGGAGCGGTGGTGCGCGGCACGGTGGTGGCGGTGCGGGTGACGGCGCAGGACTTGAGCGCGGTGACGGTCGCCTCGACGGGCGGCGCGGTGGTGCAGCAGGGGGACGGAACGTTCTTGATCCAGGCGGATACTTCACGCGCGCCGCCTGCGGCTGATCGGGCGGATATCGCGATCACGGGGACCGATATCGTCGGCAATAGCGCGGCGATTCAGGTATCGATTCCGATCACGCGATTGCGTTGGATAGCAAATGACACTGCAAGTATCATTGGTATCGCGCTGACGAGTGACCGCGTCTTGGCAACCACCGTGAGTGCAAACGCAATGAGCGTAGTGCGAAGCACTGGCTCGTCGTCGCTGCTCAGTCTGGGCCAAGGGGCGGTCGGCGATCCTGCGACCGACGGCAGCAGCCTCATCTCCGCGCGCGTGGACAATCGAGTCTGCAAGGTCAGCCTGGACGGCTCGCCGCCATTGTGCTGCGGCCTCTTCGGCACCCTGCGCGCCGGCCCCGCGCTGCTCGGGTCCGAGGTGATCGTCGCCTCGAGCGGCACCAGCGGCACCGGCGGCCGACTTTACGCCATCCGGGATTTCACCGGCCAATGCATTTCCCCTCCCACCGGCATGCCACTCATTGACTTCGACTTCTCCGCTCCCGCCATCGCCGCCGACGGCACCACCTATATCGGCGCCTACAACGCTGTCTACGCCGCGCGCTTCGACGGGCTGGGCTGGAGCCCCCCGAAGATCACGACCGCGCCAGCGCGCTATCGCGGCGCCCCCGCGCTGCGCGCGCCCCTCGCAACCGGCGAGCAGCCCGTCGTGTTCTCGCGCACCGCGAGCGCGCTCGACAGCTATCTCTTCCCCGCGGACCCGATCACCAACCCGCCGCCAGCGCCAACGACCAGCACCGTCGCGCCAGCAGGCACAATACTCACCGCCCCCACGCTCGCCGAGGACGGCACCCTCGTCGTCGGCACGCAGGACCACACCGTGGTCGCGCTCAACCCCGACGGCTCGCAGCGCTGGTCCGTTCACACGAGCGGCCTGCCCTCCGCCGCGCCGACGCAGGGCGCCGGCGGCGTGGTCTACGTCGGAGAGGACGACGGCACGCTCGCGGCGCTCTCGATCGCCGACGGCTCGACGCTCTGGACCTGGTCCGCGGGCGCCGCCATCCGCACGCCGCCCGCGCTGGGCTGCGACCGCACGCTCTACTTCGGCACCGACGACGGCGGGGTCTTCGCGCTCGCCATCGACGGCAGCCAGAACGGACTCGCCAACTCGAGCTGGCCGCGCGCGGGGCACGACGTCCGCGGCACCGGCGACGCGCGCCGACCGCTGCGCTCAGCGACCGGCGCCTGCCTCGAGTGACGGCGGCGGGCGGCCCGGCCAGGTCAAGGACGCCGCCATCCGATCGACCAGCTGCGCGGCGCCCGGCGGCGTTTGCAAGACAACCAGCACCACCGGCGCCGTATCTCGCTGCAGGCAGAGCGCGCTCACCTGCACCGCTCCGTCGGTCCCCGAGAGCGTGCCGTCGAGCGCGACGCCGCGGCGCGAAGGACGCTCGTCGCCGAGGTGCAGCTCGCGGAAGGCGCCCGCGTCGGCGAGCCGCCAGACGTCCTCCTCGATCACGCCGCGCACGAGCTTCGCGCACGCGCACCCAGCCTTGGAGCGGCAGGCCGTGCCGGCGAAGAGCGTCGCCGAGCTGCGCCAGGTGGAGGTGAGCCCGTTGGTGAAGGAGACGCGGTCGGGGCCGGTGCCCGCTTTGCGCCAGCCGAGCGGCATCCGCACCTCCATCGCGAGCGGGCCTTCACGCACGCCGCCGAGCGCTGGCAGGCCGGGCGCCGCGAAGACGCCCAGCGAGATGGTGCCGAGCAGGGCGCCGGTGGCCGCGGCGAGCCTGCGCGCGGCGCCTTCACCCGGCCAGGTGCGCGGCGTGAGGAACAAGCCCAGCACGACGCCGGAGACCAGACCGCCCGCGTGGCCCCAGTTGTCCACGCCCTGGGAGCCGAGCCCCGCCGCGAACAGCGCCAGCAGCCAGGGCACGATGCGCAGGCCGAAGTGCGCGCGCAGCGAGCCGCGCACGCCGCGCCGCCAGCCGAAAGCGGCCGACGCGCCCAGCACCCCGAAGGCGATGCCCGACGCGCCGAGCGAGATCGAGTCCGAGCCGATGGCCGACGTCACCGTGGTGCCGAGCGCGGTGAAGATCATCAGCGCGAGGTAATCCGCGGGCCGCACCGCGCGCTCGAGCGCGCCGCCGACGTTCCAGATGGCGAAGGCGTTGAAGGCGAGGTGCAGAAGGTCCTTGTGGAGCACGTTCGCCGAGATGAGCCGCCAGGTCTCGCCGCGGTCGAGGATGAGCGGCGTCGCCTTGGCGCCATAGAGGAGGAGCGCAGGAAGCGACAGCCCGGCCTTGACGCCCCCCGCGGCCACCAGCAACCAGGCGCAGGAGAGCAGGAGCCCGATCGTCACCCAGGGAACACCGGAGACCGTGACCGCTCCGGCTTGCAGGGCCGCGGCCGGAGGATCCACGGGCGGCGGCGGGAAATTCGCTTCTTCCGTCCAAGCAGGCATTTGTCCTAGGATGCGCATCCCGCGCCAAGGTGGCAGGCCCTTCACTACTCGCCGGAGGGGCGGCAGCGGCCTTCGGCAGAGGAGCCCATGAAGCTCATCATCGAGGACGACGAGGGCAGAAAGACCGTCGTCCCCATCGTTCGGGAAGAGATCACCATCGGCCGTCAGGATGGGAACACCATCCGCCTGACCGAGCGCAACGTCTCGCGCCGCCATGCGCGCCTGGTGAAGGACAAGGGAGAGCTGCTCATCGAGGATCTCGGGTCCTATAACGGCGTCCGCGTCAACGGCGACCGCATCGCCGGCCCGAGGAAGATTAAAGAAGGCGATCTGATCGAGATCGGCGACTACGATCTCGGCATTCAGGGCAAGCTCGACACGCCGCTGGCGCAGCCGCCCGTGCCCGCGGCGGCCGTCGGAAAAGCAGCCCCGGCAGCTCCGGCCAGCCCCGCCGCCAAAGCCCCTGCCCTGAAGCCGGCCCCCGCTTCCGCGCCGCCACCCACCGCGGCGTCCGACACCGCCTCGCCGATGGCGGCGGTCTCGCTGGCCGCCGAGCCGTCGTCGCCAGCGGAGGCCGAATCGGCCTTGCCGCCGGCCTTTGCAGCCGGCGCGACCGCCATCATCCGCGTCAGCGACATCATGAAGAACGCGCCGCAGATCGAAGCGCGCGATCTCCAGAAGAACGAGATGCCCCGCCTGGTCGGCCTCGCCGGCCCGGTGCGCGGCAAGGAGTTCTACCTGATGCGGACCGAGGTGAAGTTCGGCCGCACCGAGGAGAACGACATCGGCATCGAGCACCAGTCGGTCAGCCGCCAGCACTGCAGGTTCGTGCTGGACCAGGGCCAGTGGAAGGTGTTCGATAACAAGAGCGCCAACGGCGTGCGCGTGAACGGCGAGGAGTACGCCATCTCGGCGATCAAGCCGGGCGACACGCTGGAGCTCGGCCACCTCAAGTTCCGCTTCTGCGCGCCGGGCGAGAAGTTCAGCCCTCCGCCGGAGAAGGTCGAAGGCGCTCCCGAGAAGCCGGCCGGCGGGCTCAAGCCCACCACCGCCGAGCTGATGGCGGGCATCAGCAAGACGCCAACCGGTGCCTCCGCCAGGGTCAAGCCCGCCGGGATGTCCACCGGCATGATGGCCGGCATCGGCGGCGTCGTGGTGGTGCTGCTCGCGATCATCGCGGTGCTGGCGCTGCGCGGCAAGAAGGAGTCGGGCGAGGACGGCGCGTCGGGCGGCAGCGATCTCAGCGCCGACGCCGCGACGAAGCAAGGCGACGCGCACTACAAGAAGCACGAGTTCATCAAGGCCACCGAGCTCTACGAGGCGGCGGCGGCCAAGGGCGCCACGCCCGGCAACCGCAAGCGCGCCGCGGAGGAGGCCAAGGGCCAGGAGACGTACAACGATCTCGAGGGGGCCATCTCCGGCGGCAACTTCGACAGGGCGAAGTCGCTGGTCGAGAAGTGCTCGACCGAGACCTCGTACTGGTGCGGGAAGGCTGGCGAGAAGGCCGACGCGGTGAAGGCCGGCTATGCGAAAACGCATCTCGCCAAGGCGAACGCCGCGAAGAGCTCCAACAAGCTCGAGGATTGCACGAGCGAGGTGAACCTGGTGCTCGGCTTCGACCCGGGCAACGGCGAGGCGCAGGCGCTGGCGTCGCAGTGCCAGCCGGCCGAAGCCGCGACCCAGAAGGCGCCGCCGGCCGAGTCCAAGGGTCCCTCGCAGGTCGAGCGCAACGGCAAAGCCGCGGGCCTGGCGTCCGAGGCGAACTCCAAGCTCCTGGCGCGCGACTTTTCCGGCGCCGTCGCGAAGTGCACCGCCGCGCTCGCGCTGCACCCGTCGGACCGCACGACCTTGGGCAGCTGCTATCACTCGCTCGGCTTCGGCTACGCCTACCTGAGCGACAACGGCAACGCGAAGAAGTACCTCAAGCAGTATTTGCCTTACTCCACCACGGACAAGGCGCAGATCGAGAACTTCATCGCCACGCACTGAGGTCGGGCATCTTCCGATCACGGGCGGCTTAACGGTGCCCCTGCTCATGCGGTAGTGTCCTCGGTCCGCATCGACGAGGACTTCCATGAAGCTGATCATCGAAGACGACGAAGGGCACCGCACCGTCATTCCCTTCGTGCGCGACGAGCTCACCATCGGCCGCCACGAGGAGAACGTGGTCCGGCTGACGGAGAAGAACGTCTCGCGCAAGCACGGGAAACTGCTGCGCGAGCAGGGCCGCTTCTTCATCGAGGACCTGAACAGCTTCACCGGCATCCGCGTCAACGGCGAGAAGATCGCCGGGAAGCGGCTCTTGCGCGAAGGCGATCTAATCCAGATCAGCGAATACGACCTCTCGCTGCAGGCGGGGCCCGAGGAGAAGGCCGCGCCGCCGGAGCCCGACGACGACGAGCCGACGGTGACGTCGACACAGCCATCCCAGGCCAAGGCTTCTTCGACCCCGCCGCCCGAGTCCGCGCCGGAGCCGGCGCACGACGCGGCGGTCGAGGCAGCGGCAGAGGCCGACGCGCGCAAGAACGCCGACACCGCCATCATCCGCCTCTCCGATCTCGGCCAGAGTCCGGCGGCGGACGAGGAGAAACGCGAGATCGCGCCGGCGAAGCGGCCCAAGCTGGTGGGCATCGCGGGCTCGTGGCGCGGGAAAGAGCTGATCCTCGATCGCACGCCCATCCGCATCGGCCGCAGCGACGAAAACGACGTCCAGATCGATCACCCGTCGATCAGCCGCAAGCACTGCCGCCTCCACCTCGAGGGCGCGAGCTGGAAGGTGATGGACGCCGAGAGCAAGAACGGCGTGCGCGTCAACGACGAGCCGTACGCGGCCATCGCGCTGCGCAACGGCGACGTGCTCGAGATCGGCCACCTCAAGTTCATCTTCGCGGCGCCGGGGCAGATGGTGGTGCTGCCGGCCGAGAGCGGCACCAAGGCCAAGGCGCTCGCGGCGGCGCAGCCCGGCGGCGGCGGCAACAAGGCGCTCGTCATCGGGCTGGGCGCGGCTCTGGTGCTCGCGCTCGGGGCGGCCGCCTTCTTCGCCACCCGGCACCACAAGGCGCGGGGCTCAGGCCAGGAAGACGACGGCGAGGAGTCCGTGCAGGACTCGAAGGCCGAGCGGAAGTTCGCGCTTCGCGCCGCCGAGGAGGGCGTGGCGGCTCACCGCTACACCGAAGCCGGGCGGCACCTCGACGCTGCCCGCCGCGCCGGCGCCACCGCGGCCGAGCTGCGCGACTCCAACCAGATCCAGGCAGAATCGCGCAGCGAGGATCTCTACCGCGAGATGGAAGGCGCGATGGCCGCGCAGGACTTCGAGCGCGCGCGCAAGCTGCTCTCGGTGCTGGGCGGCTCGCAGACCTATTACGGCAACAAGGCGGCCGAGAAGGCGGACGCGGTCACCTCCGGCTACGTGACGCTGCACCTCGCGGCGGCGGGCCTGATGAAGGACAAGGACAACGCGGGCTGCCTCGCCGAGGCGAAGCTCGCGCTGCAGGCAAATCCGGCCAGCACCGACGCGCAGTCGCTGGTGGAGACCTGCAAGCTGGCGCAGGCCGTGGCGCCGCCGGTGGTGCGCACCAGCTCGCCCGCGGCGCGGCCCGCGAGCGCCGTGCGAGCCGGGCCGGCCGCGGTGGTCGCCACCGCGCGCACCATCGACGCCGACGGCGAGGCTCGCAAGCTCGTCAACGACGGCAACCAGAAGCTGGTCGGGCAGGACTTCCCCTCCGCCATTGCGACGTACCAGAAGGCGCTGGCGATGAAGCCGGGCGACAGCGTCCTCGCCGGCATCTACCGCAGCATGGGCATCGCCTTCACCCGGCAGGGCAACATCGAGGAGGGCGCGCATTACTACAAGCTCTACCTGCCGCTCTGCACCAACCAGAACGAGAAGGCGCAGCTGCAGAAGGTGCTCGACGATTACGAGGCGCGGAGGCGTTGAACATCACCGCTACATCGGTGGACAGCCTACCGTCGTCACGGTAAACCTTTCCCTGGACTCCTGCAGGTTGAAATTCGACCCACGCAGGGGAGGGGGACCTCGGTGGATATTCGAACTCTCGTCGTCGATGACGATCAGGATACGTGTGACCTGATCGAGATGATGCTGAAGAAGGACGGGTATCGGGTGACCACGCTCACCGACGGCCGCAAGGTCGAGGACGAGCTGCGGAAAGCCGACGTCCACCTCGCCATCGTCGACCTCAAGATGCCCGAGATCTCCGGGCTCGAGGTGGCGCAGACCATCCGGCACCACGACACCGACTGCGCGGTGATCCTCATGACCGGGTACGCCACGCTCGACTCGGCCGTGTCCGCGCTGCGCGGCGGGGTGGTCGATTACTTGCGCAAGCCGGTGCGCGAGGACGAGCTGCTCGGCGCGGTCCGGCGGGCGCTCGCGGCCAAGGGCCTGTCGCTCCTGCCCGAGGAGGAGCTGCACCGCAACATCGGCTCCGCCATCCGTGACCTGCGCAAGAAGCGGACGCTGACGCTCAAGCAGCTGGCGAAGCGGACCGGGCTGTCGGTGAGCCTGCTCTCGCAGATCGAGCGCGCGGAATCGAGCGCGAGCGTGACCTCGCTCTACAAGATCGCGCACGCGCTGAAGATCAGGCTGCCGGAGCTGTTCGCGCGGGTGTGAACGCGCCCGAGCTTTAGCTCTCCAGGACGACGAGGATGTCGCCCTCGTTGACGGCCTGGGTCTCCTTGCAGCGGATCTCCTTGACCTTGCCGTCCTCCGGCGCCTCGATCGGCATCTCCATCTTCATGCTCTCGAGGATGACCAGCACGTCGCCGGCCGACACCGCGTCGCCGACCTTCTTCTCGATCTTCCACACCGTGCCGGTGATGTGCGCGGGGACGTCCATGCTTTGAGCTCCTTCAGAGCCGTTCGAGGAAGTGGGTGTCCAGCTCGCCGCGCGCGAACGCTTCGCTCGCGACGATACGCTGGTGCAGCGGAAGGTTGGTCTTGACGCCCTCGACGTGGAAGCCCGCCAGCGCACGCGAGAGCCGCTCGATGGCCTGCGCGCGCGTCTCTGCGTGCACGATCAGCTTGGCGAGCAGGGAGTCGTAATGAGGCGTGACGATGTCGCCCGCGCGCACCCCGGCGTCGACGCGGACGCCGTCGTGGAAGAGCCCGTCGGCGGGCACCGGCGTCTCGAAGACTTTTACCGGGCCGGGAGAGGGAAAGAACTTGATCGGGTCTTCCGCGTTGATGCGGCACTCGATCGCGGAGCCGCTGACTTTGATATCGCCCTGGCCCAATTGCAGCTTCTCGCCCGCGGCGATGCGCAGCTGCAGCTGGACCAGGTCGAGCCCCGCCGTCGCCTCGGTGACCGGGTGCTCGACCTGCAGGCGCGCGTTCAGCTCGATGAAGAAGAACTCGTCGCCGACCAGGAGGAACTCGGCGGTGCCGGCGTTGGCATAGCCGACCGCACGCGCGGCGAGCACGCCCGCGTCGAGCAGCCGCTGCAAGAGCTGCGGCTTGCCGGTGAACGCGACCGCCGGCGCCTCCTCGACCACCTTCTGGTGGCGCCGCTGGATGGAGCACTCGCGCGCGCCGACGGCGAGCGTGAGCCGGCCGTCGCCGAAGAGCTGCACCTCCACGTGGCGCGGCTTCTCGAGGTAGCGCTCGAGGTAGAGGGCATCCTTGCCAAACGAGGCGCGCGCGCGATCGCCGCAGCTGCGCAGCGCCTTCACCAGCTCCGCCTCGTCGCGCGCGACCTGCATGCCAATGCCACCGCCGCCCGCCGCCGCCTTCACCAGCAGCGGATAGCCGACCGACGACGCCGCCGCCTTCGCCGCCGCCTCGTCGCCGACGTGCCCGGTCGAGCCCGGCACCACCGGCACGCCCGCGTCGCGCATCACCGCGCGCGCCTGTGCCTTGTCCTTGAGCGCGCGCATCGCCGTGGGCGGCGGGCCGACGAAGACCACGCCCGCCTCCGCACACGCCTCGGCGAAGTCCGACTGCTCCGAGAGGAAACCATACCCGGGGTGAATCGCCTCCGCGCCGGTCGCCCGCGCGGCCTCCAGCACGCGGGCCACGTCGAGGTAGCTCTCGCGCGGGGGCGCGGGGCCGAGCCGCACCGCCTCGTCGCAGGCCTCGACGTGCAGCGCCTTGGCGTCGGCGTCCGAGTAGACGGCTACGGTCTTCACGCCCAGCGCCCGCGCGGCCCGCGCCACGCGGCAGGCGATCTCGCCGCGGTTCGCGATCAGGATCTTGCTGAACAAGAGGAGTCTCCCCGAACCAAAGGGCGCGCAGTCTACTCCAGGAATCAAGGCGGCGGCGCGCGTTGACCGTCCTCCGGGCTCGGCGCTACTCTTCGGCACTCGCAGGGCACTCGCAGGGCCGAAGGTGATCGATGGCGAAGGCGAAGGCGCAACAAAGGACGACGGGCCGCAAGACCGCGGCGGTCGTCGATCTGTCCTCGGTGCGCGAAGGCCGGCGGCGCGAGCTCGCCGACAAGCGCGTGCGCGAGGCCATGGAAGACAACCGCGCCGCGCTCTCGCGGCTCTTTTCGAGCGGCCTCATCTTCACGCAGAAGGGCGCGCGCGCCGGCCGCGATCTGCTGCTCGCACACCAGGCGCTGCTCAAGGTGGTCGACCTCTTCGCGCGTTTGGGTGAAGACGGCGGCGGGCTCGACCTCGGCCTCAAGGTCCGCGGCGAAGAAGTGCTGGCGCGCCTCGACGCGCAGCTGAACCGCACCGCGCAGCTCACCGCGCGCACCGGCGAGTTCCTCAGCGGCCGCGGCCGCGAGTAACACCACCTTTCGATGGAACGTGCAGAACTGGTGGTCGATGTTCTCCCTGCGCAGCCGCGCGCACTGGAGCTTCTTCGACTTCGTGCTGGTGCTCTCGAACCCGATTCTTTTGTATCTGCTCGCGGCGCTGGCGCTACCCGAGGAGGTCGACGGAGAGGTCGATCTCGAGGAGCACTACTACAGCCACTCGTGATGGCCGCAATCGCCATGGTGACGGCGCCGTCTCAGCACGAAGCGGCGCCGTCTCATCGCCCTATTCCCCATTGCGCAGGAAAGTCGGGATATCGAGCTCGTCCTCGGACGCGCCGGTCATCTCGCGCAGCTCCTGCCAGGAGATGTGCCGCACGGGGCGACCTTCGCGCGCGGGCGCCGGAGGCGGCGTCACGCGCTGCTCCTTGGCCGGGGCCGGAAGCTGCCGCCCGATTTCGGGCGTCCGCGCCGCGCGGGCCTGCGCCGGCTCGGTTATCTGCGGGAGCGCCAGCGTTCCCTGCGAAGCGCCGCGGATGAGCCTGGTGGCGTCCCCCCGATCGACCCTCCGGGAATCGCGGGACGCAAAGCCGGTGGCGATGACGGTGATCTTGAGCCGGTCGCCCATCCCGTCGTCGATGACGCTGCCGAAGATGATGTTGGCCTCCTCGTGCGCCGCCTCCTGGATGAGCGAGCACGCCTGGTTCACCTCGACGAGCGTCATGTTCCCGCCGCCGGTGATGTTGATCAGGATGCCGGTGGCGCCGTCGATCTGCACGTCCTCGAGCAGCGGGCTCTCGATGGCCATCCGCGCGGCCGCGAGCGCGCGCTCGTTGCCCGCGGCGCTGCCGGTGCCCATCAGCGCCATGCCCATGTTGCTCATGATGGTGCGCACGTCGGCGAAGTCGACGTTGATCAGGCCCGGGATGGTAATCAGATCTGAAATGCCCTGGACTGCATTCAGGAGCACTTCGTCGGCCTTCTTGAAGGTATCGAGAAGGGTCGTGGTCGCGTCGGCGACCGCCAATAGCCGCTGATTGGGAATGGTGATCAGGGTATCGACCGCGTTCTTCAATTCGTTGAGCCCGCTCTCCGCCTGCTTCTGGCGGCGCTTGCCCTCGAACAGGAACGGCTTGGTCACGACGCCGACGGTAAGCGCGCCCACCTGCCGCGCGAGGTCGGCGATCACCGGCGCGCCGCCGGTGCCGGTGCCGCCGCCCATGCCGGCGGTGACGAAAACCATATCCGCGCCCGCGAGCGCGGCGAGGATCTTCTCCTTGTCCTCGAGCGCCGCCTGCCGCCCGATCTCCGGGTTCGCCCCGGCACCGAGCCCCTTGGTGACCTTCGCGCCGAGCTGGATCTTGGTCGCCGCGCGGTTGTGCTGGAGCGCCTGGCAGTCGGTGTTGGCGGCGATGAAGTCCACGCCGGTCAAGCCGGCGAGGATCATCGTGTTCAATGCATTGCCGCCGCCGCCGCCGACGCCGATCACCTTGATCCGCGCGCCGAGGTCATTGTTCTCGAAGTCATTCATCGTTGCCTCCGTCGTTTTGTCGACGATTCAAACTGATTTAAAAGAGCTCTTTGACCCAGCCGAGGAACTTCTCCTTGATCGAGGCATTGTCACCCGAGCGGAGGAAGGCCCCGCCTTCGCGGCCCTGGCGGGCGCCGTAGAGCAGCAGGCCCACCGCGGTCGCGTGCTGCGGGCCGCCCACCACGTCGGTGAGCCCGCCGATGCCGCGCGGGGTGCCGCGGCGCACCGGCAGCCCGACCACCTCCTCGGCCAGCTCCGGCATTCCGTGCAGCAGCGAGGACCCGCCGGTCAGCACCAGGCCCGAGGCCAGAAGATCTTCCTGCCCCGCCTTCTGGATCTCGCGGTGCACGAGCTGGAACAGCTCCTCGATGCGCGGCTCGACGATCTCGCAGAGGATCCGCCGCGACAGCACGCGCGGCGGCCGGCCGCCCACGCTCGGCACCTCGATGGTCTCGTCCTTGTCGAGCAGCGAGCCCAGCGCGCTGCCGAAGCGCACCTTGATCTTCTCGGCCTCGTGCATCGGCGTGCGCAGGCCCACCGCGATGTCGTTGGTCAGATGGTTGCCGCCGAGAGGGATCACGCTGGTGTGCTGGATGGCGCCGTTTGAGAAGATGACCAGGTCGGTGGTGCCGCCGCCGACGTCCACCAGCGCGACGCCCAGCTCCTTCTCCTCTTCGGCCAGCACCGCCTCGGCCGAGGCGAGCGGCTCCAGCACGATGTCAGCCACCGAGAGCCCGGTCTTGCCGCAGCACTTGATGATGTTCTGCGCCGACGAGACGGCCGCGGTGACGATGTGGACCTTGGCCTCGAGGCGCACGCCGCTCATGCCGAGCGGCTCGCGGATGCCGTCCTGCTCGTCGATGATGTACTCCTGCGGCAGCACGTGCAGGATCTCGCGGTCCTGCGGAATGTTGATGGCGCGCGCGGCGTCGAGGACGCGGGCGATGTCCGAGGCGCGCACCTCCTTGTCCTTGACCGCGACCACGCCTTGCGAGTTGAAGCCGCGGATGTGCCCGCCCGCGATGCCGGCGTAGACGGCGCTGATCTCGACGCCCGCCATCAGCTCGGCCTCTTCAACGGCCCGGCGGATCGACGCCACCGTGGCCTCGATGTTGATCACCACCCCTTTGCGCAGCCCGCGCGACGGGTGCGTCCCGATGCCGATCACGTCGATGCCGTCGGGGGTGACCTCGCCCACGATGCAGCAGATCTTGGTGGTGCCGATGTCCAGGCCGACGACGATCTCACCCTTCTTTTGCGCCATTCGTTACCTCTGGGAGGCCAGTTGGGCAGAGACCCACTCGGGGCGGCTCTGGTTGTCGAGATCGATGCGGACGGCGCGCACGCCGCGGCGTGCAAGCGCGGCGCGCACCTGCGAAAGTTTGTGCAGCTTCAAAGGAAATTCGCCGCTGCCGAGGCGGATCTCCTGCACGGTTTCATCAAAGCGCGCGAAGAGCGTGGCGGTGGCCGCGCCGTCGAGGCGCAGCTCGGAGAGCGCAGAGGCAGCAAAGCCTTCCGCCTTCCAGACGTCGAGCAGCTGCAGCGCGAGCGCGAGGCGCAGGTTGGTCTCGGGCTTGCCGAGCTCGTCGCGGGCGAGGCCGGTGACGACGGGAAGCCCGATGCCGTCGCCGGGCGCCTTGCGCTTGAAGAGCTGTCCCTGATCGTCGAGCAGGTAGAGGCTGCCGAGCTGGACCAGCAGAACCGCGCGGTGCTCGACCACGCTCGCGATCACCCGCGAGGGCAGCCGCCGCGTCAGCCGCGCCGACGCGACCCACGGGTGCGCCTCGATGGCCCTGGACGCGCGCGCGAGGTCGGCGTGGAGGAGGTTCTCGCCGAGGGAGAGTCCGGAGCCGCGCAGCAGCTCGCTCTCGGTCGCGTGCTCGAGGCCGATGAAGCGGATCTCCGAGATGGCAAACATCGGCGCGGTCATGGCCCAGCGGTATGCCTGCCAGGCGCCGGCGCTGACCGCGGCGCTGAGCACCACCGCGAGGCCGGTGCGCACGAAGGCCTGCAGGAGCGCTCCCGGCTTGCGCTCGCTGCGCCGCAGCGCTGCTTTGGCTTCGACGCGGAACCGAACCGATTCGATGTTCATGGGCTCGACGTTCATGGGCGCACCGCCTGGGCAGGCTCGGCCTTCAGCAAAACGGGCAGCAGGTGATAGCGCTCGAGATCCGGCGGCAGCGGCGGCGTGAAGGTGCCGACCAGCCGCACCTCGGGCAAAAGCTCGATGCCGGTGTCCGCGCGCACGGTCTTGCGCGCCAGCGCGATGAGGTCGATCACGTCGCTCGCCCGCGCCTCGCCCAGGTTGACGATGAAGTTGGCGTGCTTGTCGCTGATCTGCGCCCCGCCCTGGCGCGCGCCCTTGAGGCCAGCCTGCTCGATCAGCCGGCCGGCGAAGTCGCCGCGCGGGTTGACGAAGACCGAGCCGGAGTTGGGCAGCGTCAGGGGCTGCGTCTGGCGGCGGCGCTCGACGTCGAGTTTGGCGTCGCGCTGCTGCTGCTGCAGCTCGGCCTCGGTTCCGCGTCGCACCTTGCAGCGCGCGCGGGTCAGCACCGCGCCCCGCGGCAGCTCGCAGTGGCGGTACGCCAGATGCAACGCGGTTGCATCGAGCCAGCGCAAGCCGGTGGGAGTCGCGACCTCGACGGCGAGCAAGTGATCCGCCATGCAGCCCGAGGGCGTGCCGGCGTTCATCGCCACCATGCCGCCGACGGTGCCGGGAATGCCCGCGGCCCAGGCCACGCCGGCGCCGCGCTGCTCCTTCGCGAGCGCGAGGAAGCGGGCGTTGGGCGCGCCCGCGCCGAGCGTGAGGACGACGTGGTCGCCGCCCTCCTCGAGCTCCTCGTCGCAGAAGTCGCGGCCGAGCAGGAGAACCGCGCCCTCCAGCCCGCCGTCGCCGACGATGGTGTTGGCGCCGCCGCCGAGCACGTGCCAGCCGATGCCTTGGTCGCTGAGCACGCCCAGCGCCGCGACCAGCGCCGCCGGATCCTTGGGCCGCACCAGGAAGCGCGCCGCGCCGCCGACGCGCATGCTGGTGCGCCCTGCGAGCGGCACGCTCTCGAGCACCTCGCCGCGCGAAGCTTTGCGGAGCAGCTCGATCATGGCAACAGCTCCAGCAGCTCATCGGCCGCGTGGGTGATGTCGCCCGCGCCGAGCGTGAGCACCAGGTCGCCCTCGCGCACGCGCTCGCGCAGCCGGGCCGCGAGCTCAGAGCGCTCGGCGACAAAGCTGGCGTCGCGGTGGCCGCAGGCGCGCACCGCCTCGTGCAGCCGCGCGCCCGAGATGCCCGGGATCGGCTCCTCGCCGGCCGCGTAGATCTCGCTGAGCAGCAGCACGTCGGCGTCGTTGAAGGCGGTGGCGAAGTCGGAGAGCAGGTCGCGCGTGCGCGTGTAGCGGTGCGCCTGGAACGCGCAGACGATGCGGCGCTGCGGGAACGACGCGCGCGCGCCCGCGAGCGTGGCCTTGATCTCCGCGGGGTGGTGGCCATAGTCGTCCACCACGGTGATGCCGCCCTTCTCGCCGCGCACGGTGAAGCGCCGCTGCACGCCGGCGAACTCGCGCAGCGCCTCGACGGTCTTCTCGAAGGGGATCTCCAGCTCGTGCGCGACGGCGCAGGTGGCGAGGGCGTTGAGGACGTTGTGCGCGCCCACCATCTTGAGCATGACCTCGCCGAGCGCGCGGCCGCGATGCGAGACCTGGAAGGTCGAGGTGAAGGCGGCGAGGCGCACGTTGTCCGCGCGCCAGTCGGCCTGGGGCGAGAACCCGTAGGTCACGTAGCGCTTGGTCAGGCGCGGGATCAGGGACTGCACCACCGGGTGATCGAGGCAGAGCACCGCGAGCCCATAGAAAGGAACGCGGTCGGCGAAGTCCACGAAGGCCTGCTGCAGCGCCTCGACGGTGCCGTAGTGGTCGAGGTGCTCGGCGTCGACGTTGGTGATCACCGCGATGGTCGGCGAGAGGCGCAGGAACGAGCCGTCCGACTCGTCGGCCTCGACCACCATCAGCTGGCCCTTGCCCAGCTTCGCGTTCGAGCCCAGCGCGTTGAGCTTGCCGCCGACGACCACGGTGGGATCGAGCCCGGCGTGCGCGACCACGGTGGCGATGAGCGAGGTGGTGGTGGTCTTGCCGTGCGAGCCGCCGATGGCGACGCCCTCTTTCAGGCGCATCAGCTCGGCCAGCATCTCGGCGCGCGGGATGACCGGGATGGCGCGGTCGCGCGCGGCGGTCACCTCGGGGTTGCTCCGCTTGACGGCGCTGGAGACGACCACCACATCGACGTCCGGCGCGACGTTCTCGGCGCGGTGGCCGATGGCGATGACGCCGCCCAGCTTCGCCAGCCGGCGCGTCGTGTCGGTGTCCTTGAGGTCCGAGCCGGTCACTCCATAGCCGAGGTTCAGGAGGAGCTCGGCAATGCCGCTCATCCCGATCCCGCCGACGCCGACGAAGTGGACCTTGACCTTCTTGTTCCTGAACACCGCTGCCGCCCTCCGGTACCGCTCGCCTGCTTGCTATCGCGGGAATGTACGCGATTCGAGCCACGATAATCAATAGCCTCTTGTGAGAGGACTCTATTTGGTGGGCAGGTGCCGCCCTTCGCGAATGAGCCGCGGACCGCACAGCGACACGCAGACGTCGGCGATCTCGCGCGCCGCCTCGGGACGGCCCAGCGCCGCGCTGGCCCGCGACATCTTCGTGAGCCGCTCGCGGTCGCTGGCGAGCGCGCGGATCTCGTCGGCGAGCTTCGGCGCGGTCAGCTCCGGCTCGGGCATCAGCAGCGCCGCGCCCGCCTGCAAAAGCGAACGCGCGTTGACCGTCTGGTGGTCGTCGGCCGCGAACGGGAACGGGACCAGGATCGCGGGCTTCTTGCACACCGTCAGCTCGGCGATGGTGGTGGCGCCCGCGCGGCAGACCAGCAGATCCGCGCCGGCATAGGCCAGCGCCATGTCGTCGATGAAGGCGGACGCTTCGGCCAGCAGGCCCGTCGGGGCCAGCCTTGCGTACCGCGCCGCGATCTCGTCGAGATCCTTCGTCCCGGTCTGGTGGCGCACGCGCAGCCGCGGGCCCAGCTCGGGCGCCAGCAGCTCCAGCGCTTCGATCACCCGCAGGTTGAGCACGTGCGCGCCCTGCGAACCTCCGGTGACGAGCAGGCTGAAGCGCTCCTCCGGCGCCTTGGTGTGGAGGTAATTGTCGAGGAAGGCGCGGCGGATGGGGTTGCCGATCAGGTGCGTGCGCGCGGGGGGGAAGAAGGGCCGCGCCTCGTCGAAGGCGATGAAGATGGCCTGCGCGAAGCGGCCCAACGTCTTGTTGGTGAAGCCGGGCAGCGCGTTCTGCTCCTGGATGGCGCGCGGGATGCCGAGCAGGAACGCCGCCATCACCACCGGCCCGCTGGCGTAGCCGCCCACGCCGAAGACGACGTCGGGATCGAAGCGGCGCAAGATGCGGACGCTCTGCCAGAGCGCGCGCGGCAGGCCGACGATCCCCTTGAGGGAGCCGACGAAGCCCTGGCGCTTGATCGGGCCGACGTCGATGAGCTCGAGCCGGAAGCCCGCCTTGGGCACCGCTCGCACCTCGATGCCGCGCGGCGAGCCGACGAACAGCACCTCGTTGCGCGGGTGCCGCGTCTTCACCTCCTCGGCGAGCGCGAGGCCGGGAAAGAGATGTCCGCCGGTGCCTCCGCCGGCAATCACCAGCCTCATGCTGCGACCCTCTCTGCGGCCAGCCTCAGACGGAGACGGTCAGCGGTCAGCCTCATTGGCGCGCTCCGGTGGCGCGCCTGAGGAATCCGCCCGAGCCGCCGCTGATGCTGAGCACGATGCCGGCCGCGAGGCACGAGCTGAGCACGCTCGACATGCCGTAGGAGAGGAACGGCAGCGCCATCCCCTTGGTCGGCAACAGCGACAGCGCCATGCCGGCGTTGACCAGCGCCTCGAGGCTGAGCAGCAGCGTGAGCCCGATGGCGAGGTAGCAGCCGAACGCATCGGGCGACGCGTGCGCCGCCTTCAAGCCCCGCCACACCAGCACCGCAAAGAGCGCGAGCACCACCGCGACCCCGACGAAGCCCAGCTCTTCTCCGACGATGCTGAGGATGAAGTCGGTGTGCGCGGCGGGGAGGAAGAAGAGCTTCTGGTGGCTGTCGCCGAGGCCGACGCCGGTGGCGCCGCCCGCGCCGAAGCCGAGCAGCGACTCGACGGTCTGGTAGCCGTGGCCCCGCGGGTCCTTCCACGGATCGAGGAAGGTCAGCACGCGCTGCAGCCGGTAGCGCGAGTGCCAGACGAGGAACGCGCCCACCGGCACCGCGCCGCCGACCACCGCCGCGAGATAGGTGAGCCGCGCGCCGGCGACGAAGAGCAGGCCGAAGGTGACCGCGCCGAGCACCACGGTGGTGCCGAAGTCGGGCTCGAGCAGGAGCAGCACGGCGAAGAGCCCGAGCATCACCAGATGGGGGAGGAAGCCGACCGAGAAGATGGCGATGCGATCCTGCTTCTTCGCCAGCGAGCGCGACAGCCAGAGCACCAGCGCGATCTTGGCGATCTCGCTCGGCTGGAAGGTGAAGCCGGCGATTCGCAGCCAGCGCCTGGCGCCGCCCGCCGCATGTCCCACGCCCGGAAGCTGCACGGCGACCAGCAGCGCGAGGCTCAGCAGCACCAGCGGCACGGTGAGGCGCTCGAGCCGCTGGTAGCCGAGCTTCATCACCGCCAGCAGCGCGAAGAGGCCCACCGCCGCGCCGGCGAGCTGGCGCTTGAAGAACCACAGCCCGTCGCCGAGGCGCGCAGAGGCGTAGACGGCCGAGGCGCTGTAGACCATCACCACGCCCGACATGGTGAGCAGCAGCACCGCGCCGAGCAGGACCGGGTCGTAGCGGAGCGCGGGCCTGAGGGAGCGCTCGCGCGCGACGCGGGAGCCGGCGGCGGCGGAGCTCGCTCTCATACGAGCTCCCTGACCAGGCGCTTGAATTGCTCGCCGCGATCTTCGAAGTTCTTGAATTGATCGTACGAGGCGCAGGCCGGAGACAAGAGCACCGTGTCGCCGCTCTTCGCCTTCTCGTGCGCGAGGTCCACCGCGCCCGCGAGCGTGCCGCAGTCGGCGACCGGCGCGACGTCGCCCAGCTCGTCGCGGATCTTCTCCGCGTCCTCGCCGATGGTGAGGATGAGCTTCACCCGCGCCTGCAGCAGCGCGCGCAGCGGCGCGTAGGGCGCGCCCTTGCCGCGGCCACCCATGATGATCACCACGCCCTGCTCGAACGCGCTCAGCGACTTCTCGACGCTGTCCACGTTGGTCGCCTTGGAGTCGTTGACGTACTCGACGCCGCCGAGCAGGCGGACCGGCTCGAGGCGGTGCGGCAGGCCCGGATAGGTGTCGAGGCCTCGCTGCAGCGCCTCCGCATCGGCGACCAGCGTGCCCGCCAGCAGAAGCGCCGCCAGCGCGTTTTCGGCGTTGTGGCTGCCGCGCAGCGTGGGCGCGGTCAACTCGAAGCGCCGGGTGCCCACGCGCAGGGTGCGCTTTCCTTCCACGCTCGCATCCACGCTCACGCCGCGCGGATCGGCGGGGTTGGCGGCGCGCGGATCGAAGCCTGCGCGACGCACGCCGGGGTTGGTGCGCATCGCCGCGACGCGCGGGTCGGCCAGGTTGAGCGCGGCCAGATCGCCCTGGCGCTGGTTCTCGAAGATGCGCGCCTTCGCCGCCGCGTACTCGGCAAGGCCGGCGTAGCGGTCGAGGTGGTCGGGCGTGACGTTGAGCACCACGGCCGCCGCGCAGCGAAGGGACGCGATGCCTTCGAGCTGGTAGCTCGACAGCTCGCAGACGGTGGCGTCGAGCCGGCCGCCGTCGAGCACCCGCTGGCTGAGCGGCGTCCCCAGGTTGCCCCCAGTGAAAGCGAAATGACCCGCAGTGACGAGCAAGTGACCCGTCAGTGCGGTGGTCGTGCTCTTGCCGTTGGTGCCGGTGATTCCGAGCAACGGCTCGTCGATGAAGCGGCTCGCGAGCTCGACCTCGCCGATGATCTCCGCGCCCGGAGCGAGCGGCCGCACCTTCGAGAGCGGGACGCCGGGGCTCACCACCACCAGATCGCGATCGCGGAACGCCGCGGCCTCGAGCAGAAAGATCGGCACGCCGGAAGGCGCGGCGACGGTGGGGTCTCCGTCGGCCGCGGCGACCTCGGCTCCCCTGGCGAGCAGCAGGCGCAAAGCCGCGAGCCCGCTCTTGCCAAGTCCCACCACCAGCGCTCTGCGGCCCGTGAGTTTCATCATCGGAGCTTGAGGGACGCCAGCGCGATCATCGCCAGCATGATGGAGACGATCCAGAATCGCACGATGATCTTCGGCTCGGCCCAGCCCTTGAGCTCGAAGTGGTGGTGGATGGGCGCCATGCGGAAAATGCGGCGCCCGGTGCGCTTGAACCAGAAGACCTGCAGCATCACCGAGAGGATCTCGGCGAAGAACACGCCGTGGATCAGCGCGCTGTCGACCTCGTTCTTGGTGAGCACCGCGAGCGCGCCCAGGCCGCCGCCGAGCGCGAGCGAGCCAACGTCGCCCATGAACACCGTCGCCGGATAGGCGTTGTACCAGAGGAAGCTGATGCAGGCCCCGGCCATGGCCGCGCAGAACACCGAGAGCTCGGCGGCGCCGGTGATGTGCGGGATCAACAGATAGTCGGCGATGTTGAGGCCCTTGATCACCGCGCCCGCGAGGTACGCGAGCACCATGAAGGTGAGCGAGCTGACGATGGTGGGGCCGGTGGCGAGACCATCGAGGCCGTCGGTCAAGTTCACCGCGTTGGAGGTGCCGACGATGACGATGAAGGCGAACGGCAGGTAGAACCAGCCGAGCTGCGGATTGAAGAGCTTCACCTTCACGAACGGGATGGTCAGGCGGGTATCGAGGATCAGCGTGCCCGTCTTCCAGTCGACGAAGAACGCAGCCATCACCGCGATGAAGATCACCGTCTGCCAGAAGAGCTTCTTCTTTCCGGCGAGGCCCTTGGAGTTCCTTTTGGTGAGCTTGAGCCAGTCGTCGGCGAAGCCGATGACGCCGAAGCCCATGGTGAAGATCAGCGCCGCCCAGACGAGCTTGCTGGTCAGGTCGGCGAACAGCAGCGTGCCGATCAGCATCGCCCAGAGAATCAGGCCGCCGCCCATCGAGGGCGTGCCCTTCTTCTTCTGGTGCGCGGCGGGCGTGTCCTCGCGCACGTTGGACTGGCCGTGCTGGCGGTTGCTCAGCGCCTCGATGTAGCTCGGCCCGAGCAACAGGCCGATCAGCAGCGAGACCAGCCCCGCCATCAGCATCCGGAAGCTCGGGTAGCGCAGCACGTTGAAGGCCGCGATCCGGTCGGAGAACGGGTAGAGCAGCAGGTAGAGCATTCAGTGCCCTCCCGGAGCCTGCGCGACGCCGGCAAGTGAATCGCTGATGCGCTCCATCTTCATTCCGCGCGAGCCCTTGACGAGAATGACGTCCTCGGGCCGCGCGGCCCGTCGCACCTGCGCGAGGGCCTCGGCGGTATCCTCTGCCCACTGCACCGAGTCGGGCTTGAGCCCGAACTCGATGGCGCCTTCGCCGATGGCGCGCGCGCGCTTGCCGAAGCAGACCAGCAGCGCGAGGCCCGCGCCCGCCGCGAAGCGGCCGACGTCGCGGTGCAGGTCCAGCTCGGTCGGCCCCAGCTCGAGCATGTCGCCGAGCACCGCGATGGCGCGGCCCTTCCCGCGCACGAGGTGCGTGAGCGTCAGGAGCGCGGCCTTCATGCTCGAGGGGTTGGCGTTGTAGCAGTCGTCGATCAAGAGGCCGCCGCCCGGCATCGGCACCGGGCGCATGCGGCGGCCCGTCGTGCGCGCGTTGGCGAGGCCGCGCAGGATGGTCGGGGCGTCGATGCCGAGCGCAAACCCGACGGCCGCCGCCGCCGCAGCGTTGTGTCCGTTGTGCGTGCCGATGAGCTGGAGATCGAAGCGGTGGATGGCGCCGCCGAACTCCAGCTCGACGTTCAGCCCTGGCCCGCCGTGGTGGACCGAGACCAGCCGCACGTCGGAGCCGAGCGTGGCGCCGAACGTGACCAGCTTGCGGAGCGACAGGCGCGCCTGCTTCAGGACCTGCGGGTCGTCGGCGTTGGCGACCGCGATGCCCGAGGGGCGCAGCGCGTGGAAGAGCTCGCCCTTGGCGTACGCGACGCCGGCGACCGAGCCGGTCCCTTCGAGGTGCACCGGCCCGACGTTGGTGACCACACCGACGTCCGGGTCGGCGTAGGCCGCGAGGCGGGCGAGCTCGCCGGGGTGGTTCATCCCGCACTCGACCGCGGCGTAGCGGTGGCGCGGCTCGAGCCGGAGCAGCGTGAGCGGGACGCCGATCTCGTTGTTGAAGTTGCCTTCGGTCTTGAGCGTCGGCCCCCGGGCGGCGAGCACCTCGCCGACCAGCTCCTTCGTCGAGGTCTTGCCCGTCGAGCCGGTGATGCAGACGACCTTCAGCTCGGGGAGCTGGCCGCGCCAGGCGCGCGCGAGGCCGGCGAGGGCGCGGGTGGTGTCGGCGGCGGCGAGCACGGCCACGCCCGCCGGCAGCTCGACGCCCGCCGACTTTTCCGGAACGAGCACTCCCGTGGCGCCGCCCCGGACCGCGTCGGCGAGGAAGGCGGTGGCGTCGAACTTTTCGCCCTGCAGCGCGACGAAGAGCGCGCCGGGCCTGGGCGCGCGCGTGTCGGTGAAGACGCCGTCGAAGACCTGCGCGGTCCCTTTCTGGACCACGCGCGCCGAAGCCGCCCAGGCGGCCTGGTCGAGCGTGAAGCGCGCGCTCATCGCCGCACCTCCAACGCCCGACGAGCCTCGACGCGGTCGTCGAAGGGGCGCTTCTCGCTGCCGACGATCTGGTAGTCCTCGTGGCCCTTGCCGGCGATCAGCACCGCGTCGCCCGGGCGCGCGCTGGCGACGGCGACGCGGATGGCTTCGCGGCGGTCGGGCACGATGCAGTAACCGCGCTCGCCGGCGGTGGAGAGTTTCTCGAGGCCGCTGCGCTCGAGGCCCGGCTCGACGTCGCGGAGGATGGCCTCGGGATCTTCGGTGCGCGGGTTGTCGGAGGTGGCGACGACCAGATCGGCGCGGCGGCCCGCGGCCTCGCCCATCAGGGGGCGCTTGCCGCGATCGCGATCGCCGCCGCAGCCGAAGACGCACACCAGGCGGGGGCCGCTGCCCGCGGCGGCGCGGACCGCATCGAGCACCCGCGCGAGCGCGTCGTCGGTGTGCGCGTAATCGACCAGCACGATGCGGCCGAACGGATCGGCCACGCGCTCGAGGCGGCCGGGCGCGCCTTTTGCCTCGGGGACCAGCCGCGCCAGCTCGCGCGCGTCCACGCCACTTCCGAGCAGGAGCCCGAGCGCGGCGAGCAGGTTCTCGGCGTTGTGCGCGCCGATGAGCGGGCTCTGGATGTCGACCAGCGCCTGGTCGAGCGGCGCGCGCAGGCGCAGGCGGAAGCGCAGGCCGGCGAGCGAGCTCTGGAGGTCCTCGGCGCTGAGCGCGGCGCCGGGCGCACCGCGCGTGGTGAAGCCGAGCACGTGGTGTTGCAGCAGCTCTTTTGCTTTTGCGAGCGCAGCGCAGCGCGGGTCGTCGAGGTTGAGCACGGCGGGCGCGCCGCGCGGGAGCAGGTCTTTGAAGAGCGACGCCTTGGCGTCGAAGTAGCGCTCGAGCGTGCCGTGGTAGTCGAGGTGGTCGCGCGTGAGGTTGGTGAAGGCGGCGCCGGCGAACACGCAGCCGGCGACGCGCTGCTGCGAGAGTGCGTGGCTCGACACTTCCATGGCGACCACCTGCGCGCCGGCGTCGAGCATCTTCTTCAGCAGCGCCTGCAGCTCGTGCGACTCGGGCGTGGTGTGGGTCGCCTTCTGGCTCCCGCCGGGCCAGCGGTTCTCGACGGTGCCGAGCAGGCCAGTGCGGAGCCCGCGCGCCGCGGAGAGCTGCTCGAGCAGATGAGCGGTGGTGGTCTTGCCGTTGGTGCCGGTGACGCCGAAGAGATTCAGCCGGCGGCTGGGCTCGCCGTGGAAGCGCGCGGCGGCCAGCGAAAACGCGCGGCGGGCGTCGGGCGCCACGACATTGACCGCAGGCAGGGTCTTGATGGCGCGCTGCGAGAGGATGGCGACCGCTCCGGAGCTGACCGCCTGCGCGGCGAAGTCGGCGCCATCGCGCGCGGCGCCGGGCAGGGCGGCGAAGAGCGCGCCCGCGGGGACGGCGCGCGAGTCGACCGTGAGCGCGCGCACGTCGACGCCGGCCGCGTCAGGCGTCAGCGCGGCATCGGTGCCCTCGAACAGCTCGGTCAGTCGCACGACTTGCCTTCCTACGCCCGCATCTAGGGCGACGCCAGTGTGACGCGCACGCGTGCTCCGCGTTGGACGATCGCGCCTGCGCGCGGCGACTGAAAGACGGCACGGCCGCTGGCCTTGAGGTCCGGCGGCACCTGCTCCCGCGCGCTCGCCGGCATCACCCCCAGCTGCCGCAGCGTCTCGTTCGCGATCGCTCCCCAGGCCGGCGCCGCCACCGTCCCCCCCGTCACCTCCACGCCCTTCCCCTCCGGCTCGTCGATCACCACCAGGATCGCGACCCGCGGCGACTCCGCCGGCACAAAGCCGAGGAAGCTCGCCAGCCGCTTGGCGCCGTACCCTCCACGCACCGGGTCGACCTTCTGCGCCGTCCCCGTCTTGCCTGCCACGCGGTAGTCGCTCAGCGCCGCCCTGGTCCCGGTCCCGCCCTTGTGCACCACCTCCTCGAGCATCGCGGTCATCGTTCGCGCCGTCTCCGGCCGCAGCACCCGCCGCACTTCAAAGCGCTTGTTCGCGACCAGCACGGTGCCGTCGGGCGCGACGATCTTGTCGACCAAATACG
The DNA here is from genome assembly GCA_043781235.1 of Deltaproteobacteria bacterium. Classification (GTDB taxonomy): domain Bacteria; phylum Myxococcota; class Myxococcia; order Myxococcales; family 40CM-4-68-19; genus JANYKT01. Next base: position 59,043 of record JAYWBT010000017.1, read on the forward strand.
GCCGCAGCAGCACGCCGCCGTTCGCGATCGCCGCCATCGCCGCCACGGTCTGCATCCCCGTCGCGCTCATCCCCTGCCCGAACGCCGTCGTGTCCACCGCGATCTCCGGCATGTGCAGAGGGTCGCGCAGCGAACCGCGCCCTTCGCCGGGCAGCCCGACCTGCGTCTTCTCGCCGAAGCCGAACGCGTGCAGCCCGGCGATGAGCTTGTCCTTCCCCAGCCGCTCGCCGATCTTCGCGGCGCAGATGTTCGACGACTCGCGCAGCACGGTCGAAGGCGTCGCCCAGTCCACCGGGTGGGTGTCATGCAGCGTGTGCCGCAGGTGGTTCCAGGCGCCGTGCTCGCAGTAGAGCTGCTCGTCCACGCTGAGCACGCCCTCCTCCAGCGCGCGCGAGAGCACGAAGCTCTTGATGGTTGATCCCGGCTCGAGCTGATCCTGCACTGCCCGATTGCGCCACACGCCCGGATCGCGCCCGGGCTTGTTCGCGTCGAAGAGCGGGTTCGAGGCGAGCGCCAGCACCGCGCCGGTGTTCACCTCGAGCACGATCGCCCAGCCGGCCGCCGCGTGCGCCGCCGCCACCGCCTTGCCCAGCTCGCGCTCGGTGGCGAGCTGGATCGCGCTGTCCAGCGTCAAGGTCACCGTCGCGCCGGTCAGCTCCGAGACGTCCGGCGCGCCGTGCTCCAGCACTATCGCGCCGCGCGCGTCGCGGGTCGCCGGCACGCTGACGCCCTTGCCATGCAGATAGCTCTCCAGCTCGCGCTCGAGCCCCTCCTGCCCCGCGTCCTCGCCGACGAAGCCGAGCACGTGCCCCGCCAGCTCGCGCTGTGGATAGAAGCGCTTGGGCTCCTTCACCAGCTCGACGCCGTCGAGCGCGAGCGCGCGCACCCGCCCCGCGCTCGCCTCGTCCACGCGCCGCTTGATCCAGACGAAGCGCTTCTGCGGATCGTCGAGCCGCGCCAGCACTTTCTTGCGATCGATGCGCAGCGCCTTCGACAGGAGATCGGCCACCGCCTCCCGCGCGCGCGGCGATTCGAACGCAGAAGGGTCGGCGAAGATGGAGTCGACGTCCTGGGTGATGGCGAGCGGGTCGCCGCGCCGGTCGGCGATCAGCCCGCGGCGCGGCTGCCACTCCAGCTCCCGCCGGGTCTGGTCGCGCTGCAGCCGCGACAGCCGCGACCGATCGAAGAGCTGCACCTTGGCTGCGCGCCCGAGCACGGTGGCAAAGAGCACGAGCAGGAGCGCGCCGACGAGCAGCGCCCGAAGCCGCATCCACCGGCTCGCGTCGTCTCCCCGCTTCTTCACACCGCTCCTTCAACGCGAGGAGACCATCGAGGTCCCCGCGCGCAGCGCTCCGCCCACCAGCACCACCACCCTGTCCACCGACGGCGGCCCCATCTCGAGCCGCGTCCGCGCCAGCTCCTCGATCCGCTGCGGGCTCTTGAGCTGCGCCGCGTGGAACTGCAGCCGCTCGTGATCGCGCAACAGCTCGCGGTGCTCGACCGACAGGCGCGAGAGCTGGTAGCCCTCTTCGGTGACGCGGGTCCGCACCCAGGCGTGGAAGAACGCGGCCGCCGCGACCAGCGCGCAGGCGAGCGTTCCGGCGGCGAAGGTGGCGAGGCCGCGGCGATCGACGGCGCGGCGGATCATGCTCGGCGTTCCGGTCTGGCTCATACCAGCCTCTCGACTGCGCGGAGACGGGCGCTGCGAGCGCGCGGGTTCTGCTCGAGCTCGGCCTCGCCCGCCTTGACCGCGCCCTTGGTCAGGACCTTCCACTCCGCGCTGCGCCCGCAGGCGCAGACCGGGAGCCGCGGCGGACAGATGCAGCCCGTCGCGAGCTTCGCGAACGACTGCTTGACCATGCGATCCTCGAGCGAGTGAAAGCTGATCGCCGCCGCCCGCCCGCCCCGCGCCACCAGCCGCGGAAGGGCCGACAGCCAGTCTGCGAGCGCTCCCAGCTCGTCGTTCACCGCGATGCGCAGCCCCTGGAAGGTGCGCGTCGCCGGGTGGATATTCTTCGGCCACGCCTGGCGCGGAATCGACCGCGACACCAGCTCCGCGAGCTGCGCCGTGTCCGCGAGCCTGTGCTCCATCCAGGCGGCGTGGATCGCGCGCGCGATCGGCGTCGCGAAACGCTCCTCGCCGAGCGTGTGCAGGATGCTCGAGAGCGCGTTCGCGTCCCACTCGTCGAGCCGCTCGCTCAACGGCTTGCCGCGCGTGGGATCCATCCGCATGTCGAGCGGCCCCGCCTCGCGAAAGGTGAAGCCGCGCGACGGCTCGTCGAGCTGCGGGCTCGAGACGCCGAGATCGACCAGCGCGCCGTCCACCTCGCCGATGCCGAGGCCGTCGAGCACCGCGCGCGCGTCGCGGAAGTTGGCGTGCGCCAGGATCAAGTCGCGGCCCTCGAGCCGCGCCTTCGCGGCGGCGAGCGCCAGCGGATCCTGATCGAGCCCCACCACGCGCGCGCCCGCGTCCAGCAGCGCCTCGGCGTGCCCGCCTCCTCCCAGCGTGCCGTCGAGGAAGAGCTTGCCGGGCGCCGCCGCGAGCAGCAGGGCCGCCTCGCGGCGCAGCACGGTGTGGTGGACGAAGGCCATGCGGCTAGACGCCCCGGCGCAGCGCGCGCGCGCCCGTCACGGCGACCGCGCCCGTGGCCTCTTCGACCGAGCGGCAGAGCAGGAGGTCGGCGCCCGCAGCGGCCTTGAGGATGTTGGTGACGTACGGGTTGCGGACCGCGATGAGCAGCTCGCCGCCGCGCGCGACCAGCTCCCTGCGCCGCGCCACCAGCTCGGCGACGCCGCTGTACTCGAGGTGCGTCACCTCGCGCAGGTCGAGCACGATCCGCCCCGCGTCGGTGGCCGCGCGCCCGATGGTGTAGTCGATCGCCCAGAGCGCCTCGAGATCGAGGTCGCCGCGCACCGCGACGGTGGCGATGTTGTCCTCCCACCGCACCCCGGCCGGCCGCGGACCGGGCGCCGGCCTGATCGCCAACACCGCCGCGTGCGACTCACGGTGACTGCCCCTGGGAGACTTGTCGGCCATCTTTGATTCCCTCCGCGAGTCGAAGAAAGCTTGGTGCTAGCTGATCATCAGCGATGCGAGCTTCTGCACGACCTGCGCCTTGGTCTCGGGCTTCTGCGCCACCCGGTTCATCTCGGCCCAGCGCGCGGGCGACCAGATCTCGATGCGCGCCACCACGCCGGCCCAGGTGACTTCCTCGACCAGCCCCGCGTAGTCGCGTAGCGTGGGCGGAATGAGCACGCGGCCGAGCTTGTCCACGGGCACCTCCTGCGCCGGCGCGATGAACGTGCGCGTCAGGTGCATGGTGACCTCGTCGAACATCGGCAGCTGCGAGACTTTCTTGGTGAGCGTCTCCCAGCCCGCGGGCGTGAAAGCGACCAGGCAGTCACTGAGGATGTGCGTAGTGACGATGAGCTTGTCGCCGCCCTGGGCGGAGAGGAGCTCGCGAAAGCGCGCGGGAAGGCTGGTGCGGCCCTTGGCGTCGATCGAATGCTGATGGACGCCCGTGAATGACACTGCGATCCTCTGGATGGTGTGGCGATCCACTTCTTGCCACTTCGATCCACCGAGCCGCAGAGTGAAGCACGCCCCCGGTGCTGTCAAGCAAGCGCATGGCTGAACGGGAGATCAGGTCCAGCCGTAGGGGCGGAACGCGGTTTGACCACTCCGGGTGGGGGATCGCGCGGCCCGCGGGTAGGTGAATCTGCGCAGACCGCGAGAGTCAGCCGTAGCCGCAGCCGCGCCTGCGCGTTCCCGGCGCGCATCCTCAAGCGCCGCGGAGCAAACCTCACGCGCCGCGGAGCAGGCCTTCGACGGCCGCGCGCGCGATCGGGTGATAGCCGTCCTTGCGCGCTTCATAGATCTCCCGCGCGAGCGCCGGATCGCGGCTGGCCAGCTCGCCGAAGATCGGCCGCAGGTACTTCATCCGGCCCGTCTCGCCGACCACGCGGCGCGCGCCCTGCACCGCACCAGGCGCTCCCGCGCGCAGCTGCGCGAGCACGAAGGTGTGGCGCAGCTCGAGGCTCTTGCGCGACGTCAGGCCAAAGCGGCGATCGAGCTCCGCGCATTGTTCAGCTGTCAGGACGGGCAGCGCCTGGAGGTACACGAGCAGCTCCGTCGGAGTCAGCGTACCGACCGGCGCTTCGACGCGCGCCGCCAGTTCCTGCAGCTCGCGCAGCCGCGGCGATCGCGGCTCGGGCGCGCCCTCCGGCAGCCCGGGCTGATCGATCCACTCGAGCGCGCGCACGCTTGCAGCAAGCCCCGGCAGCTCCGCTTCCAGCAGGTCGAGGAAGTCCTGCGTGGTGATGCTCTGGAAGCGGAACTTGGCCAGGTAGCGGAGAAGGAACCCGTCCCAGCGCGCGCGGCCGGCCGTCACCTCGAGCTTGCGCAAGAGCAGGTAGCCCTTCTCGTAGGGCACGGTCGAGAAGGCGTCGTCGGGATCGACGCCCGACAGATCGTTGCGCAGCCGCGTCAGCTGCGGCCGCGCCGCGAAGCGCGCGAGCGCGACGCCCAGGTCGTGCCGGCCGATGGCCGCGTGCAGCTCGGACGCCTCGCGGCCTTCGATCGCCTCGAGGATGCGGCGCTCGGCATAGACGGTGAAACCCTCATTGAGCCAGAAGTCGTTCGCCGACGCGTTGGTGACCAGGTTGCCGGTCCAGGCATGCGCGAGCTCGTGGGCGATCACGTTGACGAGCGATCGATCGCCTGCGAGCAAGGACGGCGTCACGAAGGTGAGCCGCGGGTTCTCCATGCCTCCGTAGGGAAACGAGGGCGGCATCACCAGCAGGTCGAAGCGGTCCCACTCGTAGGGGCCGAAGAGCTCCTCGGCGGCGAGGAGGATCTCCTCGATGGGCTCGAATTCCCAGGCGGCCGCGTCGGCCACGCTGCGCTCGGCCCAGACGGCGGAGCGCACCGACAGCTGGCGTGGTGACAGGTCCCCGACCGCGAAGGCGAGCAGGTAGGGCGGGATCGCCTGCGGCATCGCGAAGACATCGGTCGCCTCGCCGCGCGCGCCGGGCGTGCGCCCTTCCGAGGCCGCGGCCATCAGCGTGCGCAGCTGCTCCGGGACGGTGAAGCGCGCCCGCGCGGTGATGCGGACGCGCGGCGTGTCCTGCAGCGGCGCGACCGAGCGCGCGTGGATGGGCTGGCACTGGCTGTAGAGGAAGGGATGCACCCCGCCCGCCGTCTGCGCGGGGTCGAGCCACTGCAGCGCGGTCGCCTCGGGCGAGGTCGAGTAGCGCACGCGGATGCCGGCGGTGCCTTCCGGCAGCTCGATGCGCAGGCGCGCGCCCAGCACCGGCTCGGGCCTTTGCAATTCATGGCGAAGTGGTCTTTCGGTAAGATCGGTTACCGATTCGATGGTCAGGCCGCGCGTGTCGAGATCGAGCGGCCCCGCCGCCGGCGCGCGGAAATGCAGCGCGCACTCGCCGCGCAGCGTGCGCGAGCCGAAGTCCACCCGGAGCGCGAGATCGATGCGCTCCGTCTGCGCCTGATCAGTATCGGCATAGCTGTGCGGATCGACTCGCGCCATCCCTCTACTAAGGACGCAAAAGCGCTCAATTGTAAAAAGGTGCGGACCGGCCGCGCGGGCTCCCGTGGCTTATGCGCGGCGGCGGGCGTCGGCGAGCCAGTGGATGAGGCGGATGACCTCGCCGCAGTCCGCGACCTGGAACTTCGCCGCGGTGCCGGTGCGCGGAGGCGGGCCGACGTGCACGGTGATGCCGCCGCGCCGGTTCATCATCGCGAAGGCCTCTTCGTCCGACTCGCCAGCCCCCACGTAGACCGGCAGCGCGTCGCGCAGACCCGCGAGCAGACCCAGCGCCGAGCGGCCGATACCCGAGCCTTGGGGCAGCGCTTCGAGGGTGTCCTCTTCGCGGCGCAACCGGAGGCTTTCGCCGGCCACCAGCGTGCCGAACGCTTCGGCCGCGGCGATCTGATCAGCCGCCTTCGCGTTGCGCAGGTGCAGCACGAGGCCCCACTTCCGATCCTCGAGCGCGATGCCCGGCAGCGAGAGCGCCGGCGCGCCCGCGCAGACGCGGCGTAGCTTCTGGATGGCCGCCTCCGCGCGCTCGAGGTCGGGCTCGGTGACGAGCCGCAGCCCGAACGCGTGCACGTCCGCGCCATGCACGCCGACGTACGCGAGGCGCTGCAGCCGCAACCGCTTCTGCAGCAGCTCGGCCTTGCGGCTCGACAGCACCGCGGCGCGCGTGTCGGGCGCGGCGCAGAGCCGGATCAGCGCGGCACGCGCGGCCGGATTGGTCCGCGAATGTCCATTGGACGCGCGCTGTGCGAGCGCCGCATCGAACGAGAAGAATGCATAGACGGCCGGCGCGTCCGCGACGCGCCCCCGCAGGCTGTCGGCCTCGGCCCACAGCGCCCGCACCGCTCCTGCTCGACCTGGCTCTGAATTTCCCACGCGCCCCCCTCACCCGTACCCGCGCACAAGATGCGCACCGGGCGGGCAGGAGGGGAGTGCGCCCCTTCACCAGGCGAGAGGGTAGCCTGTTGACTCCAGAACAGCCGGCACGATCTGCTCGCGCACCTCGCCGCTGTTGACCGGCGTGTACTTGTGGAGCCGCGCGAGCTGCTCGAGCTCCTTCTCGATCTCACCTTCGGGCACGCTGGCGCAGAGCGCGGTGCGCGCACGGTCGAAGGCGCGCTCGCGGCTCTCCATGCAGAAGAAGCGGCAGAGCGCGTCGCGCAGCTCGGGCCTGGCGTGGGCCGCGGGAGGAGAAAGCCCCGCTGGCGACGGGGCGGAAGCATCCAACGTGCGGCCGAGGATGCTGTCCATCGCGTAGACCTCGATGGCAACGTCGGCGAGCGCCGCGAGGATCTCCTGGCGCTGCTCCAGCTCGGGCCCCAGCGCCGCCGCCCACTTGGCTGCGAAGATGAGCTGGCGCTTCGCCATCTCGACGCCCCGCCGCTCGGCCGCGAGCCGGCCCACCGGCGCCGGGAAGTGGCGCGGGTCCGACAGCTCCTCGTCGAGCTGCGCCACCGCCTGCATGAGCGGCATCTCGCCCTTCATCGCGCGCTTGAAGATCATGCCGGGGATGAGCAACCGGTTGATCTCGTTGGTGCCCTCGAAGATGCGGTTGACGCGGTTGTCGCGGTACGCGCGCTCGATGGCGTAGTCCTCGACATAGCCGTTGCCGCCGTGGATCTGCAGCATCTCGTCGATGGTCTGGAACATCCACTCCGAGCCGGCGACCTTCATGATCGACGCCTCGATGGCGTACTCCTCGATCGACGCCATCACGTGCTGCGCCTCGCCGTTGCCGCCGATGGCGTCATCGATGGCGCCCGACGCGCGGTAGGTCATCGACTCGATCGCGTACGTCTGCGCCGCCGAGCGCGCGAGCTTCTCGCGGACCAGGCCGAAGTCGCTGATGGCCTTCCCGAACTGCTTGCGCTGCAGCGCGTACTCGACCCCCGTGCGCAGCGCCCACTTCATCCCGCCGATGGAGAAGGCGCCCAGCTTGAGCCGCCCGACGTTGAGGATGTTGAAGGCGATCTTGTGGCCTTTGCCGATCTCGCCGAGGACGTTCTCGACCGGCACCTTGCAGTCCTCGAAGATGAGCGGCGTGGTGGAGCTGCCGCGGATGCCGAGCTTGTGCTCCTCGCGGCCCTGAGAAAACCCCGGGGTGTCGCGCTCCACGATCATGGCCGTGAACCTGGTGCCGTCGATCTTGAGGAACACGATGTAGACGTCGGCGAAGCCGCCGTTGGTGATCCACATCTTGCTGCCGTTGACGACGTAGTGCCTGCCGTCCTCCGAGAGCCTGGCGACGGTGCGCGCGCCGAGCGCGTCAGAGCCGCTCCCCGCCTCGCTCAACGCGTACGCGGCTACGCGCTTGCCGCTCGCGAGGTCGGGCAGGTACTTCGCCTTCTGGTCCGGCGTGCCGAAGAAGACGATCGGCAGCGAGCCGATCCCGGTGTGCGCCCCGAAAGTGGTGGCCCAGGAGCCGTTGGCCGCCTGCGATTCGGCGACCAGCATCGAGGTGACCTTGTCGAGCTCGAGCCCGCCGTGCTCGGCGGCGATGTCCACCCCAAGCAGGCCGAGCTCGCCGGCCTTGGCGATCAGCTCGCGAAGGAAAGCGTTGTCCTTCTTCTCGAGGCGATCGACGTACGGCACCAGCTCGGTCTTCACGAACTCGTCGCCGGTTTTGTAGAACTGCTTCTGCTCTTCGCTGAACTTCTCCGGCGTCATGAACGGGCGGGCGCCGACAGGCTCGAAGAGGAAGGAGCCTCCGCGGGGCTGGCTCGGCGGGGGCGATGCGGCGGCGAGTTCCTGGACCTGTTCGGCCATCGGTCTCTCCTTGACGCAGTGCGTTTCCCTGACTGTAGGAGGGCTTGACGCTCCGCGCAAGAGTTATGGAGCAAGCGGTGCAGCTGGCAAGCCGCCGGGCTCTAGCTAGCGCTGCGCCAGGCGGTGCAATTTTGCACGGAGGTGACCGTCCACCGCCGCCATGGCGGTCAGATCGCTGAGGTGCCCGGTGACGACGGGCGCAGCGACAGTTGCGGTCCTGAGGGCGCGCGACCTGGCGGCGAGAGAGCCGAGGCACAGCGCGATTGCCGAGACCATTGCGAGAGTCAGCTTCATTCGAATCCCCTGGTGAGAAAGGATTCCGTCAACCTCGCATTGCCCGGCGTTCCGTCAACTTTACGGCTGCCCTTCTTGCACAGCGCCCTGCGCTCGTGTAGCGAAGCTTCTGAATGGCCACCAAAGCGTCGCAAGAAGTCTCGATCGGAGACGGCAGCCTGCACGTCGGCGATCGCGTCGTGTATCCGAATCAGGGCATCTGCCGCATCACCGGCGTGGAGACCAAGCAGATCGCTGGTCGCGACTGGGAGGTGGTGACGCTCTCGCGCGAGGAGGATGGCGCGACGGTGATGGTGCCGCTCGCGAAGGTGATGGGCATCGGCCTGCGCAAGGTGGCCGACGTCGCGGCGATCGAAGAGGTGTTCGACCAGCTCGCGGCCGAAGGCGAGCAGGCGCAGCTCGACTGGAAGGTGCGGCACCGCGAGAACGCGGACCGCATGCACGGCGGCGGGCTGTTCGGCACGGTCGAGGTGCTCAAGGGCCTGCACGCGCTCTCGCGCATCCGGCCGCTGCCGCAGAAGGAGCGCGAGCTCTACGACAACGCGCGGCATCTTTTGGTCGGCGAGATCGCGGCTGCCACGAGCATTCCGCTGCACGTCGCGGAGGACAATCTCGACTATGCGCTGTGGCCGCCGCAGGGGATGAAGCGCAAGGGACGCGAGCTGACGCCGGCGACTCTGGGTCCGCCGCCGGCCAGCGCCATCAAGGTCGCGCGCAGCGACGACGATGACGCGGCGGACGACCTCGGCTTCGAGGACGAGGGGAGCCAGACGGAGGGGGCGCCGATCGCCAAAGTCCCGGGCGCGGACGCCGAAGAAAAAGTCGCGGGCGCCGAAGACGACGACGAGACGGACGAGGCCGAAGCGCCGCCGCCGCCGCCCGCCCGGAAGCCGGCCGCGGCGACCAGAGGCGCGCAGAAGGCTGTGGGTGCTGCTCCCGCGGCGACGAAGCGGGGGACGGCGGTCGCCGATGCGGCGAAGCCTGCCGCTCCGGCGCCTGCGAAGCCTGCCGCTCCGGCGAGCGCGAAGCCCGCTGTTCACGCGAAGCTTGTTCACGCGAAGCTTGTTCACGCGAAGCCCGCGCCCGCGGCGAAGCCTGCCGCGAAGGCGAAGCGCGCGCCGAAGCCCGCTGCGGCTCCGGCGGCGAAAGCAAAATCCGCTCTCGCGGCCAAGGCAAAGCCCGCCGCGAAGAAAGAGAAAGCTCACGCGAAGAAGCCCGCCGCCGCCTCGGCTGCCGCCGTCAGGAAGCCCGCAGCCAAGGCGAAATCCAAGGGGAAGAGATGATCCGTATCGTGACGCTCAACGAGTTTCCGTCCGAGGTGGTTGAGCATGTCGCGCGCCGGCTGCATGCCGCCTACGGCATGGGCGCCGAGATCGAAGGGGAAGCTGGGCTACCCAAGTCCGCGCTCGACGATACCCAGGAGTCGTACGACGCGCCGAAGCTCATCGCCAACATCGACGACGACACCCAGCTCTACGCCGACGACAAGATCGTCTACCTGACCAACGAACCGCTGACCGCGCCCGCGGGTCCGATGGGCCACGGGCCGGTGGACGGGTTTGCGCAGTACGGCGGCGGCAAAGCCCTGGCCACCGCGCACGGGCTGGGGCACAAGGGCATGCCGCCCATCGAGGTCGGGCTGGCCAAGCGCGCCGCGCACCACGTCGGGCACCTCTGGGACCTGCACCACTGCTACGACGTGCGCTGCGCGATGCATCCGGGATGGGCGCCGGGGTTTGCGCACTATCCCGAGGTGGCGCTCTGCCTCTTCTGCCGCGAGAAGAGCGAGCGCAAGATCAAGCTCGGCCAAGGCTAGCGCGCGAAGGTGAAGCGCGCCCTTCCGCTCGCGCTGCTCGTGCTGCTGGGCGCGGGCTCGCTCGCGTTCGACCTGACGCTTTCAGACCGGCTGCCGTCCGATCAGGACTGGGCCGAGGCGGCGGGAGCGCTGCGCGCGGACACAGGTCCAGGCGCGGTGGTGCAGATCTGGCCGCCGTGGGCGGAGCGGGCGCGGCTCTTCGTCGATGCCGCGCCGGTGGTCGCCGAGGAGGATCTCGCGGCGGCCGATTACGCCTTTGCGCAGCGCCTGTGGCTGCTCTCGCTGCCCCGCGTTCCTTTCGCACGGCTCGCGGCGGCGCGCGCGGCGCTGGAGCGGCGCGGGGCATCCCCGCTCGGGGCGGCGCGGAGATTCGGCGCGCTCTCGCTCGAGGAGTGGGACCTGCGCGCCGCACCGCTCGCCGCGGCGCTGACGCCTCTGCGCGAGGCGCACGAGGTGGATTACGTCGCTCGGACCTGCGAGCGAGTGCCGATCGGCGCGCGCTTCGAGCGGCGCGGCGCGGCGGGCTCGGCGCTGCACCTGCGCGCCGGGATCATCGGCGAGCGCGCGTACGATGCCGGGCGGTCACCGGTCGAGGTGCGCGTGGCAGGCTTCGGGACGCTGACCGTACGTGGGTCGGGCTGGCAGCGGCTCGACGCCAGGATGCCGCCGGGCGATGCGGAGCGCAGCTTCGAATTCGAGATCGCCTCGGCCGACGCGTCGACGCCCTTCTGCCTGCAGTCCTGGACGACGCGATGAAGCGGCTGCCGCTCTGGATGGGATTTCTCACCGCAGCCGCGATGGCGCTGACGCAGGCGCCGGTCGGCTTCGTGCGCGACGAGGGCTACTACTTTACGGCGGCGCAGAGCTACGAGGGGTGGCTGCGGGCGCTGCCGGGATCGCTTGGGGAGACCGAGCGGTACTGGAGCATCAACTCCGAGCACCCCGGGCTGGCGAAGCTGTTGTTCGCCGGCTCGCACCTGCTGTTCTCGACCTGGCTGCGGGTGCTGCCGGATGCGCTGGCCTGGCGGCTGCCGGCGTTCATCTTCGCGGGGCTGCTCAGCTACTGGCTGTCGCTGCTGGCGCTGCGGCGATCGCGCGCCGCGGCGGTGCTGGCGCCGCTGCTCTTCTGGTGCGCGGAGCGGACCTTCTTCCACGGGCACCTGGCGGCGTTCGACGTGCCGATCTGCGCACTGACCGCGGGCGTCGCCGTCGCCTGGCTGCGCGTCGCCTCGCCCCCCGAGAGTCGAGGTCCCAAGGAACTCCTCTGGCTCGCCTTCATCTACGGCTGCGCCCTCGCCACCAAGCACAACGCCTGGTTCCTCCCCCCCGTCCTGCTCGTCCACGCCCTCCTGCTCCCCCGCCCCGACCGCTCCCGCGCGCTGCGCGCCCTCCCCGTCCTGCTGCTCAGCCCGCTGGTCCTCTTCGCCGCCTGGCCGCTGCTCTGGCACGACCCGCTCCGCCACCTCGCCGACTGGGTCGCGTTCCATCTCCACCACGTTCACTACGCCTGGGAGTACCTGGGCCGCGAGCTACGCGCCCCGCCCTTCCCCATCGAGTACCCGCTGGTCGTCGATGCGCTCGCGCTGCCGCTCCCCGCGGTCGCCCTCTACGCGCTGGCGGGCGCGTCGCTGCTCATCGGCTTCGCGCGGCGCCGGCTCGACCCGGGCCGCCTCCTCGAGCTCGGCCTCGCCGGCGCCGCGGTGCTCCCGTTCATGCTGCGCACCACGCCGATCTTCGGCGGCCTCAAGCACTGGCTCGTCTTCCTCGCCCTGCTCGCTCCCGAAGCCGCCGGCCTGCTGGTCCACATCGCCGAGCGCTCCGGCATCAGGCGTGCGCTGCCGCTGGCCGCTGCCGCCGCGCTGCTGCCGGGAGTCTGGCAGATCCTCCACGTCCATCCCTACGGCACCAGCGCTTACGGCGAGCTGGCAGGAGACATCCCGGGCGCCGCCTCGCTCGGCATGCAGCGCCAGTACTGGTCGAACAACGTCACCGGCGTTCTTCCCTGGCTCAACGCGCACTGCCCCCCGGATGCGCGCGTCTATTTCCACGAGGTCAATATCGAAAGCTACCGCGCCTATCTCCAGGCGGGCCTGCTCCGCGCCGACATCCGTTATGCCGCCGGGCCGGACGACGCGCAGTACGCCGCGCTCCAGTGGCACCGCGAGTTCCGCGATCGCGAGCCCGAGACCTGGAACGCCTTCGGTACCCGCCGGCCGGCATTCGGGCTCTACCTCGACGAGACGCCGCAGGTGATCGTCTATGCTCGACCCGGACTGCCGGGCGCGCCATAACGAGAGGCGATGGGACGCTGGGACCACATCCTCGATGGCAAGCCGCGCGCGTTGAAGCAGTACGTGCTCGACCAGGTCGCCGCCCAGCTCGCCAAGGACCTGCGCAGCTTCCCGCCGCCCATCGACGAGTGGCTCGACGAGTCCCTGCACGAGCGCTACCGCCCCGTGCTCGCGCGCGTCAGCCCGCCCGAGCTGGAGACCCTTCGCGTCGCCTGTGAGCTCGCCCGCCGCGAGCTGTTGCGCGACTACGAGCTCATCGATCGCTTTTGCCGCAGCCCCGAGTTTCCCCGCCTCGCGCCGACGGAGCTGGAGCGGCAGACGGTGCACTTCGTCACCCGCTACCTGGTGGACTCGGCGCTCGCGTTCCAGGAGTTTGCCAAGGGCAAGTTCAATCGCGCAGAGCTGGTCGCGCTGGTGGAAAAGGTCGAGGACCACTTGTTGCGCGGCTACCGTCTGCGCCTGTAGAAGCTTGGCCACCAATGCCAAAAGTTTCGTTCGAGATGGAATCGGTGACGGTGGAGATCCCCGACGGCGCCACCATCTGGGACGCGGCGCAGAAGGCGGGCATCGCGCTCCACCGCGGGTTCGGCGAGGCGCACCACTGCGACGGCAACGGGTGGTGCGTTGGCTCTGCTTGCGCGGTCGATCTGCGCGGCCGCGATCCGGCCGCCGTGACCCCGCCGACCTGGAAGGAGAAGTGGCTGCACGGGGGGCTGCTGAAGAACCACAAGCGGCTCGCCTGCCAGTGCGCTCCCCGGCGCGACCTCACCGTGGTGACGATTCCTTGAGCCGCGGCTTGAAGAAGCTCGCGGTTCCTTGAGCTCGCTTCAAGGATGCCCGAGCGCGCAGGCCACCTGCGCCGACTGCTCGTACGGCACGCACACCGAGCTGGGGTCGGACGCGCAGCCGAGGAACGCCTGCTTGCTGACGCAGCGGAATCCCTTGGCGCCGCAATCCGAGCTGGAGCTGCACGGCTGCAGGTGCGCCAGCACCTGGCACTCTTTCTGTAAGGTGCAGATCACGTTGCTCGGGTAGCCCTTGGCTGCGCAGTCGTTGTTGGACGCGCACGCACCCAGCGTGAGGATGATGCAGTTCTGGCTGCACGACTGCAAGCAGCCCGACGAGGTGCACGCGCCGCATAAGCTGGACGGCGTGCCGCCGGGCTCGCACGCATTCGAGAGCGTGAGCTCGACGCAGCAGCTATTGGCGCAGGCCGCGCCGATGGGGCACGCCGCGGTGTTCTGGCAGGTTTGCGCGCAGGTGCCGTTGGTCGAGGAGCAGGAGCCGCTCACGCAGGTGGTGTTGAGCGGGCAGTCGGCGCTCTGGGTGCAGCCCGCCGAACAGCGCGGATGGTTGGGATCGACCGTCGAGCAGCCCTGTCCGAGCGGGCAATCGTTGGCGGTGACGCAGCCCGCGCGGCAGCTCTTCGAGCCGTCGGGGTTGGCCGCGCAGATCTGGGTGTTGCTGCAGTCGCCGTCACCGTTGCAGAGCGCGCGCCGGAAGCAGGCGTTGGCGCGGCACTGGTAGCCGGCGCTGCCTTCGATCTGCGTGCAGTCCGCGTCGCTGCCACAGGCGTGGACGCAGAGCTTGCTTTGCGGATCGCACGCGTCGCCCGCGCTGCAGGTGCGCCGCCGCGCGACGCAGGCCTTGAGCGTGGCATCGCACGCCTGGGCGGGGTCCCCGCAGTCCGCGTCGCCGTTGGGGCAGAGCTTGAGCGAATCGGGGATGCACGCGTTCGATTGCCCGCACGCGCCCGTCGCCGGATAGCAGAGCGGGTCACCCGACCTGGCGGTCTTGCAGACCAGGCCGTTCGCGCAGCCTGCCGTGCCGCCGCCCGAAGGCGTAATGCAGGCGGGGACGCAGAACTTCCCCGCGTCCGGGTAGTCAGGATGCGGCGCGCACTTGCTGCCGGAGCCGCACTGCGCGTCGGACGAGCACGCCTGGCAGAACGGCGAGGTCGGCTTGCAGGTGCGCAGCGCGCGATCGCAATAGTTCCCGGTGCCGCAGCCGGTGTCGCTGGTGCAGCCGCCCACGCTCGCGACGCATTGGCCGGTGAAGGCGTTGCAGAACTGGCCGGGGCAGGCCTCGTCCCCGGTGCAGACGCAGCGCCGCTGCTCGCGGTCGCACTTGAAGGCGGTCTTGCACTCGGCGTCGGAGGAGCAGTTGTCGGTCAGCGCGGGCGCGAGTGCGGGCGCGCCGCTCTTGCACGCGAGGGCCGCGCCGAGCAGCGCGACGGCCAAAAAGCGATTCTGCAGCATGCGCACTGCCGTACCGTGACTCCCGAAGGCGGGTCAATCGGACGAGCTCGCCTCGAGCCGCGCGCGTCACTTCTTCGCTTTGCGGCACTCCGCCTGCTTCTCGCGCGCCACCTTCGCCGCCGGCGCGGCCTTGTGCGCGGTCACCACTTCCTCGAAGAAGAGGAGCGCGTTCTTGCAGTTGCCCAGCGCCTGGAACGACATGCCGATCTTGAGCAGCGAGTCGGGCACCTTCTCCGAGCCCTTCCAGTCCTTCATCACCTTCTGGAACTCGCCGATGGCGTCGTCGTACCGCTTGTCGGCGTAATAGGTCTCGCCCAGCCAATACTGCGCGTTGGGCGCGAGCTCGTCGCCGTGGAAGCTCTTGACGAACTCGCCGAACAGCTCGCGTGCGCGGAGCAGCTGGCCCTCGTCGAGCTTGCGCCGCGCGAGGTTGTAGATCCCGAGCTTGTCGGTGGGGTGGTCCGCCTTGTCGAGCTCCTTCTGGCGGGAGGTGCCGGACTTGACCGCGTCTTCGAGGCGCTTGTCCCGGTCGGCGTTCGCCTGCTCGATCCCGTCGAGCCGGTGCGTGATGACCTCGAGCTGCCCGTGCACGCCGTTGATGTCGTTCTGCGCCTTCTCCACATCGACCGCGAGGTCGGCGCCGCTCTTGCGGGCCGCATGGTTCAGCTGGTCGAGCGCTTCCTGCAGCTGCTGCGCTTTGGCCTTGCTGTCGGCCGCGAGACGGTCGCGATCGGCCTGCGCTTCGGCCTGCTCCTTCTTGAGCTGTTCTTTGAGCTGCGCGATGTCGCGGCGCATCTCCTCGCCCTCCTGCGCGGTGGTCACGCAGGCCGTGCTTCCCAGGAGCAGCGCAAGCAGCAATGCAAGCTTCATGGAGCCTCCGGGATCAGCTCGACGCGGCGGTTGCGCGCCCAGGCCGCGTCGTCGTGGCCGTTGTCGCCGGGGCGCTCCTTGCCATAGCTCAGCGTCTTGAGCTTCATCGCCTCGGCGCCGAGGCCCGCGAGGTACCTCTTCACCGCCTCCGCGCGCCGTGCGCCGAGCGCCAGGTTGTACTCGGTGGTGCCGCGCTCGTCGGTGTGGCCGGTGAGGACGACCCTGCGATATGGCGACCGCTGCAGGCATTGCCAGTCCTGCGCGAGCGTCTGCCGCGCGTCGGACGACAGCGTCGATTCATCGAAGCCGAAGTGGACCGCCTTCACCTCGCAGTCGCCGTGGAGCCGCTCGCTGCGCGACGCGAGCAGGTCGCCCTGCGCCACGCAGCGCTGCTGGACGCAGGCCCTGCCGTCGCCGCAGTCGGCGTCGGCGAGGCACTCCTCTTCGGCGGCGCAGCGGCCCGAGAAGCACTTGCGCCCCGCGCCGCAATCCTGCTCGGCGGTGGCCTCGGCGCACTCCGGCACGCACTTGTCCTGCGCGCA
Source organism: Deltaproteobacteria bacterium (assembly GCA_043781235.1). Lineage (GTDB taxonomy): Bacteria > Myxococcota > Myxococcia > Myxococcales > 40CM-4-68-19 > JANYKT01. The sequence continues at coordinate 75,435 of JAYWBT010000017.1, forward strand.
CTTCTGACCCGCGGCGCAGTCCTTGCTGCTTTTGCAAGACGGCCACTGCGGCTTCGGCGCGCAGGCGTTGTCGAGGCAGACCTGGCCCGCGGGGCATTGCGCGTCGTCGCGGCACTGCCGGCACGAGCCCGAGATGCAGACCTGCGTGGGCTCCTTGCAGTCCTCGTCGACCTTGCACTCCGGAACCTTGACCTTGCCCGGACAGCCGAGGAGCGCGGCGGCGAGGGCGAGCAGCAAAGCGGGACGGCGCATGGCCGCGTGAGGTACCACGCAAGGGGATCGTGTCAAGCGCACAGCGCGAGCTTTTCGGCGCGGCGCATGCGCTTGAGGGCGTGTTCGCGGCGCAGCGCGGCCGCCTTGCCGCGGCGCCGCTCGACGTGCACGATCTCGAGCGGTCCGCGCCCACGCGTATACTTCGCGCCGCGCCCGCTGCGGTGCGCCGCGAGCCGCGCCTTGAGATCGTTGGTGATGCCGGCGTAGAGCGTCCCGTCGCCGCAGCGAAGCAGATAGACGAACCACATGCGGCGAGCATCGACGACCGATCGGCGCTGCGCAAGCGGTGTTATTCTCCGCGCCCCATGGCCAAGCGCCCCAGCGCCCCAGACAACCCCGTCAGCACCATCGTGATGGCCCCGGACGACGCCGAAGTCGCGAAAGACCTCCTCCAGACGCTGCAGCCGCAGAGGTCGCCGCCCCCGTCCGCGCACAGCGACGAGCCGGCCAACGACGGCGCGACCGCCTTCGTCCGCATCGACAAGGTCGTGGCGCCCGTCAACGAGGAGCCGGCCAACGACGGCGCGACCGCGTTCGTGCGCGTCGATCAGGTGCCGTCCCTGTCGGGGGGCCGGAGGAAGTCCGAGGCGGGACCGCCTCCGCGCCGGATCAACGAGCCGCCGCCCTCGAGCGCCCCGCGCAAGGGTCTTCAGATCACCCTCCCCGACGAGGAGCCGGCGGCGCCTCCTCCGCCGCCCAGGCGCGTGATTCCGCAACCTCCCGCCGATGCCAAAAAGGGCCGCCGCGGCGCCTGGTGGGACGAGAAGGCGAACCGGACCCCCGAGGAGCCGCCGCCTCCCCCTTCCGCACCCGAGCCGGTCGAGGAGGAGACGGAGCCCGGCTCCCCCGACGACCTGCCCGGCGCGACCGCCTTCGTGCGGGTGGCGCCGCCGCTGCCTCCGCCGCCAAAGCCCGCGCCCGAGCCCGAGGTGTACCAGCCGCTGCCCGCGAGCGACTACGCCGGCCACCTGAGCGCGGCGCCGCCCGCGTGGAAGAAGTGGCTGCGCCGATCGCTCATCGCCGCGGCGCTGCTTGCTTTCATTGGTACCGCGGCCGTCATCGGCGGCTACCTCTGGCTGGCGCGCGAGATCCCGACCTTTGACTCCATCCGCGACTACCACCCCATCGTGACCAGCAAAGTGGTCACCGGGGACGGCACCCTGGTCGGCAAGTTCTATAAAGAGCGCCGCACCGTGGTGAAGATGGATCAGGTGCCGCGGGTGCTGGTGCAGGCGGTGATCAGCGCCGAGGACAAGGACTTCTACAAGCACCCGGGCTTCAACCTCCTCGCGCTCGCGCGCGCCGTGGTGGTGGACGCCGTCTCCGGACGCAAGCGGCTGGGCGCCTCCACCATCACGCAGCAGGTGGTGAAGAACTTCTTCCTCTCCAGCGAGAAGAAGTGGAAGCGCAAGCTGAAGGAGCTGCTGCTGGCCGCGCGGCTGGAGCGGAACCTCTCCAAGGACGATATTCTTTTCCTCTATTTGAATCATATCAACTTCGGTAAAGCGCACTATGGCGTCGAAGAGGCGTCGCTCTATTACTTCAACAAGCACGTGCAGGACATCGATCTGGGCGAGGCGGCCATCCTGGCCGGCCTGCCCCAGAACCCGTCGCGCATCAACCCGCGCCGCCATCCCGAGCGCGCGAAGCACCGTCGCGATTACGTGCTCGCGCGCATGCGCGCCAATCGTTACATCAGCGAGGACGACTACCAGCGCGAGGTAGAGAAGCCCATCGCGCTCCCGCTGCCGCCAGCCGATCCTCCCGGCGCCTGGTACCTGGAGGAGGTCCGCCGCCAGCTGGTGGCGCAGTTCGGCGATGCCGCCGTGGACACCGCCGGCCTCACCGTGGAAGTGGCCATGGACCCGAAGCTCCAGGCCGCCGCCGAGACCGCTGTGCAGGACAGCCTGCGCCTGGTGGACAAGCGGCAGGGCTGGCGCGGCGCCGAGCTGAAGATCGATCCCGAGATACTCGAGGCCGTCCGCGCCGCGCTCGGGCGCAAGCTCGCGCAGGTGCAGCCTTCGGCGGAGCTGGCGCAGGTGCTCGACCTCGAGGGCATCCGCGCGCGCGCCGCGATGCCGAAGGCGAAGAGCGCGGACGCGATCGACGGCGCCTCCGACAAGCCCGGCGCCGTCAAAAAGAAGGCGAAGAAGAAGGCCGTCCAGGCCGCGACCGACGACGCCGACCCGGGCGACGCCGAACCGCCGGCAGACTCCTCCTCCGACCCCGGTCCCGAGCGGATGGCGCCCGAGGCGATCGCGCGCGCCGCCCGGGTGCGGACGCTGGAGCAGAACGGCGTCTACGCCGGACTCGTCACCAGCGTCACGCGCAGCGACGCCACCGTCGAGCTTGCGCCCGGCGTGGAGGGCCCGGTGCCCTTCTCGACCATGACCTGGGCGCGCCCCTTCAAGCCCGAGCACGCGACGCCGTTGCCGCGCGGTCCCGCCGACGTCGTCTCGGTCGGCGACGTCGTCCCGGTGCGGGTGACCCGCTTCGCCACCACGCGCGACTCGGCCACGCACCTGCGCGTGCAGCGGCTCGAGCTTGCGCTGGAGCAGACGCCGCTGGTGCAGGGCGGCTTTGTCGGGATGGACCTGCGCACGCGGGGAGTGCTCGCCCTGGTGGGCGGCTTCGACGCGGCGACCTCCTCGTTCGATCGCGCCACGCAAGCGAAGCGCCAGCCCGGCTCGTCGTTCAAGCCGTTCCTCTACGCGGCCGCGCTCGACAGCGGCAAGTACACGCCGGTCACCAAGCTGGACGACTCGCCCGAGGTGATCGTCGATCCGTGGAGCGGCAAATCGTGGAAGCCGCAGAACTTCGAACGCGACGAATTCGCCGGTCCGATCACGCTGCGCAAGGCGCTCGCCGAATCGAAGAACACCGTGGCGGTGAAGCTCCTGCTCGAGCTCGGGCTCGACAAGGTCCGCTCGATGGCGCTGGCCGCTGGCCTCACCTCGGAGATCCCGCAGAGCTACACCGCCGCGCTCGGCACCGGCGAGGTGGGCCTGCTCGAGGAGACCAACGCCTACGCCACCATCGCCTCGCAGGGCCTCAAGGCCGACCCGGTCTTCATCCGCCGGGTGGTCTCGCGCGATGGAGGCTTGATGTTCGAGGCGAAGGCCGAGCCGCAGCAGGCGATGAAGGCCGAGACGGCGTACCTCACCGCGGACGTCATGCGCTCGGTCATCGACGACCCCGCCGGCACCGCGCACTCGCTCTCGGCGCTCGGCCGCCCCGCCGCCGGCAAGACCGGCACGGCCAACGAGCACCGCGACGGCTGGTTCATCGGCTTCACGCCGAGCTTGATCGCCGGCGCCTGGGTCGGTTTCGATGACCATCGCATGATGGGGTCGGTCGAGACCGGCGGGCACTGCGCCGGGCCGATCTGGCTCTCGTGGATGCGCGCCGCGACCGCCACGCAGCCGCGCGAAGAATGGCCGGCGCCGCCGCCCGGCGTCACGGTGGTCAAGGTGAACCGGACCTCGGGCGCGCTCGCGCGCGACGGCGACCCCTACGCCGTGCGCGAGGTCTTCATGGCGGGCACCGAGCCCGCCGCGCCCGCCGAGGAGCAGCAAGCGCCGTCGCAGGAGGACTGGTACCAGGCGCCGCGCTAAGCCTCCATCTGGCGACCCCCACGCCACCCGCGATCGTTGGTGAAGGAAGCGGGCTTGGTCTGCCAGCTTCAGAGGATGTAGCGGGAGAGGTCTTCGTCCTGGAGGATGGGGTCGAGGCGGGAGCGGACGTAGGCCGCGTCGATGTTGATCTTCCTTTCGCCGCCTCCCTCGGAGGCGTGGAACGAGAGGTCCTCGAGCACCTTTTCGAGCACCGTGTGGAGGCGCCGCGCGCCGATGTTCTGCGTTCGCGTGTTCATCTCCTGGGCCACGCGCGCCAGCTCCTGCACGCCGCTCTCATCGAACGACAGCGTCACGCCCTCGGTCTCCAGCAGCGCCGCGTATTGCCGGGTCAGCGCATTGCGCGGCTCGGTCAGGACGCGGGTGAGATCGGCCTGGGTCAAGGAGTCGAGCTCGACGCGGATGGGAAAGCGCCCCTGCAATTCCGGGAGCAGGTCGCTCACCTTGGCGACGTGGAACGCGCCCGCCGCGATGAAGAGCACATGGTCGGTCTTCACCGGCCCGTACTTGGTGTTGACGGTCGACCCCTCGACGAGCGGCAGCAGGTCGCGCTGCACGCCGCCGCGTGAGACGTCGGGCCCGTGCGACCCGCTGCCGCCGCCGGGTCCGGCCACCTTGTCGATCTCGTCGATGAAGACGATCCCGCTCGTCTGCACGCGGTCGAGCGCCTCGCGCGCCACCGCGTCGTTGTCGACCAGCTTGGCCGCCTCCTCGGCGGCGAGCAGCGCCTTCGCCTCCGGCACCTTGAGCTTGCGCTTGCGCGTCTTCTTGCCGAAGGGAAGGTTGCCGAGCATCTCCTGCAGATTGATGCCCATCTCCTCCAGCCCCTGGTTGGAGAAGACCTGCATGGTGGGCCGCGCGCTCTCGGGCACCTCCAGCTCGACGAGGCGGTCGTCCATGCCGCCCGCGCGCAGCATGCCCCGCAGCTTCTCGCGCGTGGTCTCGCGGCGGTCGCCGGCGGAGAAGCCCGCCGCGTTGCCGGAGGACGACGCGCCCGAGGGCAACAAAAGATCCAGCAGCCGCTCCTCGGCGAGCTCCTCCGCGCGCGGCTGCACCGCCTTCTGCTGCTCCTCGCGCACCAGCTGCACGCCCTGCTCCATCAGGTCGCGGATCATCGAATCCACGTCGCGCCCGACGTACCCGACCTCGGTGAACTTCGACGCCTCGACCTTCACGAACGGCGCCTGCGCGAGCCGCGCCAGCCGGCGCGCGATCTCGGTCTTGCCCACGCCGGTCGGCCCCACCAGGATGATGTTCTTCGGCATCACCTCGTCGCGCAGCTCGGGCGCGACGTGGAAGCGCCGCCACCGGTTGCGCAGCGCGATGGCGACCGCCCGCTTCGCCGCCGCCTGCCCGATGATGTACTTGTCCAGCTCGGCGACGATCTCGCGCGGCGTGAAGCTCGTGGGCGATCCCATCTAAAGCTCCTCGATGGTCAGGTGGTCGTTGGTGTAGATGCAGATCTGTCCGGCGATGCGCAGCGCCTCTTCGGCAATCTCGCGGGCCGAGAGCTTTGAATGGCGCAGGAGCGCGAGGGCCGCCGCCTGCGCGTAGGGTCCACCCGAGCCGATGGCCGCCACGTCGTCGTCGGGCTCGACCACATCGCCGGTGCCCGAAAGGATCAGCGTCGTCTCCTTGTCGGCCACCACCAGGAGCGCCTCGAGGCGGCGCAGGAAGCGGTCGGTGCGCCAGTCCTTGGCCAGCTCGACCGCGGCGCGCGGCAGGTTGCGCGAGAAATCCTTTAGCTTCCCTTCGAAGCGCTCGAAGAGCGTGAAGGCGTCGGCGGTGGCGCCTGCAAAGCCGGCCAGCACCTGGCCCTCGCCGAGCCTGCGCAGCTTCTTCGCGTTGTGCTTCAGCACCGTCTTGTCGAGCGTGACCTGGCCGTCGCTGCCCATGGCCACCTTGCCGTCCCTGCGGACGCAGACAACTGTCGTCGAGCGGATGCGCATGGCCCGATGCTAACAAGGCGGCGCGCGGCTGGCCTGCTATCATCGAGCGAGCATGCCCTCTTCCGACGTCGTCATCCTCTTCGGCGGCTCCTCCAACGAACGCCGCGTCTCGGTCGCGTCGGGGCAGAACGTCGCCTCGGTCCTCACCGACGCCGCGGCCTGGTTCCTCGCCGCCGGCGGCGCGGTTCACGAGGTGCCGGCCGACGAACTGCAGGCGTTCCAGCGGCCCTTCGAGACCGACTTCTTCCCCCGGCAGCCGCCCTTCTCGGCGAGCATCGGCGACGCGCTCGATCCGGCGCGCGTCTTCTTCCTCGCCCTCCACGGCGGCGAAGGCGAGGACGGCACGCTGCAACGGATCTGCGAGGAGCGTCGCATCGCCTTCACCGGCCCCGGCGCCGCCGCATCGGCAAAGGCCTATGACAAGGAGGTCGCAAAGCAGGTCGCCTCCGAGGCGGGCGTGCGCATCGCCGAGTCGGTCCACCTCCCGCGCCGGCCCGAGCTCGCGCGCAAGGTGATGCGCGAGCTGCTGGAGGTGCACGGCCGCATCGTCGCGAAACCGGTCGCGGGTGGCTCGAGCGTGGGCCTGCACCACCTCGTCGCCGAGGCGCAGATCGAGCCGGCGATGAGCGCCATCGAAGCGACCGGCGAAGCCTACCTCGCCGAGGCGTTCATCTCGGGCGCCGAGCTGACCATCGGCGTGGTCGACTCCGGGAAGGGCACGCGCGCGCTGCCGCCCAGCGAGGTGCGCATGGAGGCGGGGCGCTCCTTCGACTTCGAGGGCAAGTACCTCGGCAAGGGCACCCGGGAGATCACGCCTGCGGAGGTCGCGCCCGAGGTGGCGCGCGCCGCGCAGGAGCTCGCGCTGGCGGCGCACCGCGCGCTGGGCTGCGAGGGATACTCGCGCACGGACCTCATCGTCGGGCCGCGCGGGCCGGTGTTCCTCGAGCTGAACACGCTGCCGGGGTTGACGAAGATGTCGTTCATCCCGCAGCAGCTCGCGGCGGAGGGGACGACGCTGCGCGACTTTCTCGACCAGCAGCTCGCGCTGGCCCGACGGCGGCGCGACCGCTGAGAGATCGCGGCGCGCCCGGCCCGTCGGGGCTGCGCGAATCATCGGCCGGCCGGTGCCGTCAGCGCCGCGGGGTGCGCGCCCGCGGGTGCGCGTCCTCGTAGACCTGCTGCAGCCGCTCGGTCGAGACGTGCGTGTAGCGCTGCGTGGTCGAGAGCGATGCGTGGCCGAGGAGCTCCTGGATGCCGCGCAGGTCGGCGCCCATGTCGAGCAGGTGCGTGGCGAACGAGTGGCGGAGCGCGTGCGGGTGCACGTGCCGGCGCGCCCCCGCCACCAGCGCGTAGCGGGCGAGATGCCGCGCGACGCTGCGCGCGGTCAGCCGCCCGCCTCGGCGGTTCAGGAGCAAAGCGCTGCCGCCACCCAGCTCGCCCCGCCGCGCGAGGTAGCGCTGCAGCGCCTCGCGCGCCTTCGACACCAGCGGCACGATGCGCTCCTTGTTGCCCTTGCCGCGCACCCGGACCGCGCTGGCGCCGTCGATGAAGTCCGCCAGATCAAGCGAGACCAGCTCGGACACGCGCAGGCCGCCGTCGTAGAGGATCTCGAGCGCGCAGCGGTCGCGCAGGCCCGCCGCGGTGCGCGCGCTCGGCGCGGCGATCAGCGCAAAGCAGTCGTCCACCGCGACCACGTTGGGCAGCGAAATGCGCTTCTTCGGCGAGAGCAGCCGCCGCGCCGGGCTGTCGGCGAGGTGGCCGCCATGCACCCGGTGCTCGTAGAACGCTTTCAGGCTGGCGAGCTTTCGCGCCAGCGTCGCGGGGGCGTTGGCGCCGAAGCGCGCGGAGAGGAAGGCGCGCAGGTCGTCGCGCGTGGCGTCGTCGAGCGCGCGCTCGCCCAGGAACTCCTGCAGCTGGTGCAGGTCGGAGAGATAGGCGCGCTGCGTGTGCAGCGAGGCGTGCTCGATCTGCTCGAGGTGCCGGGCGAAGTCTTCGAGCGCGTCCTGCATGAAGGCATCGTCGGGCAGCGCGCGCGCCGGTCAACTTTCCGGCCCCACGTCGGCTGCCGCGCGGCCGCGACAGCTCGTGCAGCGGGCCCTGCGCGCTGCTGATCGGCGGCGGCGCGGCCCTTACGGCAGGTCGGTCACGTACACCGAGCCCTTGCCGGCCGTGAGCGTGGCGTAGACGACGCGCTTGCCGGCGGGGTCGGCGAAGCGCGAGCTGGCGTCGGCTTCGAGCGCGAAGGGCTTGAGGTGCCCGGGCGGCGCGCCCATCGCCTCGACGACGGCGAGGTCCACCGCGCGGGTCGCGCCCCGGTGCGGCTGCTCCAGCAGGATGCGCGTGCCGTCCTGCGAGAGGTCGAAGCCGGCGACGTTCGGCGAGAGCAGCGTGGGCGGCGCGGTGCCGTCGATGGGTGCGCGCAACAGCGAGCAGCTGCGCGCGGTGCCGGCGCAGCGCGCCTTCCAGAACAGCGTCGCGCCGTCGTTCGACAGCTGGTAGCCGTAGACGCCGTCGTCGATCTTGCGCGGCGCGCTGCCGTCCAGAAGCGCCGTCCACAGCTCGATCTTGTAATCGCCTTTCTGCGGCGCCTGGACCAGGTAAAGCACGCGCTTTCCCTGCGCGACGAAGCTCTGCACCTTGCGCGCGAGCTCGCGCGGCGCCCCGCCGCCGGCCGGCGAGACGGTGAGCACGCCGGCGCGGGCGCGAAGGTCGTAGCCGCCGAGGTAGAGCAGGTCGCCTGCGGCGCTCCAGCGCCAGTCGCTGACCCGCTGGCCGACCACTTGCGGCGCGCCGCCGGTCCGCGCGAGGCGCGCCAGCTCGCCAGTGGCCTCGCCCGGGTTCTTCTCGGTGGACAAAAGCGCCAGCTCGCGGCCGTCAGGCGAGAACGCGAAGGCGGTGGCGCGCGCGAGCTTGACAGGCTCGGCCGCGCCGGGCGCGAGCGCGAGCAGCTGCCGGTCGCCGCCCCTGGCCGCGGGCGGGCCCAGCGCGGCCAGCGTGCCGTCGGCTGCAAAGGCGAAGTCGGTGGTGAAGGCGGCGACCTCCTTCTTCGCGCCGCTCTGCGCGTCGATGAGCCACAGCCGCCCGCCGGCCGACGCCGCCGCGCGCACGGCAAGGTGCTGGCCGTCGGGCGACCAGGCCAGGCTCTGCGCCCCTTCGAGCGGCGTCGCCAGCGTCTCGCGCAGCCCAGCCTTGAGGATGCCCACGCGACCTGGCGCGACGAACGCCAGCGCGGTCGCCGACGGCGCCCACTCGAACGCGCTCACTTCGGCGGCGAGCTTCTGCGGCCCGCCCGCGGCCGTCGCGATCCACAGCTCGCCCAGCCCCGCGCGGAAGCGCCACGAGGCCAGGAACGCGAGCGCGTCGCCCGGGTGCGAGAAGGCGAACGCTCCCGCGCTGGTCGGCACGCCCGAGCCCGCCTTCTGCGCGACCGGCTTGTCCGGCTGATCGAGCCTGGCGATCCAGAGATCGCCGGCGAGCAGATCGTCGGGCACGCTGCGATCGTCGGGGTGCACGGCGTCGAGCAGGAACGCGGCCGCGCCGGGCGCGACCGTGACCTGGTGCGCGATGCCGTTCGCGAGCCTCTTGCCGGGCGTTCCTTCGGAGCAGGCCGCCGCGAGGAGGCAGATCAGCAGAGCGCGCATAGTCTTCATTTCATTTCGGAGACGCGCTGCTCCGCCGCGAGTGGAGCCAGCGCGCCCGCCTCCAGAGGAGCCAGCGGGAGCCGCTGCTCCGCCGCCCACGCGGACAGATCGCGCCGGGCGCGCTCGAGTAGCTGAGGCTTGCGCTCCTGCTTGCGGACCTTGCCGGGCAGTGGCGGGAAGAGCGCATAGACCACGTTGGTGGGCTGGTAGTCGTAGTCCGCGGGGTGCGCCTCGCCGGTGACGTGGCGGAGCAGCGCGCCGAGCGCGGTGGTGGCGGGCGGACGGGCGAACGAGCCGCCGCGCAGACGGGCGAGGAGGGTCCGCGCTGCCAGGTGCCCCGACGCCGCGCTCTCGACGTAGCCCTCGACCCCGGTGATCTGTCCCGCGCAGAAAACGTGCGGCCGCGCCTTGAGCGAACCGTCCGCCGCGAGCGCTTTCGGCGCGTGCAGGAAGGTGTTGCGGTGCACCTGTCCCAGCCGGATCCACTCGGCGCCCTGCAGGCCGGGAATGCACTTCGAGAAGATGCGCTTCTGCTCCGGCCAGGTGAGCCGCGTCTGGAACCCGACCAGGTTCCAGGCCGTGCCCGCGCGATCCTCGCGCCGCAGCTGCACCACGGCGTGCGGCCGCTGCCCGGTGCGCGGGTCGCGCAGGCCCACCGGCTTCATCGGCCCGAAGGCGAGCACGTCGCGCCCGCGCTCGGCCATCACCTCGATGGGCAGGCAGCCTTCGAAGTAGCGCGCCTCCTCGAAGGCGTGCGGCTGCACCTTCTCGCCTTTCGATAATTCATCGATAAACGATTCGTACTGCTCGCGCGTCATCGGCAGGTTCAGGTAGTCGGCCCCGCCGCCCTTGCCGTAGCGCGACTGCTCGAAGGCGACGCTGCGGTCGACCGAGTCACCGGCGACGATGGGCGCGAGCGCATCGTAGAAGGCCAGCGCCGACGCACCGACCGCCTCGCCCAGGCTCCGCGCCAGGGACTCGCCGGTGAGCGGGCCGGTGGCGATCAGGCAGAGGTCGGGCCCCTCGGGAAGCTCGAGCACCTCGTCTCCACGGAGCTCGACCAGCGCATGCTCGCGCACGCGCCGCGTGAGGCCACCGCTGAAGGCGACGCGATCGACCGCGAGCGCGTCGCCCGCCGGCACGCGCGCGCGGTCGGCCTCGGCCAGCACGGCCGAGCCCAGCCGCCGCAGCTCTTCGTGTAAAAGCCCGATGGCGTTCTCGGGATTGTCGGAGCGGAGCGAGTTCGAGCACACCAGCTCGGCGAGCCCGTCCTCCTTATGTGCGGGCGACCGGCGCGCGGGCTTCTGCTCGTGGAGGACCACCAGCACGCCGGCGTCCGCCAGCAACAGCGCCGCCTCGGTCCCGGCCAGCCCGCCGCCGACGATGTGCACGCTCTCCTGCATCGCGAGCGTGTCCCTACACGGCACGCCTGGTGCGCGCAAGATCGGCCGGCAGCAGGCGCACGCCCGCCCGTCTCTTGGCCGCGCAGGACGCAGTCCACAGGTTGAGAGTTCCGCAGCCGGTCCGGTTGCTCGCGGTAGGGTTTCGTACCCTTCAGGGCACAGTGGGTGGCGATGGGCGGTGCGTGGGCGTCACGGCCGGCCGGGCTGCGGGCTTTTAATCAACGAGTTTTAATCATCCCATTCGACGGACGAGCCGCCCGAGGTCGCGACGCGGCTCGACGCTTTGCCGATGACGTGCAGGTCGCACCCTCCGGAGAGGTGTCCGCGCACCCGCTCGGATGCCTCGATTTCGCCGCTGCAACCCCCGCTGCCATCGACCTGCACCACGCGCGCGCGCAGCTTCGCCCCCTTCAGCCGCGCGCCGCCGGAGAACTCCAGCCGTACCTGATCCGCGACGCCAGCCAACTCGAGCCGCGCGCCGCCGGATGCCGACGCGGCGAGCCTGCCGACCTCGAGCCCGCGCGCGACGATCACGGCGCCTCCGCTCGTCTCCAGCGAGAGGTCGGGCGTGGGCGCGAGAAGGGCGTCGATGCTGGAGCCGCCGCTGGCGTCGAGCGAGCTGAACCGGGGCTGCTGCACGGTCACGTTCACGTCGCCGCTGTTCCACAGGTTGTGGCGCTTGAAGTGAATCTTGAGCTTGCCGTCCTCGACGCGCGTCTCGACCAGCGGGAGCACGTTGTCGTCCGCCTCGATCTCGACTGCCTTGCGCGGCCCGGTAGTGACGGTGACGTGGATGCCGCCGCCGACCTCGACGCCCTCGAACGGCGGCACCTCGCGCGCCTCTCTGGCGGGCCGCCCGCTCCCCCGGACCACATCGCCATAGCATCCGAAGGACAGAGACAGTGCGGCCAGGAGGAGGAGCCGGGGAGGGGCGGAGCGCGGAGCGCGCAGCATCCTGACGAACAACAGGTGGGTCATGGGGCAGCTACGCAAAAGCGCGCGCCGCTATTTCACTGGGCCTGTTTGAGCACCACGAACGCCACCACGGGTCATTCCGCCGGCCCGGCCTAGAAGGGGACGGTCTCGGGGGCGACCACCACCGCCACCGGCGCCGCGACGTCGGCGGCGACGCCTTCGCTGCCCTCGGCCGGAGCCTCGCGGCGATACCCGCACTCTTTATCGGGGCAGGCGATATAGGCGCCGTCCCGCTTCGAATACTTCGAGAGCAGGTACGCCTTCCCGCATTTCGGGCACGGTCCCGGGATGGGCTTGTCCCAGGCGGCGAACTTGCACTCTGGATACTTCACGCAGCCGAAGAACGACTTGCCGAAGCGCGTCTTGCGCTCGGCCAGCCCGCCGCCGCAGTCGGGGCACGGCACCCCTTTGAGCGTGATGGGCCGCGTGGTCTTGCAGATCGGGTAGTCCGAGCACGCGAGAAACCGGCCGAACCGGCCCCGCTTGTTCACCATCGGCTTGCTGCAGGTGGGGCAGAATTCGTCGGTGGGCAGATCTTCCACCACCTTGATCTTGCCGTCCTCCTCGATGAAGTCCTTGGTGTTCTTGCAGGCGGGATAGCCCGAGCACGCCAGGAAGCGGCCCATGCGGCCCCACTTGATCACCATCGGCGAGCCGCACTTCTCGCAGACGAGATCGGTGGCCTTCTCCTCGCGCTTGACGTCGCGCATCTGCTCTTTCGCCGACGCGAGCGTCTTCTTGAACGGCTCGTAGAAGTCGCCCAGCACCTTCACCCAGTCGGCGCGGCCTTCCTCGACCTCGTCGAGCTCCTCCTCCATGCGCGCGGTGAACTGCACGTCCATCACGCCGGGGAACGCCGAGAGCAACAGCTCGGTGACGATCTTGCCCAGCTCGGTGGGGTAGAAGCGGTTCTCCTTCTTCTCGACGTACGCCTTGTCGGTCTGGCCTTCCTTGCCCTGGATGGTGGCGAGGATGGCCGCGTAGGTGGAGGGCCGGCCGATGCCCTTCTCCTCCAGCTCCTTCACCAGCGACGCTTCGGTGAACCGCGGCGGCGGCTGGGTGAAGTGCTGCTCGCAAAGGATCTCGACCAGCGCGAGCTTCACGCCCTCCTCGAGCGGCGGGAGCTGGCGCGAGACGTCGCCCTTCTCCTCGTCGTCGCCCTCCATCTTCTCGGCGCCGGCCTCTTCCGGCGGCGTGTCACCCACGGCGGTCTGCCCGTAGACCGCGAGGTAGCCGGCGAACTTGAGGATCTGTCCGGTGGCGCGGAAGGTGGCCCGGCCAGCCTGGATGTCGGCGGTGGTCTGGTCGAAGACCGCGGGCGTCATCTGGCAGGCGAGGAACCGGTTCCAGATCAGCTCGTAAAGCCGGAACATGTCCTTCTCGAGGAAGGGCGCCACGCGCTCGGGCGGGTACTCGAGCGAGGTCGGCCGCACCGCTTCGTGGGCGTCCTGCGCGGTCTTCTTGGTTTTGAAGATCACCGGCTCGTTCGGCAGATATGCTTTACCGTACTTGCGATCGATGTATTCGCGCGCCGCAGTGATCGCGTCGGGCGAGAGGCGCACGGAGTCGGTGCGCATATAGGTAATGAGCGCGGTCTGGCCCTCGTCGCCCAGCTCGACTCCCTCGTAGAGCCGCTGCGCGAGCGTCATGATCTTCTTGGCGCTGAAGTGCAGCCGGTTCGCCGCCTCCTGCTGCAGCTTGGAGGTAATGAAGGGCGGCGGCGCGTTGCGCTTTCGCTCTTTGCGATCGACCGCGGCCACCATGAACGGCAAATTCTTGAGCTCGTCCACCAGCGGCTTGGCAATGTCGCCGTTGGGCAGCTCCGCCTTCTCGCCGTCGAGCTTGATCAGCTTGCTGCGAAACTGCGGCGGCAGCGCGGCCTTGAGGTCCGCCTCGATCGACCAGTACTCGATCGGGTTGAACGCGGAGATCTCCGCCTCGCGCTCGACCACCAGCCGCACCGCGACCGACTGCACCCGGCCCGCGGAGATGCCGCGGCGGACCTTGTCCCAGAGGATGGGCGAGATCTGGTAGCCCACCAGCCGGTCCAGCACACGCCGCGCCTGCTGGGCGTCGTACATGGGCTTGTTCAGCTGCAGCGGCTTGCTGATGGCCTCCTGAATCGCCTTCTTGGTGATCTCGTTGAAGAGCACCCGGAAGGCGGGCGCCTTCGACTTCGAAAGCTGCTCGCGGATGTGCCACGAGATGGCCTCGCCCTCACGGTCGGGGTCGGTCGCGAGCAGGATCCGGTCGGCCGTCTTCGCGGCGGCCTTCAGCTCGGCGACCACCTTGCTCTTGCCCTTGATCACCTCGTAGACCGGCTCGAATCCGTTCTCGACGTCCACGCCGATCTTGGTTTTGGGCAGGTCCATGATGTGCCCCACGGACGCCTTCACCGTGTAGCCCGCGCCCAGGTACTTCTTGATCGTCTTCGCCTTGGCGGGCGACTCCACCACCACCAGCGTGTTCTTGTAGACGCGGGTGGCGAGTCCCTCGTCGGACTCCCCGTTGGAGCCCTCGGCGGTTGCGTCTTGCCTGGCCGCGCTGGCCTTGCGGGCGGGCGCCTTCTTCTTCTTTACCGCGGCGGGCTCGACTGTCTCCGCCGGAGTGGCTTCGACCTTCGCTGCGACTGCTGTTTTCTTGCTCTTCTTGCCTGCGACGGTCTTGGCCATGCTCTCCTCGGGGCGGCGTAAACAGCCGTCACTCCCTGGTGGACTGCAAACGATGCCGGCGCGTTCTAAACGATGCTTACGGCTCCCGACGCAAGAAGTATTTTCCGGGCCGCTGCGTGCAAAGGCCCTTCAGCTCAAGCTCGGCGAGTCGGCGCAGCGTCTCCTGCGCAGAGAGCTGGGCTTGGGCCGCGAGTTCGTCCACATGCAGCGGGAGCCGGGGGTTCAACAGCTGCCATACGCGCAGGCTCGCGCCGTCGAGCACGTGGTCACTGGTGGTCGCCGCGGTCCGCGTGCGGGCGGCGCGCGGGTCGGTCTTCTCGGGGAAGAGCGGCGGGCCGGACGCCGGCTGTGCGGGCTGCGGCAGGTCGGCGGGGAGCGTCCAGCCGAGCGCCAGCAGCACGTCGCGCGCGCTGGTGGCGGCTCTGGCGACCTCGAGCCGAAGCAGCTCGTTGGGACCCGCTGAGAGAGACGAGGTGGCGTCACCCGGCACCGCGAAGAGCGGACGACCCTGCCGGGCGGCGTGGTCGCCGGTGTTGAGTGCGCCGGAGCCGAGCGCCGCGCGCACCACCACCACCGCGCTCGACAGCCCGCTGATGATGCGGTTGCGCCGCGGGAAGTTGCGCGGCGCCGCCTGCGTCCCGGGAGGCAGCTCGCTGATCACCGCGCCCCCGCCGCGCGCCAGCCTCTCGTACAACTCGCCGTGCTCAGGAGGATAGACGACATCGATCCCCGAGCCGAGCACCGCGACGGTGGTGCCCGCGCCCCAGAGCGCGCCGGCGTGAGCCGCCGCATCGACCCCTCGCGCGCCGCCGGAGACGACCTGCACGCGCGCGCGCGCCAGCCCTTCGCCGAGTTGCTTGGCGATCTCGAGGCCGTAGTCGTCAGCCTCGCGCGAGCCGACCACCGCCACGCGCGGCGCCTTGGGCTCGAGTACGCCGCGCACGTAGAGAAGCGCGGGCGCGCCGTCGATCTCGCGCAGCAGCGGCGGATACCAGGGATCGCCGAGCAACACGATGCGCGCGCCCATTCTCCTTGCCGTCTCCACCGCCCACAGCCCCAGCTCTTCGAGATCGGGATCGCGCAGCAGGAAGTCGCGCGCGGGTTGCGTGAGCCTGAGCGCTTCCGCCTGGGCAAGGATGCGTCGCGGTCCCGCCTCCATCGTCTGGCTGAGCGTGCCGAAGGTCGCGACCAGCCGGGCCATCGCCGACGCGCCGATGCCGGGCACCGCCGAGAGCGCGCAAGCCGCGACCACGTCGGAACCGACCACTCCGCCCGCATCGGCGGCGCTGCGGCTCTCGTCTCTCATGCGAGCCCGCCCCGCTTCAGGGACCGCCCGCTCCGCTGGAGCGCATCTCCACCTGATCGCCCGCCTTCAGCTCGCGTACGCTCTTGATCACGATCGCCGTGCTCAGGTGCTCCCTGGCGTTCACCACCAACAGGAGGCCGACGTTCTCGTCGGGCGTCTTCTCCTTTTGCGCCACCTTGCCGCCCTCGCCCTCCGCCATCGACTTGGTGACGAGCTCGTTGCTCAGACCGTCGCCCCTGCGCACGACCGCGAAGGTGTTGCCTTCCTCGACGCCGTCGGCCGAGCCCTTGTCGATGAACACCTCGTTGTACTCGCCGAAGGTGGAGAGCCCGGGGTTCACCGCGGCGACCAGCACTCCCGACACGTCCGCCCTGTTGGGGCGCGGCGCGACGCGATTCTCCTGCGGCGTCCAGGGCCGGATCAGATCGCCGCGGCCGATCTCCTCCCAGACCTGCCCGATGCTGACGGTGGCGAGATCGCCTTTCACCGAGATTACCTGGGCGACCGCGACCGTCTTGGTCTGGCTGGCGAGCTTCCGGTGCGTGAGCGGGTGCACGATCTCGCCGTCGGGGCGGAAGATGAGCAGCTTCTCGCCCGGCTTGACCGGCGCGTCGCCCTTGTAGCGCACGTAGGCCGTGTCGTAGCTGGAGAGCATCTCCTTCTCCTCGAAGGAGGCCGCCAGCGAGCCGGCGTTCTGCATCTCCTCGGGCGTGACCAGCCCGCTCGCGCGGACCATCACGTAGGGGGGCGGCGTAAAGCCGAGCTTGCCGCTGACGCTGACGGTGCTGTTGCTCGCGATCGATTCGCGGCTGTTCCTCTTCACCACCTCGAGGTCGGGGCTGCCCGAGGGCCCCCGCGCGTCGCCTTCGCTCGCCTGCTCGCTCCGGGCCGGAGCGCCCTCGCCTTCCGCCTGCACCTGCGCGGGGGCCTGCGCTCCACCTTCGCCGGGGACGATCTTGAGGTGGGTGCCCGGATAGATCCAGTGCGGGTTCTCGATGCCCGGGTTGAGGCTCCAGATCTTCGGCCAGTACCACGGGTTGTTGAGGAACTTCTGCGACAGGTCCCAGAGTGTGTCGCCCTTCTGGATGGTGTACTCCCCGGGAGTTCCGGGAGCGATCTCCAGCGTGCCGGGCTGCTCCGGCGCGGGCATGGCGGGCGTGGCGGCGCTTTCGGGAGCCGTGGCCTTCGCGTCAGCGGGAGGAACTGGGGGATTGGCTGGCTCCTGCGCGCGCGCCACTGGAGCGGCAAGCGACGCCGACAGCAGGCCGCCGAGTGCTGCCCTTCTCCACCGCGCGATCGTCTTCGTCCGCATCAGCGACCTCCCTGTGCCACGAGCTTTCGGAACTACAAGCCTTCGAGCAGCTGCCGGGCGGCGCCCGCCTCGGGCGCGTCCGGGTGATCTTTGCCCAGCTGCGAAAGCACGGCCTTCGCCTCGATCGTCTTGCCCAGCGTGCCGAGGCAGCGACCCTTCTCGAGCAGCGCCGGCGGCACCGCGTCGCCCGCGGGATAGCGGCGCGGCACGGCGTCGAAGAGCTCGAGCGCGCCGAGGCAGTCGCCGCGCGCCTCGCGCACCAGGCCCGCCAGATAGAGCGCGTTGTCGGCCGCGGTGTGGCGCGGGTGGGCGGTGACGAAGGCGAGCAGGTCCACCTCGGCCGCGACGTGCTCGCCGTCGTTCAGCTTCTGCACCGCGGCGGCCCAGGCGAAGTCGGCCGAGGCACCCTCAGCCACGCGCGGGTCCGCCGTGGGCTGGTCGAGCGAATCGAGCACCGCTTCGTCCGGCTCTTTCAGCTCGAGCGAGGAGGGCAGGCGGGGGGCGCGCTCGACCGGGTTGGGCCGGTCGCGCGGCAGCCGCCGACCCTTTCCTTCGCCGAGCTTGATGGTCTTGAGCGACGGCCGCGGAGCCACCGGCGCGGGAGGGTCGATGAATCTTGCGGGAGCCGACTGCTCATGCTGCGATCGGGCGCTGAGCGCGGTCAGCCGCACTTCGAGCTCCTCGATGCGCCGCTGCTGCTGCGCGACCAGCGCGGACTGCGCGGCGAGCTGCGATCGCAGGTCACCCAGCGCCTCTGCGTCGAGGTCGTGGCGCGGCTGCGCTGCGGCGCAGCTGAACGCGAGCAGAAGCGGGGCATGTCGAAGCTGCAGACGCAACAAAGGCTCCTCGGGACTCGCGCCCCACGGGAATGATCGCTGCCCGAGGTGGGCCTGTCAAAGAAACAACCCTGCGCTGGTTTTTATGGCGTTCGCGAGGACAAGTGGGTCGGAAACCCACTTCTGACGAAGCTGAGCTGCCGCCCGGTGTTGTACCGATCGCGGCGGTAGCTGAAAAAGGAGCCAGGGTCGCAGGAGGTGCAACCCTCGACCTGCTCGATGCGCTCGACGCCGGCTTGGCGCAGCGTGCGCTCCACCACGCGGCGCAGATCGAGGTGCCTCCGGTCGTCGGCCACGTCGGCGCCGAAGAGATCGCGGAAGGTCGCAGCCAGTTCGGGCGAGACCTCGTAGCAGCAGGCGCCGATGCAGGGCCCGACCGCGGCGATCATGAGCTTCGGATCCGCGCCCGTCGCTTGCTGCAACGCCCGTACGCCGCGCGCTGCGATGGAGAGCCGCGCGCCGCGCCAGCCCGAGTGCACAACGGCGGCGGTGCCCATGTCCTCGGCGTAGAGCAGGACCGGCACGCAATCGGCGGTGAAGACGCCCACCGCCACCTCTGGCTCCAGCGCCACCATCGCGTCGGCACCCTCCGCCCCGGCGACCGACGCCTCACTCGCCGCGAACAGCTCCTCCTGGCGGCCATCGCGAAGCGCGCCCAGGACGCGATCTCCGTGCACCTGCTTCGCGGTGGCCACCGTGCGCAGGCCCGCCGCCTCCGCCAGCCGCGCCAGCTCGCCGGCGGCGCGCAGGTCCCCTGCGGCCCGCACGCTGAACCCGTGAGTGACACCGACGGCAGAGAGCGCGCGCGAGGTGATGAAGAGCGAAGCGGACATGGCGGGGCACCCTAGCGCGGGCTCGGCGCATTCACGAATTCGATCCTCCGCCGGGCGGCTGGCCGCTTCCAAGCTGCGGCAGGCCGCCTTGCCGCGCCGCCTCCTGGCACGCCAGTCGCTCCGTGTCTAATTCTCAACTACGCCGAATTCCGGGGGCTGAGAGGCCTCCAGAAGGCTCGTCGTCAACCAGCATCTTTCCATGAGGATCAAATATGAAGCGTTTCGCATCGTCCACCCTTGCAGCAGCGCTTGCCGCGCTGATTCTGGCTCCCACCATGGCGCGGGCCTCGAGCCATCGAGAAGCGCCCTTCACCTCCAAGCAGCCTACCGTCGACGGCACCGACTTCTTCCTCTTCAATAGCTACGAGCGTGGCCGGAAGGGCTACGTGACCATGATCGCCGACTACGTGCCGTTCCAGGATGCCGGCGCCGCGCCCATCTTCTTCGAGCTGGATCCCGAGGCCGTTTACCAGATCAACGTCGATAACTCCGGCGCGGGCATGGCGAACCTGACCATCGAGTTCCGCGCGACCAACACGACCAACGACATCGCTCTTCCGATCAACGGCAAGAAGGTCTCCGTCGCGGAGAAGAACGTCACCCCGGTCAAGGACAACAGCGCGCTCAGCCGCCAGGAATCCTACACGGTCAGCATCTACCGCGGTGGGGCCGCCGCCGCCGGCGGAGCGCAGAACTTCACCAACAAGAAGGACGGTTCCAAGGTCTTCGCGAAGCCGGCCGACAACCTCGGCAACAAGTCCATCCCGGATTACGAGTCCTACGCCCGCGCCCATATCTATGACGTAAACATCCCTGGCTGCGCGCAAGGCGGGCGCGTGTTCGTCGGACAGCGCAAGGAGCCGTTCGTCGTCAACGTGGCCGAAGCGTTCGACCTCGTCAACATCAAGGACCCGCTCGGCAACCGCGACCAGGGCAAGGACGCGCTGGCGAAGAAAAACATCACCTCGTTCATGGTCGAGATGCCGGCCGCCTGCCTCGCCTTCAACAACAAGGTCATCGGCGCCTGGACCACCGCGCTGCTCCCGCGCAACCGCATCGGCAACTCGATCACCGCATCGCTGCCTGCCAGCAGGCAGACCGGCGCGCCCACCGACATGATCCAGGTCTCGCGCGTCAGCGCTCCGCTGGTGAACGAGCTCGTCATCGGCATGAAGGACAAGGATCGCTTCAACTCGAGCGAGCCCAAGGACGACGCCCAGTTCCTCGACTACGTGACGAACCCCACCCTGCCCGCCATCATCGAGTCGGTCTACGCCGCCGCAGGGGTGAAGGCTCCCAAGGTCGCGCGCACTGACCTCGTCGCCGCCTTTCTGACGGGCGTGCCGGGCCTCAACGCCAACGGCGCCGTCGGGGAAATGATGCGCCTCAACGTCACCATCCCGCCGGTGCCGGCGAAGCAGCAGAACAGCCTCGGCGTCATTGGCGGCGACACCTCCGGGTTCCCCAACGGCCGCCGCCCTGGCGACGACGTGGTGGACATCGAGCTGCGCGTGGTCATGGGCGTCCTTCTGCCCAAGGACCAGGCGCCTTCCGGCCAGCTGCCCTTCACCGATGGCGCCTTCGTCGATGCAGGCTTCTTCGACGACGAGTTCCCCTACCTGCGCTCGCCGCTGGCTGGCTCGCCGCAGTCCCCGCAGACCACGCAGTTCGGCCCCGGGCCGGCGAAGTAAGACGTAAATGTGAAGCGATGTGACGTGATGTGAAGATCACCGCCGGCCCGCCGCAGCAGCACGCGGCGGGCCGGCACTGTTAGAGGGGGTTTCTTTTGCTTGCGCTCATCCTGCTTCTGCTGGCAGCTCCGCGCGTGCCGTCGTCCGACGGCGAGATCCTGGAGCGTCTCCGAACGACCGCCGAGGATCCCGGTCTCGCGGCACTGCGGAAGCAGCGGGCTGAGCTGTCCCAGCACCCCGAGAATTTGCAGCTCGCAAGCTCCACCGCTCGTGCCTATCTCGAGCGCGGCAGCATCGAAGGCGACCCGCGCTTCACCGGCCGCGCGCAAGCGGCGCTGGCGCCCTGGTGGAGCTCGGCCGATGCGCCCGAGCCAGTGCTCGTGCTGCGCGCCATCATCCGCCAGCGCAGCCATGACTTTGCCCCCGCGGTCGAGGATCTCCAGCGGGCGCTTTTGAAGGACCCGAAGGACGGGCAAGCCTGGCTCACGCTCTCGTCGGTGCAGGCGGTCAGCGGCGATCTTGAAGCGGCGAAGAAGTCGTGCGGCCGGCTCTTCGGCCTCGCGTCCCACCTGGTCTCGTTCGGTTGCCTGGCGCCCCTGAGCGGCGACTACCACCTGCTCGCGCGGCTGCTCGAGGCCGACGGCGCGGGCAGCCCCGGCGAGGAGCAGTGGGCGCGCGCGCTGGTCGCAGAGCTCGCTGCCAGGGCGGGTGAAACGCAGACCGCGGAGGCCGCCTACCGGCGCGCGCTCGAGGTGGATGCGCCGAGCGCCTATGTCCTCGGCTCGTATGCCGACTTTCTTCTCGACCAGAAACGGCCAGCGGAGGTGGTGGCCCTCTTGCGCGACCGCACGCGCGTCGATCCGTTGCTCTTGCGGCTCGCGCTCGCCGAGCAGCAGCTCCGCGCGCCGGAGCTCGCGGCGCACGTGGCCGCGCTCCGGGACCGCTTCGCCGCCAGCCGCCAGCGCGGCGACGTGGTCCACCGGCGCGAGGAGGCCATCTTCCAGCTGCAGCTCGAGCATGACGCGAAGACGGCGCTGCGGCTCGCGCGCGACAACTTTGGCGTGCAGCATGAGCCCGCCGACGTGCGGATCCTGATCGAGGCGGCGCAGGCTGCGGGCGATGCAGCGGCGGCGCAGCCTGCGCTCGAGTTCGCTCGCAAGGCCGGCTGGAGCCGCTCGTGAGGGGGGGTGCAACGACACCCGCCGGTCAACACCCGGGCCGCGTTCGCGGGCGGCGCGTGGCCCGCTTTGCCTCGCGCGCTGCGGGCCTGCTCGCGGCTGCCTTCGCCTCGGCCACGCTGGCGCACAAGCCGAGCGACAGCTACCTCTCGCTCGACGCAGCCTCGATGCAGGGCTCGTGGGACATCGCGCTGCGCGACCTCGACGACGCCATCAGCCTCGACGCGGACGGCGACGGCGCGGTCACCTGGGGCGAGCTGCGCGGCCGCGAATCCGTGCTGACCGCCTGGGCGCTCTCCCGGCTTGCGGTGCAGAGCGACGGCGTCGCCTGCAAGCTGCGACCGCTCGGGCTCGCGGTCGACGCCCACAGCGACGGCGCCTATGCGGTGCTCCGCTTCTCGCTCGACTGCGCGAAGCCCCAGGCCACGCTCTCGGTGCACTACTCGCTGCTCTTCGATCTCGACCCCACCCACCGAGGGCTGCTGCGGGTGACCTCGCCGGCCGGCGTGACCACGGCGGTGCTGGGTCCAGACTCTCCCAGCGCCACGCTTCAGATCGCGCCGCCCGGTGCGCTGCGCTTCGCGGCTCGGGGCGCGCTGACGCTCTTCAGCCAGCTCTCCGCGCTGCTGGTCCTGCTCGCGCTCCTGCTGCGCCGCCACCCGCTGCGCGAGCGCGCCACCACCGCCGCCGCCTTCGCGCTGGCGCTGTCGCTCGTACTCGCACTCTCCGGCGTCACCTCGCTGCACCTCGCGCCGAGGGCGCTCCAGGCCGCGGTGCTGCTGTCGGTCGCGCTCGCTGCCCTGAACCTCGCCCGGCCGCTGGTGAGCGGGCGGCTCTGGACGCTCGCGTTTGCGCTGGGGCTGTTGCACGGCTTCGACTTCGCGAGGCGGTTCGCGGCCGTTCCGCTCTCCGGCGCGAGCATCGCGCGCGCCCTGCCCGGCTTCAACCTCGGGCTCGTGCTGGCCGTCGCCGCCGTCGCGCTCGTGGTCTGCTTACCGGTTGACGCGGCGCTTTCGCTCCACCGCCGCAGGCTCGAATCCTGACGGCAGCTCTACAGCTCGTTCAGCATCTCGGAGGCCTCGCGCGCCGCCCGCTCCTCGCGGGTGCGGTCGAACTCCTTCGAGCTGGAGGCGAGGCCGGGCGCGCCTTCGATGAGCACCAGGCGCTCGCCCTTGGCGTCGCCGACCACCTTGCCGTCGGGCCCCAGGTCGCTGATGCCGTCCAGCACCAGCTTGTTGCCCAGCCGCTTGACCCGATAGACGGTCCGCGTCCCCTCGCCCTTCGAGTCGCCGAGCACGAAGTTGTCGCCGTCGAGCGCCCAGGTGCAGGCGCGATCCGAGACGCCCGGATCCTGGCCGTCCACCGAAACCGCCAGCGCCAGCCGGCAGACGCCGCTCTCGTTGAGGAGCAGGGCGCCGCGCTCGGTGAGCGTGTGCGCGGCGCCGGCGCCGTCCACGATGCGGGTGCCCTGCTCGGAGATCTCGATCACCTGGTCGACGCCGTCGAGCGTGGCGCGCGACCGGATCGATTCCACCGCGTACTTGCCGGCATTGAGTTGCGGACGGTCGGCCCGCTGGCCTCCCAGGTGCGCGCAGGCCACGCTGCCCATCGCCGCGAACAGCGCCACCGTCACCTTGCTGAAGCTCTTGCCCGACCCCGACCCGCCCATGATTGCCTCCGCACTGCCGGCGCCCCGCCGACGCAGGGACCTTGTGCAAGAGGACGGCCAGCGCCCCAGCCGCACGGGCAGGCGGCCAGGCCGTAGGAACGGGTTTTCCCAGCGGGAGAAGCCGTGCGTCTCAGGTGGGCCGGACGCGCGCCTTGAGCTGTTTACGAACGAACCATGCGACGGCGGCCAGACCGAGAATGACCAGCGCCGCGTCGAAGCGGTGGAACCACGGTTTCAGCTGGTCGATGTGCTCGCCCAGCTTCATTCCGACGAACGCGAGCCCCAGGCACCACGGAAACGAGCCGGCGAAAGTGTAGACGATGAACTTGCCCAGCGGCATCCGCGCCACGCCGGCGGGGAAGGCGATGAAGGTGCGGACCACGGGGAGAAGCCGCGCGATGAACACCGTGAGGTCGCCGCGCTGCGCGAAGAAGCGGTCTGCCCAGTCGAGGTGCTCCTCCGACAAAAGGATGTAGCGTCCGTACTTGAGGATGAGCGGCCGGCCGCCGTACGCGCCGGCGTAGTAGGCGGGGATGGAGCCGACCACGCAGCCGAGGGCGCCGGCGAGGCCGCAGCCCCAGAGGGTAAAGCGGCCGATCGGGATCAGGCTGCCGGCAAAGGGCATGATCACCTCTGACGGCAGCGGGATGCAGGCGCTCTCGATGGCCATCAGCCCGGCCACTCCCGGATAGCCCAGCGCGGAGATGACGCCCTGGATCCAATGCGCGAGGGCTTCGAGGGTGCTGGAGATCATCGCAGGATCCTCAATTTCGGTAACGATTGCTTATCGACAACGTTTCGATAATGAATTTCGTCGTAGGGCACGCTGCAGTCGGTCTCGCGCGGCTCCGGGTACGCGTACCGCTCGCCGCGATAGTTGCGGAAGATGGTCTCGCCGCCGCGCCGCTCGACCACGTAGTCCGGCTGGAGCGTGACCTTGCCGCCGCCGTCGGGCAGGTCCACCGCGAGGTGCGGCACCGCGA
Organism: Deltaproteobacteria bacterium; assembly: GCA_043781235.1. Lineage (GTDB taxonomy): Bacteria > Myxococcota > Myxococcia > Myxococcales > 40CM-4-68-19 > JANYKT01. The sequence goes on from JAYWBT010000017.1 coordinate 99,788, forward strand.
GGCCGCTGGTCCACCCGCGCAGGCTCTTTAAAATTTCGACGCCTTTCGCCAGCGGCGTGCGCAGGTGCTCGAGCCCTTCGGCGACGTCCATCTGGTGCAGGTAGTAGGGCCGCACGCGCATGGTGAGGCACTTCTGCATCAGATCCTTGATGGCGACGGCGCTCGAGTTGAGCCTGCGCATCAGCACCGCCTGGTTCTCGACCGGCACGCCGTGATCGACCAGCAGCTCGCAGGCCGCGCGAGCCTCGGGCGTGATCTCCTTGGCGTGGTTGAAGTGCGTGACGACATAGAGCGGCGCCGCTTTGCGCAGCGCCTTCGCCAGCTCCTCATCGACGCGCATCGGCAGGCAGACCGGGATGCGCGTGCCGATGCGGAGGATCTCGACATGAGGGATGCCTCGCAGCTCGGCCAGCAGCTCCGCGAGCCGGGCGGTGCCGAGCAAGAGCGGGTCGCCGCCGGAGATGAGCACGTCGCGCACCTCCGAATGCGCCTTGAGGTAATCGACCGCCTCGGCCAATTCGTCGCGCGAGATGCCTCCTTCATCGCCGCTGGTGATGCGGCGGCGCGTGCAGTGGCGGCAGTAGACCGAGCAGTGATCGAGCGCGAGCAGGAGCACGCGGTCGGGGTACTTGTGCACGATGGCGCGCACCGGGCGGTGGTGGTCCTCGCCGAGCGGATCGCGGAGCTCGCCTTCATGCTTCACGGCCTCGGCGCGCGTGGGGATGGCCTGCATGCGCACCGGGCAGAAGGGATGGTCGCGATCGATCAGGCTCAGGTAGTAGGGCGAGATGCCGAGGCGGAAGATGCCGGCCGTCTCCAGGCAGCCGCGGCGCTCGTCGTCGGTGAGCGGAATGAGGCGCTCGAGCTGCTCGAGACTGCGCACCGCGTGGCGCTGCTGCCAGCGCCAGTCGCGCCACTCTGCATCGGTCGCGTCAGGGAAGAGGGGGCGCATGGTTTTCGTCGCTCCTCAGGGAGCAGGAGGGCGCGCAACATGCCCGCCCGGCGCGGCCGCGGTCAAGCGAGGACCGACAGCTCCGGATCCTCGCGGACGGCGGCCGGCGGAGCGCCCGCTTCGACCGCGCGGCGCAGCCAGTTCAGCGCGCGGTCGCGCTCGCCCGATCGCAGGTTCGCGCGCGCGGCCACCACCGCGGCGTCGGCCGACTGCCAGAGCGTGAAGCTCTGACCCGCCAGCAGCGCCGCCGAGTGGTTGTCGCCGCGCGAAAGCTCGATGCCGGCCCGGAGCCGCAGCCCCGCCGCCTGCCGGAACGGACCCGCGCCCGCCTCGAGCCGCACCGCCGCGGCGAGTGCGGACTCCACGTCATTCTCGACCAGCGCGCGGCGCGCGGCCTCGGTGGCGCTCTCGACGTCGCCGCGCTCGAGCGGATCGATCCCCGGCTCGGCCGGCTCGGCCGGCGCGCGCCCGGAGAGCCGCGCGCGGCTGAAGTTCTGGAAGGCAAAGAGCGCGCAGAAGATGGCGATGAAGGTCTGGCCGAAGCCGAGCCAGGCGACCAGCCCGAGCGCGATGCCGAAGACCGCCGAGAACCACGACACCGGCCCGATCGACGGCTTCTTGCGCACGCCCTCGACCGCCGCGAGCAGCATCTGCCCGCCGTCGAGCGGCAGCATCGGCAACAGGTTGAAGCCCGCCCAGACCACGCTGGTGAAGATGAACTGCCGCACCACCCACGCCGACGGCGAGCCCGGGTCGGGCGGCAGCGCGCGCCGCAGGCCCAGCACCGCCGCGCCGAGCAGCAGGCCGAAGACCGGTCCGGCGACCGAAAGCAGGATTTGCTTTGAGGCGCTCACGGCCCGGGGAAGGTTTGGGAAGGTGACGCCGCCAAAACCTTCGAGGCGGATCTCGGGGCTGCCGCCCATGGCGCGGCCGACCACCGCGTGCCCCAACTCGTGCACCAGCACGCTGACGAAGACCACGAAGGTCCAGGCGACCAGCTTCCACGGCTCACCGTAATAGAAGCCGAGCAGCAGCGCCCCGATGAGGAAGGAGGGGAAGACGGCGACAGGGAAGGGACCGACGCGGAATCGGAGCACGTGCTCGGCAGTCTAGCTGGTGTCGGCAGCCGCCGCAGCCAGCCTTGACCGCGAGGGTCGGGCAACGCTAAATCGGCGCCCTTTCCAGGGAGCATCCAGTGAGCGTTCCAGCCGTTCCAGCGAAGGTGCCGACGCAGCAGAGCGGGCAGCCGTTCAAGTACCCGCTCGACCGCGCCTTCGTCGAGCCCGACTGGACGCGCCTTCCGGGGTATCGAGGCGTCTCGACAGCCGACTGGGAGAGCGCGCTCTGGCAGCGCAAGAACTCGGTCAAGAACCTGCGCGAGCTGAAGGAGGCCTTGGGCGCCTTGCTTTCCGACGAACTGGCCCTCGATCTCGAGCGCGACCAGCGCGAGCGCGCAACGATGTCGATCCTGATCACGCCGCACATGCTCAACACGCTCGACGAGCGCGACCTGCGCCAAGACCCGCTGCGCCGCTACATGCTGCCGGCGTTCAGCGACCGCCGCACCGACTGGCCGTCGCACCCCAGGGCTTCGCGCGATTCATTGCACGAGCAGGAGATGTGGAAGGTCGAGGGACTGACCCATCGGTATCCGACAAAAGTATTGGCCGAGATGCTCTCCACCTGCCCGCAATACTGCGGCCATTGCACGCGCATGGACCTGGTCGGCAATAGCGTGCCGCAGGTGAAGAAGCTCAAGTTCCGGGTGCAGCAGAAGGACCGCCATGAACAGATGCTCGAATACCTCCGCGCGACGCCGCAGGTCCGCGACGTGGTGGTCTCGGGCGGCGATATCGCAAACCTCCCGATTCAATCGCTGGAGAGCTTCGTCGGCGCGCTGCTCGATATCGAGTCCATCCGCGATATCCGGCTCGCCTCGAAAGGATTGATGGGCATCCCGCAGCACTTCCTCCAGGACGAGGTGCTGCAGGCGCTCGACCGCCTCGCGAAGAAGGCGTTCGAGCGGAACGTCTCGCTCGCGCTGCATACGCACATCAATCACGCCAATCAAGTCACGCCGCTCCTGGGCCGCGCGGCTCAAAAGCTTTTATCGATGGGCTTTCGCGACGTGCGCAACCAGGGCGTGCTGCTGCGCGGGGTAAATGATTCGCAGAAGGCGTTGCTGGATCTCTGCTTCATGCTGCAGGACCACGCGCGCGTGCTGCCGTATTACTTCTACATGTGCGACATGATTCCGAACTCGGAGCACTGGCGCACCTCGGTGGCCGAGGCGCAGAAGCTGCAACACGACATCATGGGATATCTGCCGGGCTTTGCCACGCCGCGCCTCGTCTGCGACGTGCCTTTCGTCGGAAAGCGCTGGGTCCACCAGGTGGCCGAGTACGACCGCGAAAAGGGCATTTCTTACTGGACCAAGAATTACCAGACGGGCATCGAGCAGAACGACCCGGACGCGCTCACTCGCCGCTACGAGTATTACGACCCGATCGATCAATTGCCCGAGAGTGGGCAGCAGTGGTGGCGCGAGCGCGCCGCGAAGCCCGCCGCCTGAACTACAGCAGGCCAACCTGGCCTGCAGTGGGCTCGGTTCAACAGAACCACGGCTCGGTGAGCCGCGCGACCTGGCGCCGCGGCCGCGCCGGAGCGGGCGCAGCGCCGAAGAGCGCGCGCAGCTCGTCGAGCGTCGCGCCGGCGCGCACCGCTTCGGAGACCGCGCGCTGCTGCTCGTCCACGCGCCCGTCCGGATGCGTCCAGCGATATCCGAACGCCTCGGGATCGAGCGCGCCCAGCCACGGCCCCGCGACCTCCAGGATCCGCGAGCCGGGCGGGATCAGGAGCCGCAGCGACAGCTGCACCGGCTCGACCTCGAGCTCGTGCGCGGCGACGAAATCGAGCAGCGCCGCCAGATCGCCGCGCTCGGTCCAAGGCGTATACGGCAGGAAGGTCGGCCGCAGGTCGATGCCGGCGGCGCGCGTGAGCTGCACCGCCACTGGCACCTCCGCCGCGATGTGGCCCTTGTCGAGCGCGCGGAGCACCGTGTCGTTGAGCGACTCGACGGCGGAGGTGATGAAGAGGCAGCCGCTCGCGCCCAGCTCGGGCAGGAGCGAGCGGTGCTGGAGCAGGTGCTCGATCTTCACGGTCGCGTCGAAGGTGAGGCGCGGCCAGCGCTGGTGCAGCTCGCGCGCGAGCCGCAGCGCGTGCGTGGGGCCATTCAAAAAATCGGGGTCGCCGAAGCTGACGTGGGATGCGCCCTGCGCGAGCTGCTGCGCGATGTCCGCCAGCACCAGCTCGCGGTCGAGCGCGACGAAGCGCCCCTTCCACACCGGCACGATCGGGCAATGCCGGCAGAGGTGCTTGCAACCGCGCGACGCCTCGACCGACGCCACCAGCTTGTTGCCGGAAGGCGTCTCGAGCTGCGCGTACTTCGCGAGCACCGGCAGCGCGCCGCGCGCCGGAAGCGGCTGCGCGCGGGTCGGCAGCGACGACGACGACCGGGGCACGGCGCCGCGCTCGAGCGCCTGCGCCAGCTCGACCAGCCGCGCCTCATCAAGCGCGACCGAGTCGCCGTGCCGCTCGAGCAGATGGGCCGAGTTCAGCTCGGCATAGAGGCCGAAAAAGCAGACGTGCGCGGAGTCCGCCGCCTGCGCCGCGACACGCGTGCCGAGCCGCAGCGCGGTGTGCATCGGCACCGAGATGGCGACGAGCTTCGCGCGCCGCAGCGAATCGAGGTCGAGCTTCTCGACCGAGACGTCCTGCACCGCGGGAGAAAAGCCCGCCTCCGTCAGCCTCGCCAGCGCGCTCGCCACCGCGAACGGCTGCCGGCCCAGCTCGTAGCAGGAGACGACGACGATGTCGCCGGGACCGCGCAGGCGCTAGCCCTTGGCGGCGGGCGGCTTGTAGTCGGGCGGCAGCGAGGCGCCTTCGCCGAAGAAGAACTTCTCGCACTGGTCGAAGAGGACCTGGTTGGCCTGCTCGGTGCCGCCGGCCAGGCGGTACTCGTTCATGATCATCTTGAAGTGCTCGAGCCACATCTTCCACGCCTCCTGCGAGACGCCGTCATAGATCTTCTGCCCGAGCTCGTTCTGGAACGGCTTGTGCTCCAGCCCGGGAAGCTCCCGCTGCAGCTTCACGCACTTCACCATGCGAGCCATCGCCGCCTCCGAAGGAATCTGGCTTCTGTATCACGGCCCGGACCGGTGGACGCCAGAGTCTCTTCAAGGAAACGGGATGTGCGGGCCGTTGAGCGAGCCGCTCCCAGCCGGCGGCATAGGCGTGGGTGAGCTGGTATTCGGTGACGTCGAGCCGCTCGTTCCCGGACCCGCTGCACTCGACCTGGATCTCGCCGCCGGCCGGGAACGGCCCTTCCCAGCGGATGCCCGCCGAATCGTTCGTCGCCACCGCGGCGCGGAAGCTGGCGGGCGACGGCACCGTCACCACCAGATCATCGCCGTCGAGGCGCGCCTGGCAGCGCGTGAAGACGAACGACAGCGTGCGGTCGAGGATGGGATCGAGCTCTGCCATGATCAGCGTCCTGGGACGGGCGGTGCGCTCACTTCATCACGATGAACCGGGCGCCGCGAGCGTCGAGCGCGGAGGCGTCGTGATTGGCCTGGGCGAAGCTGCGGCCGCGGGCGAGCGCGGCGTAGAAGGCGTCGGCCCAACGCGCGGCGGCGTCGTCGTCCACGCGGTCACGCGCCGCGACCACGGCGGTGGCGCCCGCGCGCGCGAAGGCGAAGAGCAGCCCGCGCGGCCCGGGCGCGGCGGACTCGCAGGCCGAGAGCACCACGCGCGCACCGGGGCGCAGCCGCAGCGCGGAGATCTCCCGCGAGCCGAGCCGTCCCGCCGCGCCGGCGAGCAAGAGCGAGCCACCTTCCGGCCCGTCGAAGCCGTGCACCGCGAAGTGCAGCAGCGGTTCCCTGGCGGCGCGCGCGAGCACCGCTTCGGGAGTGGCGGCGCGGCCCGACAGCTCGTGGACGTCGGAGGTGAGTTGCTCGATGCTCGCGCGCTCGCGTTCGCTCCCGGGCAGTGCCGCCGCCGCGCCGGCTGCGTCCCCTTCGGTCTGCGCGTCGCGCACCAGCAGCACCGAGGCGGGCCGCTCCTCGGCCGCGAGCAGCCGGGTGAGCGACGACGCGATGCCGAGCGAAGTCCAGCGGGACAGCGGCAAGCCCTGCAGCGGAGCCGCCGCGAGGTCGAACGGAGCGCTGGAGAAGATCCACAGCTCGCCCGACGTCGAGCAGCGCCGCTCGACGCCCGCGAGCAGCAGCTCGGGATGGGCCTGCAGCTCCGGCAGGCCCTGCTCGAGCGCGCGCGACTCGCCGCCGCCGCGCCAGATCAGCGCGACTGAGGTGCGCTGTTCGCCCGCCGCGACCGCCAGCACGCAGGTCCCCGGCGCGAGCGCGTTCGACCAGCCCGGCTGCGCCGGCATCACGCCCAGCGCGGCCGCGCGCAGGCGATCGAGCGGCAACGCCAGCTCCTCGGCGGGCCGGCCGTCGCGCTGGTACGCCGCGGCGAGCTCGGTCGCGAGCGCGTCGGGTCGCTGGTCCGCCGCGGCGAGCCCCGGCCACGCCTTGCCGTGCGTGGAGGCCACCGCGCGATCGATAGCGGAGGACAGCTCGCCGATCGCCTCCGTCTCGCGCCCGAGCGCCCGCAGCGCCCGCGCGTGCGCCAGCGAAAGCCGCGCCCGCGCCGAGCTCCACGCATCGGCGTCCGCCGCGAGCCCGCGCTCCGCCTGCGCCGCCGCGGCCCGCGGGTCGCCTTCGCGGACGAGAAGCTCGGCGAGCGTCGCCCGCAGCTCCGCCACGCCGTTCGCATGGCCGAGCTGCTCCAGCCGCGCGATCTCCGCGTCGAGCTGCAGCCGCGCCTCGCCCACGCGGCCCAGCCTGACCGCGTCGGTGGCGAGCTGCGCTGTGACCTCCGCCTCCTCGCCGTGCGCGCCGGCCTTGCGCAGCAGCTCGAGCGCGGCTTCCCTCAGCTCGAGCGCCGCGTGCGGCTGGCCCCGCTGGACCGCGATCTGCGCCGCCACGGCGAACGCAAAGCCCTGCACGTGCGCGGCGTCAGAGGTGTCGGACGGGCCTTCAAACGTGGCCAGGGCGAGCTCGGCTGCCGCGGCAGCGTCGGCGTCGCGGCCCTCCTCGGAAAACAGCGCGGCGCGCTTGCGGTACAGCTCGGACAGCTGCAGCTCGGCGTCCACTCCGGCGAAGATCGCCTCGGCGCTGTCCTGCAGCCGGTGCGCGGTGGTGAAGTCGCCATCGCGACCCGCCGCGTCCGCCAGCTCGTCGAGCGCGATGGCCTCGTTTTCCACCGCGCAGCCGCGCGCGCGGCAGCCGTCGATCAGCCGCGCCTGGAGCGCTCCAGCCGCGCGCCACTCGCCGCGCGCCTGCCGCACGAAGGCGGCGAGCTGCAACGCCGGCGCCCAGAGGATGTGGTCGCCCTCGGTCGCTGCGGCAAAGCGCTCGGCCTCCCTCGACTCGAGGCGGCCCGCCATCGCGTTCTCGCGGTGCGACCGGTACGCCTGCCACTGCTCGAAGTGGCGCGAGAGCTGCGGAGGCGAGAGGGCAGCGGCCCAGCGCGCGAGACCCGCCAGATCGGCGACCACGCTCTGCGGCAACGCCGCGAGCCGCGCCTGCACGGCAACGACCTCCGCAGGCGTCGACACGGCGAAGAGCGCGCGCAGCGCCTCGAGGCGCCCGGTGGGCGGGAACGGCGCAGGGGATCTGGTGCGCAGCCGCTGCGCGTCGCTCGCGGCTTCGCGGCCCCAGGGCGAGCCGTCGGCGAGCGCATCGAACGCTTTTGCTGCCTGCGCCCGCAGGCCCAGCCGCGCCAGCGCCAGGGCGCGGTTGAAGCGTGCGGCGCGGTGGCTGCTGCTGGCGGCGAGCGCTCGATCGAACTGCTCGAGCGCGCCTGCGTGGTCGCCGCGCGCGAACAGCGCGACCCCCCGATCGTTGTCGGCGTCAGCCCCCTCTCCTGCCGCCGCCAACGCGCGGTCGGTGCGCCCGGCGTCGCCGCCGCCGCCGCGCAGCAGGAAGAGCATCGCCAGCGCGCGCTCCGCCCCGGGCCTCTTCTTCTCGCGCGCCTCGAGCAGCTTGCGCAGCGGGAGATCGAAAGCGCTCTCCTCGCGCGTCCCGCGCACCGGCTGGTACGGCGCCCACGGCAGGCCGCTGATGGCCGGCTCCAGCGCGCGCGCGTCTCGCTGCAGGGGCGCAAGCGCAGCCGCCGGATCGGCCGGCCTGGAAACCAGCAGCGCCACCGCCGCCGCCACGCTCAAGCCCGAGACGGCCGCCGGCACCCGCCAGCGCCGCAACGGCGGTCGCAGGCGCCTGCGCAGAAGCCGCGCGTCCTGGTCCGAAGGCGCGACGTGCGTCAGCGAGCCCGGCCCCGCCAGCTGCGAGGCGCGGTACAGGATGGCGCGCGCCGGCGTGCGCAGGCGGTCGAGCGCGCGCGCCTCCTCGGGCGTCTCTTCGCGCTCCAGCTCCACCAGCACGCCCGCGAGCTGCTTGCACTTCCGGCAGCGGCGCAGGTGCCCGAGCAGCGCGGCCCGCGCGTCCAGGTCGGCGAGCCCCTCGGGCCCGAGGCGCTCCTCCAACTCGCGCGGCGTCGGACAGGCCATGCAGGAAGAGACGCGCGGCTCGCGAAAATCCCGCCGCCACCGGCGACGTTTCTTCTCCGCCCCGGAAAAAGCGTCACGGCCGCGCGTGCTAGCTTGTGCGGCCGTGACGGCGCCTCCCATCGACGTCGAGCTGCTCGCCTTCTTCAACCGCCCCGGGATCGAGTGGCTCGACCTGGTGATGAAGGCGGCCTCGAACCGCCTCGTGCTCCTGCCGCTCGCGCTCGCCGCCGCGCTTTACCTGTGGCGAAAGTCGCCGCACGGCCTGCTCGCGGCGGTGCTCCTGCTCGGCGCCATCGCCGCGGGCGATCTGGTCGCGGTCCGTTTGGTGAAGCCCGCGTTCGCGCGGCTGCGGCCGTGCGCCGCGGAGCCCGGAACCGTCGTCGCCATCGCTGGCTGCGGCTCGGGCGCGTCGTTCCCTTCCGCGCACGCCACCGAAGCTGCGGCGGCCGCGGTCGTGCTCAGCTGGGGCGCCCCCGCGCTCGCGCCGGCCGGAGTGGCCATCGCGCTTCTGGTCGGCATCTCGCGCATCTATCTGGGAGTGCATTGGCCCACCGATGTGGCCGCCGGCTGGGCGTTCGGCGCGGCCATCGGCGCCCTGCTCATCTTTCTCAGCCGGCTGCGGCACGCGGTGCAAGCCAGCTAGAGGCGCCTGCTTCTGCTCTCTTGCCGTCCGTCCGAGCACTGCGCCCTGCCGAGTGCATACGCTTCCACAACCCTTTCTCGGAGGTCTTATGCACATCATCGGATTCCTTATCTTCGGACTTATCGTCGGCCTGCTCGCGCGGGCCATTTACCCGGGCTCGCACCCGATGGGCTGGCTGATGACGGCGATGCTGGGCATGGTCGGCTCGCTGGTGGGCGGCCTGCTCGGTCACGCGTTCTTCGGTGCCGACAGCGCCGGGGACGGCTCGTGGGGCTTCACCCCCGGCGGCATCATCTCGTCGATCGTGGGCGCGATCATCGTCCTCTTCGCTTACCTGTCGCTGACGGGCAAGCGGCGCAGCGTCGTCTAGCCGCACTTCCCGCGCGCTGGGGGCGGCGCAAGTCGCCGCTCCCGGCGGACCGGGCCTGGGCCGCGGCCGCGAAACCTTCAGCCAGGAAGTGGGCGGTGGCGGACCACCGGCACAGCCGCGATTTCATAAGCGGCAGCCGAGCGGCCGAGCCGGCTGCGTATGGCCTCCAGCGGATCCCGCCGGGACGAGGCGCCGATGACCATGTCGCCGTCGCCGCGCCGGAACAGCAGGTAGACCTGCAGGCTCTGGATCGCCTCTTGCTCGACGGCCACCCGCACCTTGATTCCGCTGCGTGGAGCGCGCGGTCGGGCCGAAACCGGCCGCCGGTCGCCTCGAGAACCTTCAAAAAGGACATACAAATTGGCGCGCGCTTCAGGCTCGCTCATGCGGGGATACTGGGGACCAATTGCTGATCATGCAACAGGACCAACGGCCTGTAGGTCTGTTGTGTATCGGTCACTTGACCGACCCGCGCCGTGGCCGCTGCTATAGATTCGGTTTTTCATGACCCACCGCACCGATCTCTGGCTATTTCTCGCTGGCCTCGTCGCAAGCAGCGTGAACGCCGCGGCGGGCGGGGGGACGCTGCTCAGCTTCCCGTCGCTGCTCGCGGCCGGCCTGTCTCCCATCGCCGCGAACGCCACCTCCACCGTCGGCTTGGTGCCCGGCTACCTCGCGGCGCTGATCGGCTACCGCACCGATCTGAAAGCGCTCCGCCGCGACGCCCTGCGCGCCATCTTGCCGTCGGTCTTGGGCGGGGCGCTCGGTGCCTGGCTGCTGCTGCATCTGGGCGCCGCGGTGTTCGCGCGGATCGTGCCGGGGCTGCTGGTCGTCTCGGCGGCGCTGCTGCTGGCAAACCCGCCCATCTCGCGCGCGCTCGCTCGCCGCAAGGCGCGCTTCGACTCGCCGCCAGCAGTGTTCGCCGCGAACTTCGTCATCGCGCTCTACGCCGGCTACTTCGGCGCCGGCGCCGGCATCCTCTTCCTCGCCGCGATGGGCCTCTTGATGAAGCGCGAGCTGGGGCAGGTCAACGCGCTCAAGGTGGTGGTGAGCCTGGTCTCGAACCTGGTCGCGGCCGCCACGCTCGCCATCCTCGAGCTGCGCCAACCGACCGGCGCGCTGGTCTTCCGCGCCGACCTCCCGCTCGCGCTCGGCGCGTTGGCCGGCGGATATCTCGGTGTGCGCGTGGTGCGGCGCCTGCCGCCGTCGGTACTGCGCGTCTTTGCGGCCCTGGTCGGCGTGGGCATCGCCATCTACCTCGTGGTCCGGTGAGAAGGGTCACGCCGGCTCGGACGACGACCGCGCATCGGGCATCGGACACTCTCCCGATGCGCGCCGGCGCGGCCTCTGACGATCTCGCCGCATGAAGCACGCCCTTCTTTGCCTCACGCTTGCCACGGCCTGCGCGGGCGGCTCGCGTCCCCGCCACCTCTGCCAGCACGACACCGACTGCGATCCGGCCGACCTCTGCATCGACAACGAATGCAAGGTCGTCTCGGCCGGCCCTGACGCCGGGGTCGCTCCGCCCGATGCCGGCACGCCCGCGCCCGACGGGGCGGGCACCGGCATCGGCCCCAATGGCGGGACCGTGGACCTGCTCGACTTCGTCATGACCGGAGACACGCGACCGCCCGTCTGCGACCTCCTCTCGCTCTACCCGCAGGCCGCCTTCCAGGGCGACGTGGCCGAAATGGCGAAGCTGTCGCCGCAGCTCGCGCTCGACCTGGGCGACCACATGTTCGTCTGCACGCAGAGCCTCCAGTCGGCGCGTGCGCAGCTCAAGCTCTATACCGACGCGCTGGTGAGCTTCCAGCCGCCGTGGTTCATGACCATGGGCAATCACGAGTGCGAGTCCACCGACTGCAGCGCGAGTCCCTCCGACGCCAACTTCACCGCTTACTCCGAGGCGCTCCAGCTCGTCTCGCAGAAGTCGCTGCCCTACTACAAGCTCGACATCCACACGCGGCTCGGGCTCGCCCGCATCGTCTTCCTCGCCGACAACTACGCCGACGCCGCCGCGCAGAGCTGGGCCGAGTCCACGCTCGCCGAGGCCGACACGCTGGCGAAGTACACCATCGTGGCCAAGCACCACCCGGTTACCGGCTCGCGCACCGGCCCGCAGTGGGCCCACGACGTGGTGCTGCGCCACAAGTATTCGCTCATCCTCACCGCGCACGCGCACGACTACAGCCACGACACCTCGGCGTACGGCGGCCGATCGGTGGTCTGCGGCCTCGGCGGCGCAAACACGAGCTACACCGGCTTCTGCCGCGTGGAGCAAAAGCCGGACGGGACGCTGTCGTTCACCGCCTACGACTCGTACGGGAACGTCCGCACCGACCCCTCGTCAACCTTCAGCGTCACGCCCCAGTGACCTCAGGCGCCGTCGTGCCATGGCGCTGGCCGATTCGTTTGTCCTCAAAGTAGTTTGCTCTCAAATAGGTTGCCTCCGGGCCCGCTTCGGTGAATAAACCGGCCCGTCCGGCTGTTCGTCAGCGGGGGATCCCCTGGAGTCATCCATGAAGCTGAAGCTCGATTGGCGTTTGCATGCATTCCTCATTCTCTCCGCGGTGGGCCTGATGGCCTGCCCGCACGCGCCGCCCAAGGCCGACGCGAGCGCGACCGCGGCGCCCCCTGCCGCCGCGCCGGCCACGGAGGCGGCGGACAAAAAGCTGCCCCCCGCGGAGCAGTTCCACGCGCAGGGCCAGGCGGACCTCGACGCAGCGCTCAAGGCGCTGCAGGGCGTGAGCGTGTTCTTCGAGTTCGATCAGGCGACGCTGACCAAGGACGCCGAGACCAGCCTCACCGAGGTGGCCGGCATTCTCGTCAAGCACCCCGAGCTGAAGGTCAACATCTCCGGCAACGCCGACGAGCGCGGCTCCGAGCAGTACAACCTGGCGCTGGGACAACGGCGCGCGGACGCGGCGCGGAAGTATCTCGACCGGCTGGGCGTGAAGGACGAGCAGCTCAGCGCCATCAGCTTCGGCGCCGAGAAACCGAAGGCGCCCGGCCACGACGAGGACGCCTGGAAGCAGAACCGCCGCGACGACGTGAACGCGAAGAAGTAGCGCCCGACGTCTGCTCGCGTACGGCTGGCTCCACGCCTGAAGTTGCAGGGCTAGATGCGCAGCACCTGCAGCATCGGAGCGTGGAGCGACGGGTTCGCGGCGAGGATCTGGCCACTCTCCAGATCGTGCAGCGTTCCGTCGAAGCGAGTGACGAGGCCGCCCGCCTCCTCGACCAGCACCTGCCCGGCCGCGACGTCCCACGGCTTGAGGCCCTGCTCCCAGAATCCGTCGAGCCGGCCGGCAGCCACGAACGCGAGGTCGAGCGCCGCGCTCCCCAGCCGCCGTGTGCCCTGCGCAAGCTCGGTGAAGCGCGCGAATTTCTGCAGCAGCCACTGCAGCTGCTCGCGGCGGTCGTAGGGGAAGCCGGTGCAGACCACCGCCTGCGAAAGCTCGCGCGTCGCCGAGACCCGCAGCGGCCGGTCGTCGGGGCCCGGTCCGCCGCTCCTGTTTGCGCCGCCCCTGCTTGCGCCGCTCCTGCTTAGGCCAGTCCTGCTTAGGCCGCTCTCGCTCCCGCCGCTCCTGCGCACGAACGCGCCCCCGCCGCGCCGCGCATGGAACAGCTCGCCGCGCGACGGATCGATGGTGCAGCCCGCGACCGCCGTCCCCGAGACCTCGGCCGCGACCGTGCACGCATAGAGCGGCAGGCCGTGCGCGTAGTTGGTGGTGCCGTCGAGCGGGTCGACGATGAAGCGCGCCTCGCCCGAGGTTCCGTGCGCGCCGCTCTCCTCCGCCAGCACGCGCACGCCGGGCGCGCGCTCGGCCAGCACCGCGAGGATGCGCTCCTCCGCCGCGCGGTCGGCGTCGGTCACCAGGTCAATGCGGCCCTTGTGGTGCACCTCGCGCGGCTTGTCGAACAGCTCGCGGAGCACGCGCGCGCCGGCCTCGGCCGCGGCGATGCAGGTCGCGTGCAGGTCCGCGGTGTCGCGGCTCATGCGCGCGCGGCCAGCGCCCGCAGCAGCTTGTCGTGGATGCCGCCGAACCCTCCGTTCGACATCACCAGCACCACGTCCCCTTCGAGCGCCTCGCGCGCCAGCGCCGCCACGATGGCGTCCGGCCCATCGAGCCAGCGCGCCTTCGTGCCCGCCGCGGTGATGTCCTGCGCCAGCTTCTTCGCGTCGATGCGCTCCGCCTCCGGCACCTTCGCAATCGCCGTCGGCTGGCTGATGATCGCCTCGACCGCGCCTTTGAAGGCGTGCGCGTACTCGTCCTGGTGGATCTTGCGCATGGCCGTCGAGCTGCGCGGCTCGAAGACGGCGATCACCCTCTGTCCTGGATGCTGCGCGATCACCGCCGCGATGGTCTCGCGCACAGCGGTCGGGTGGTGCGCGAAGTCGTCGATGACCGACACCCCGCCCTGCTCGCCGCGCAGCTCCTGCCTGCGCTTGACGCCGCGGAAGGAGGCGAATCCCGCCGCGATCTGATCGGGCGGCAATCCGAGCGCGCGGCAGACGGCGTAGACGCCGAGCGCGTTCTCGACGTTGTGCCGCCCCGCCGCCGGCAGCAGGACCCGGATCTCCGGCTGCTGGCGGTAGGCGACCTCGAACGACGCGCCCGGCGGGCCGAGCTGGATCCAGCGCGCGCTCCAGTCCGCCGTCTCGTCCTTCGCCGTGTAGGTCTCGATTCTGCACTTCGCCGGCTGGATGATCTTTCGATAATTATCGAAAGTCGTGCACACCGCGGCGTAGCCGTCCTGTGGAATCGAGGCGAAGAACTTCTCGAACGCGCTCTCGTAATGAGCCATGTCGCGATAGATGTCAGCGTGATCAAACTCGGCGCCGGTGAAGATGGCGCTGCGCGGTCGATAATGGAGAAATTTGGGACCTTTATCGAAATAGGCGGTGTCGTATTCGTCGCCCTCGATGACGAAGTGTTCGCCCTTGCCGAGCCGGAACCCCTCGTTGAAGTTGAGCGGCACCCCGCCGACCAGCAGGCTGGGATCGCGCCCCGCGTGCGTCAGCACTTGCGCGAGCAGGCTCGTGGTCGTCGTCTTGCCATGCGTCCCCGCCACCACCACGCTGTGGCGCGTCTGGAGAAAAAGCTCCTCCAGCGCCTCGGGAAAGCTCATCTGCGGGATGCCGCGCCGCCGCACCGCTCTGGCCTCGACGTTGTCGGCGCGGATGACGTTGCCGACCACCGCGAGATCGATCGGTGCCTTCTCGAGATTCGCGGCCGCGTAGGGCGTGTACGTGGTGATCTTCCACTCCGCGAGCTTGTCGGACATGGGCGGGTAGACGTTCTCGTCCGAGCCCGCGACCTCGTGGCCGGCGGCGCGCAGCAGCCCCGCGAAGGAGCCCATGCCGGTGCCGGCGATTCCCATCAGGTAGATGCGCATTCTGCGCTCGTCTCTAGCAGGTCAACGGCTCGAGCGGCACCAGCGACCCGCGCTCGGCGTCGAGCGCATGTCGGGTGCCGAACGCGACCGGCTGGTTGCGCCCCGCATGGCCGAACGGCGCGCCGAACGCGACCGGGACCTTGAGGCTCGCGAGGCGCTCGGCGACAGCCTCGGCGCGGCCCTCCTCCGGCTCGCCGGGCGCGGTTAAATCGCCGATGACGAACCCGCGCGCTCCGTCGAACGCGCCGCTGAGCAAGAGTTGGGTGAGCAGACGATCGAGGCGATACGGCGGCTCGTTGAGATCCTCCAGCAAAACCAGCGCGCCATTGAAGCCGGGCTGCAGCCGCGTGCCACAGAGGCTCGCGAGCGTGGCGAGGTTCCCGCCGCGCAGGACGCCTTCGGCTCTGCCGGTGCCCCCCCCGGGTTTCCACTCGATGGGCGCGGCGGCCTGCGCCTCGAACAGCAGCGCTCTCAGCCGCTCGAGCGCAGCCGGGTCTTCGCCGAGTTGCGTGCACATCGGCCCATGGATCGAGGGAACGCCGGCGCGCCACCAGACCTCGTGGAGGACGGTCGCGTCGCTGTAGCCGATGAGGAGCTTCGGCTCCAGTGGCTGCTCGAGCAGCGTCGCGAAGCGGAGCGCGCCGTAGCCACCGCGCGCGAGAATGACCGCCTTCGCCGGGCCGACGAGCGCCTCTTGCAGTTCCCGCTGGCGCTCGTCGTCCTCGCCGGCCAGGTAGGCCTGCTTCGCGTAAACGCGCTCGGTGAACACCGGCCTGAGACCGATCTGCTGGAGAGCCTGCACCCCGCGCTCGAAGCGCGTTCTGTCGAACGGGCTCGAGGGCGCCACCACCGCGATCTCGTCCCCGCTCCTGAGCACGCCCGGTCGTCGCACGAGTGAGACTCTAGCAGGCTTGACAGCGCAGGCGCCGCACGGCTAAAAACCCCCGCCCTGTTCCTCGATAGCTCAGCTGGCAGAGCAACGGACTGTTAATCCGTAGGTCCCTGGTTCGATCCCAGGTCGGGGAGCCATTCTTCCTCCACCACCAACCGGCGGTGGTGGAGCAGTTAACAGGAGCCCCGCGAGGCAACTCGCGGGGCTTCGTCTTGAAAGCGCCAGTGTT
>JAYWBT010000018.1:0-53088 GCA_043781235.1 Deltaproteobacteria bacterium
AATTGCTTGAATTCTGCCGCAGCCTCGCGACCTCGGCCTCGAGGTGGCTCACGCGTGTCAGCAGCTTCGCGACCAAAGCGGTGAGCTCGGCGATCTGCAGATCCCGTGGGTCGGCGGCCGACACTGCCACCATAGATCACGAACTGAACTTCCCCCGATTCGGTGGACAGCGTGACTATGCAGCCAAAGCAGTGACTCGTGCTCGCAATTCGTACTCGATAGGGTTGAGATAGCCGAGGAAGGAGTGGCGACGAAGCGGGTTGTAGACGTGTAAATGCTCACCACGCCGCGTGCGAGAATAAGCACGCGGAGCTGGAGGCGCCTCTGGTAAAGCGAATCGAAGAACTCGAAGCGGGTTTGCGGCAGAACTTGAGCAATTCGTCGAAACCTCCGTCCTCGGATCCGCCCGGTGCTCCGCGGCGCGAGGGCGAGCCGGGTGGGCGAAGTCGCGGCGGGCATCCGGGCCACCAGCATCACAAGCGGGAGTTGCTGCCTGAGCGCTGCCATCGATGCAGCAAGCGGCTGGTCGGCCGCGATCCAGAGCCGCGACGCCCGACCGACTACCTTGGGAGGTTCGTTGATAACGAAGACGACGAGCCCACCAACAATGCAGCCGAGCGCGCCGTTCGTCCGGCCGTACTCTGGCGCAAGGGCAGCTTCGGTCCCGACACGCTGATGGCGGCCGCTTCGTCGAGCGCATCCTTGCCGCCGTCACCACGCTCAAGCAGCAGCGCCGGCCTCTGCTCGATTACCTCGAACGCGCCTGCCGCGGACCAGCAGAAGAGCCTTCGGCTTTCGCACCTGCCACGCGACAGAGATTGCCCTCGATCACGCTCCCGGGGACCTGCCCGATCCAGCCGCTCATCTCGCCCACAGATTCTGCTGACGAGCCGTCAATTCAGGCAAGCCGCTGCCCGCGACGGCAGCCAGACGAGAGCGTCTCTCTGCAGCGGAGATGAATATGCCGGAGGCAGGTGCCCCGCAGCCTCACCGAAGCGAGTCGATCAGCGCGCGCAGCCGGCCGATCCCCTCGACGCTCTGCGCGCCATACCACGTCAGGTCTCGCCCTCCGCAGAGGCGGACCTTCCCCGCGCGCGCCGCCGGGAGATCGAGCGCGCGGAAGACCTCCGCGTCCTGCTCGCTGAACGGATGCGGCTCGTCGGGCAGCAGCACGATCTCCGGAGCCCACGCCACCACCTCGTCGAGCGTCACGCGCGGGTAGCGCACGTCGCGCTCGCCCGGGTCGACCGCCGGCTGCCCGCGCAGGTCGGCCGCGAGCGGATACCGTCGCACGCGGTCGGCAAAGACGTTCTTCGCGCCCGCCACCCGCAGCGCGTCGCTGGTGAACGTCTCGCCGCCAATGGTCATCAGCGGGTCCATCCAGATGGGCACGAAAGCGCGCAGCGGGCGTCCAGGCGGCCGCGGGGCGAGGCGCTTGCCGCTCAGCTCGGCCGGCGCCAGCGCCGCATAGCCGCGCCGCACCAGCTCAGCCCCGCTCTCGAGAATCTTCGCCAGCCGCGCGAGGTGCGCGAATCCCTGCGCCACCGTCTTCGGGAACGACACGTAGACGTTGAGTTGCCTGCGAATCAGCTCCTCCACCTGCGCGCGCGAGTTCTCCTCCTGGTTCGCCAGCACCAGGTCCGGCTCGAGCCGCGCCACCGCCTCGACGTCGACGTCCTTGGTGCCGCCCACGATCGGTACGTCTGGCAAAGGCTCGCAGTAGCGGGTGCGGCCCACGAGACGCGCGCCGGCGCCGAGCGCGATGACACTCAACGTATCGCTGGGCACCAGCGAGACCACCCGCTGTGGAGGTCGCAAAAAGAGCAGTTCGCGCTTGCGATCATCGAAGAGGCGAAAGGGCATTGCCGGAGGTATATCGTCGGCAAGCCATGCGCGCGATCGTCGTCCACGAGGAACAGATGCGGCTCGAAGAGGTCCCCGAGCCCGAGCCGGGCCCCGGTGACTTGCTGGTGGAAGTCCGCGCCGCGGGAGTGAACCGCGCCGACCTGCTGCAGCGGCTCGGGCGCTATCCGCCGCCGCCCGGCGAGCCGCACACCATCGGCCTCGAGATCGCCGGCGAGGTGCTGGAGCCCGCGCACCGGCGCGGCGAGCGAGTGATGGCGCTGCTGGCGGGCGGCGGCTATGCCGAGCGCGCGCGCGTGCCGCAGGCGCAGGCGATGCCGATTCCGGAACAGCTCAGCTTCGTCGAGGCCGCGGCGATCCCCGAGGCGTTTCTCACCGCCTACCTGAACCTGGTCACGCTCGGCGCGCTCGCCCGCGGGCAAGTGGTGGTCGTGCACGCCGCCGGCAGCGGCGTAGGAAGTGCCGCGCTGCAGCTGTGTCGCGACGTCGCAAAAACAATCCTCGCCACCGCATCGCCCCGGAAACACGACGCTTGCCGGGCACTCGGAGCGACGCACTTCTTGAGCCGCGCCGAGGTGCCGGCCGGCCTCGCGGCGGCGGTGCAGGCAGCCGCGGGCCGCGGCGCCGATCTGATCCTTGACCTGGTGGGCGCGAGCTACCTCGAGGCGAACATCGCGGCGCTCGGCCTGCACGGCCGGCTCTGCTGCATCTCGACCATGGGCGGCAGCAAGGGCACGTTGGACCTGGGCGCGCTGCTGCAGAAGCGGCTCACGGTGCTGGGCTCCACGCTGCGCACGCGCTCGGCGGAGCAGAAGGCGAAGCTGGTGGCCGACTTCACCAGGCATGCACTCCCCCGCTTCGAGCGCGGCGAGCTTCGCCCGGTGATCGCCGCGACCTTCCCACTCGAAGACGCGATGAGCGCGCACGAAGCGCTGCAGCGCGGGGAGGTCACCGGTAAGATCGTTCTCGAGGTCGCGCGATCGAAAGCTGGCTGACCTCGTGGAATGGGCACATCATTCCCGTCCAGAGGTGCGTCTTGGGCCGAAGCGTCCTGATCGTCGATGACAGTCCCACCATCCGCGGGTTCGCGAAGATCTTCCTCAAGTCCCTCGAGGTCACCATCCTCGAGGCCGAAGAGGGCATGCAAGCGCTCGAGATCGTGCGCCAGAGCGCGCCCGCCGTCGCCATCGTCGACATCAACATGCCCGGCATGGACGGGCTCACCTTCACGCGCGAGCTGCGCAAGGACCCGCGCTATGCGGCGCTGCCGGTGCTGCTGCTGACCGGAGACCGCTCCGAGGAGACCCGGCAGAAGGGAATCGAGGCGGGCGCGACCGACTTCATCGAGAAGCCGATCAAAGGCGGCGAGCTCCAGGCGATGGTGCGGAAGTACCTCGAGGGCTCCGCTTGAGCCTGCCGCAACTCCTGCTGGTGGACGACAGCGAGGCGGTGCTCGCGTTCGAGCGCGCCGCGCTCTCGCGCCACTACGCGGTGAGCACCGCGACCAACGGCCGCGAGGCGCTCGTCAAGGTGCCGCAGTTGCTGCCCGCGGCCATCCTGCTCGACCTCTCCATGCCCGAGATGGACGGCGACGAGGTGCTCGCGCGGCTGCAACAGACGCCGTCGCTGCGCGACATCCCGGTCATCATCGTCTCGGCGGAAAAGAGCCGCGCCGAGGCGTGCCTCAAGGCCGGGGCGAAGGCGTTCCTCGCGAAACCAATTCGCGCGGAAGACCTGCTGCCGCTGGTCGCGCGCGTGCTGGAGCAGGCGCGGCTCGCGGCCCGCGCGGGCAACCTCGCGGCGCTGTTCGTCTCGGTGGGCGCCATCGAGGTGGGCCTGCCGCTCTTGCACGTGCGCAGCGTCATGCACCAGGCGGCCACTCGGCCGCTGCCGCTCGGGCCGTCCTACCTGTGCGAGCTGCTCACGCTGCACGGCGAGCCGGTGGCGGTGCTGGACCTCGCGCGCCGGCTGGGCGTCGAGCATACGAAGCCGCTCGTCGATCGCAAGCTGGTGGTGATCGAAGCCGGCGGGGTGCGGCTCGCGCTCTGCGTGGACGCCGTGCGCGACCCCGAGGAGATCCCCGCCGCGGATCTGCTGCGCCCCGGAGAGCTGGGCGGCTCGGAGCACGGCGCGCTTCAGGATTCGCTGGTGGCCGTGGCGCGGACCTCGCGCGGGCCGCTGCCCATCGTCGATCCGCGCGCGCTCCTGTCGCGCGAGCTCTTGCGCAAGCTCGCCGCGCAGCTGCGCGAGGGGACCGCATGAGCCGGCACATTGCCCTCGAGGACCGCGCAGTCGAGGCGCTCTCCGACTGCGCGACCCGCTTCACCGGCTTCTCGCGCGAGGCCATCCTGCCCGAGGCCATCCGCCGCGCCGCGGTCGCGCTGCTCAAGGCGCATCCGGCCTGGACGGTGGACGAGCTGCTCCGGCGCGCAACGCTGCGCGACGGCGAGGTCGCGCACGCGCTCTGCCAGGCGGTGTCGGTGGGCGAGACGTTCTTCTTCCGCCACCCCGAGCACTTCCGCTACCTCGAGGGCACTCTTCTGCCGGCGCTGGTGCGCGCGGGCCGCCCGTTGATCCGCGCCTGGAGCGCCGGGTGCGCCACCGGTGAGGAGGCCTTCTCGATGGCCGCGTGCCTGCTCGACTCGACGGCTGGCTCGGGCGCCGCGGTCTCGGTGCTCGGCACCGACCTGCTCGAGCGGAACTTGAAGAGCGCGCGCGCCGGCGTCTACGGCCTCTGGTCGCGGCGGCCCTCGGGCCCGCTGCTCCACCCGCTCTACCATCCGGCGTCCAAGGCGCAGGTCGATCAGATCGCAATCGATCAGGTCGCCATCGACGATCGGGTGCGCGAAGTGACGCGCTTCCAGCTGCACAACCTGCTCGACCCGATGGCGAACGAGTTCGAGATCATCTTCTGCCGCAACGTGCTCGTTTACTTCGCTCCCGAGGCGAGCCGCGCCGCGGTGGCGCACCTCGAGGCCGCGCTGGCGCCGGGCGGGGCGCTCGTGTTCGGCTCGATGGACGTCTCGGAGCCGCCGCCGGGGCTGGTCGCCGAGGGCCTGCCGGAGCTGCAGATCTACCGCCGCCCGCAACCGTCATCCGCTCCCGCGCGCGCGACACACCCGCCGACGCCGCCGCCCTTGCCGACGCCGCCGCACGTGCCGCGGTTGCTGTCGCCCGAGCCGGTGGCGCTGCACCTCAAGGCGCTGGTGCACATCGAGCGCGGCGACAAGGCGATCGCCGAGCAGACGCTCACCGAGCTGACCGCGCGCGTGCCCGACTACGTGCCCGGCATCCTCGAGCGCGCGCTGCTGCACGTCCGCCTGGGCCAGCGCAACGCCGCCGTCACGCTGATGCGCGAGGTGCTCCGCCGCACCGAAAAGCTGCCGCCCGACGAGCTGTTACCCGGTCCCGAGCCGCTGCCGGTGAGCTTCTACCGTGACTCGGCCCAGACCTTCCTGCGACGCGGAGCCGAATGAAGCCGCACCCGTTGCACGAGCCGGACGGTTCGACGGCAGAGCGCGAGCTCCTGGAGCGGCGTGCGCAGCGCGTGCGCGACCGGCCGCAGAGCGCCGAGGAGGAGTCGGTGCTGTGGGTGGCCGAGTTCCCCGTGGGCGAGGACAGCTACGCCATTCCGCTCGACATGCTGCGCGCCGCGGTGCCGCTCCGGATGGTCACTCCGGTGCCGCTGTCGCCGCCGCACGTGATCGGCATCCTGCGCTTCCAGGGGCAAATCCTGAGCGCGCTCTCGCTCGCGTCCATCCTGGGCGGTCGCGGCTGGCGCGAGGACCCCGCGGTGCTGCTGGTGGTGGACCCCGGCTTCGGCCGGCTGGTGGCGCTCGACTGCGAGCGCATCCCCAAGCCCGGTGGCATCCCGCACGCGCTGGTCGAGGAGGCGCGCGCCCGCACCGACGGCGCGGTGATCGAGCTCACCCTACCCGGCCTGCGCCAGGTGCACCTGCTCGACCTGCGGCGGCTGATGGACCGCAGGAACCTGCCCGAGCTGCGCCATGCTTGATCCGCTGATGGAGCAGCTGCTGGCGGGCTTCGTCGAGGAGGCGCAGGAGATCTATCAGCGCCTCACGCACGACCTGATCGAGCTGGAGAAGGGCACGGCGGCGCGCGCGAAGGTGTTCGACAACCTCGCCCGCGGCCTGCACACGCTCAAGGGCAGCGCCGCGACGCTGGGCCTCGACGCGCTGGCCGATCTGGCGCATCGCATGGAGGACGTGGTGCTGCCGCTGCGCGGTTGGGACGCGCCGCTGCCGCCGCTGGTGGCCGACGCCATCCTGCGCACGCTCGACGTCTGGATGGCGCACCTGCGCGCCACCAACGCGAGGATCGAATTACCTTTGCTGGAGCCGTCGCACGAGCTGCTCGCCGAGGTGAAGTCGGTCGGCGCGCTGGTGCCACGGGCCGCGCCAGGGCCGCAGGACGGGCCAGCGTCGCAAGCTGCAGAAGAAGGGCGGCAGCTCGCGAGCGCGCTCCAGGCGCCGCCACCACCAGCGCCGCCCGCCGCCCTGACTTCCACCGAAGCCGATCACCCGCGGCGCCGCGTCGAGGATCGCGGAGCCGATGAGCCCTCCCCGCAGGCGCCCGCGGGCGAGGAGGGAGCCTGGCGCGTCACCACCCGGCAGGTGGTGGGCCTCCTCCACGAGGTGGAGCGGCTCCGGGAAGTTCGCCTGCGGCTCGAGGAGCGGCGGCGCGAGATCGAGCGCGCCCTGCAGCAGCTCGACCGGCTGGGCATCCAGAGCGACACCGCCGAGGCGCGCGCGGTGCTCCTGTCCACGCGCCGCTCGCTGACCGCCGACGGCGACGAGGCGGCCGACATCGTCGCCTCAATGGAGGACGGCCTCAAGGCCATCTCCACCATGCCGGTGCGCACCGTGCTCGAGCCGCTGCGCCGCGCGGTGCGCGACCTCGCCCGTCTGCAGGGCAAGCAGGTCAAGCTCTCGGTGGTGGGCGCGGAGGTCTCGCTCGACCGGCGCGTGCTCGAGTCGCTGCGCGCGCCGCTGGTGCACCTGGTGCGCAACGCGGTCGACCACGGCCTCGAGATCCCTTCGGTGCGCGAGGGCCGCGGCAAGCACGGGGAGGGCGCGCTGATCATCCGCGTCGAGCAGCAGGGCAACATGCTCTTCATCGAGGTGGCCGACGACGGCAACGGCCTCGACGTCCAGCGCATCAAGGAGGCGGCGCTGCGACGCGGCCTCGCCAGCGAGGGCGAGCTGGCCGCGCTGGGCATCGCGCAGCTCCACCAGCTCATCTTCCGCCCCGGCTTCTCCACCCGCACCGAGGTGAGCGACATCTCGGGGCGCGGCGTCGGCCTCGACGTGGTCCGCAACCAGATCCAGGGGCTGCAGGGACACGTCGAGGTGCAGAGCACCCCGGGCCAGGGCACGCGCTTCATCCTTACCCTGCCCGCCGAGCTGGGCAGCTCGCCGATCCTGGTCGTGCGCTGCGGCGAGCACCAGCTGGGCATCCCGATGGCCGCGGTCGAGTCGTCGCTCGCCGCCAAAGCGGCCGACGTGCGCGTGGGCCGGTCGCGCCTGCAACTGCAGCACCGAGAGCAGCTCCTGCCATTACAAGATCTGGGCGCGCTGATGGGCCTGCGCCAGCCCGAGGCGCCCGCCGAGGGCCAGCCGATCCTGGTGCTCTCCTCGCAGGGCAAGCGGCTGGCGCTCAGCGTGGACGAGGTGGTGGGCGACAAGGAGCTGGTGATCCGCCCGCTGCCGGTCGAGGTGCGCGACCTCCCCGCGTACCAGGGCGCGGCCACGCTCGCGCGCGGGGAGCTGATCCTGATCGTTCGGCCCGACTGGGCGGTGAACCAGGAGCGCCGCGAGGAGAGCGTCACCGGCACCCGGCGCGCGCTGGTGGTGGACGATTCGCTGACCGCGCGCGCGCTGCACCGCACCGCGCTCGAGGCGGGCGGGTACGCGGTGCACACCGCCTCGAACGGCCGGCAGGCGCTCGAGCAGCTGCGGCACTCCGCCTACGACGTGATGGTCTGCGACATCGGCATGGACGAGATGGACGGCTTCGAGCTGACCTCGGAGGTGCGGCAGCGCGCCGAGACCGACGCCATGCCGATCATCCTCGTCTCCGCGCGCGACTCGGCGGGCGACCGGCAGCGCGGCGTCGAGGTCGGCGCCGACGGGTTCCTCTCCAAGAAAGATTGCGTCTCGGGCCGGCTGCTGTCGGAAGTCTCGGCGGTGATCGCGCGGCGGCAAGGAGCCTCAAGATGACCATCCGCGTCCTCGTCGCCGACGACTCCGCCACGGTGCGCACCGCGCTGGTGAGCCTGCTCTCGGCCGAGCCGGACCTCGTCATCGTCGGGCAGGCGGTGGACGGGGTGGAGGCGGTCGAGAAGGCGCGCGCGCTGCGCCCTGACGTCATCACCATGGACGTGAACATGCCGCGGCTCGATGGACTGGGCGCAACCGCCGCCATCATGCGCGACGCGCCCGCGCGCGTGCTGGTGATCTGCTCGGTCTCCGAGGATCGGCAGCTCGATCTGTCGTTCAAGGCGATGGCGGCCGGCGCGCTGGAGCTGATCGCCAAGCCCGGCGCCGGGCCCGAGGCGCTGCGCGAGTGGGGCCGGCATGTGGCCGAGTCGGTGCGGCTGATGGCCGAGGTGCCGGTGGTGCGCCGCTACCATCCAGGCGCGCCGGCGTTGCCGCTCCCGCTCTTCGCCGCCGTCGAGGTGGTGGGCATCGTCGCCTCGACCGGCGGCCCGCCGGCGCTGGCGAAGATCCTCGCGGAGATGCGCGACCTGCGCGCGCCGCTCCTGATCGCGCAGCACATCGCGGAAGGCTTCACCGCGGGACTGGTGCGCTGGCTCGACAGCGTCACCGGGCTCGGCGTCGAGATCGCGCGCGACGGCGGGAGGCTGGAGGCCGGCCATGCCTACGTGGCTCCCGACGGCTGCGACCTGACCGTGGCGGCGGGCGGAATCATGCGCACGCCCCCGGGCACGGCGCTGCATTGTCCCTCCGGCAACCGGCTGCTGCACTCGCTGGCGAAGCAGTACGGCGGGCGGGCCGCCGGGATCGTGCTCACCGGCATGGGCGACGACGGAGCGCAGGGCCTGCTCGCGCTGCGCCAGGCAGGCGGTCAGACTTTCGCGCAGGACGAGGCCAGCTCGGTCGTCTACGGGATGCCGCACGCGGCCTGGGCCTGCGGTGCGGTGCGGCAGCAGCTCTCGCTCGACAGTGTGGGACCGGTCCTGCAGCAGCTCTGCGGCGATCGTCACGCACGCAACGGATAGAGGAAGACCATGGATACGACGCTCACCACCCCAAGCAAGTCGCGCCGCAGCTTTCCGTTGCAGTGGAAGGTGTCGCTGCTCGTCGCCGGCATGCTGGCGCTGCTCGCCATCGTCGGCGGCGTCACGAACATCATCTACTTCCGCAACGTGCTGCATAAGGAAGCGCGCGAACGGGGCAAGGCCATCTCCGCCACGCTCGCGTCGGCGCTGGTGGAGATGCCCGACTCGGCCATCGGCGCGACCATCCTCTCGGTCAAGAAGGAGGCGAACCTCGCCTACGTCGAGGTGGTCGGACCCAACGGCGCGATCATCGCGCACACCTTCGAGGGCCGCGCGCCGGTGCAGGACGCCGCTGTCTTGAAGCAGCCCGAGAGGACGGAGGACAACGTCATCGACGGGGTCGCGTACATCGACGTGCCGGCCGCGGTGATCACCGGCGCCATCGTGCACGTCGGCCTCGATCCGGCCGAAGGCAACAACCGCGTACTCGAGGCGCAGAAGCTCCTGCTCGCCATCACCTTGCTGACCCTGCTGGTCGCGCTCGGCATCGCGGTGCTGGTGGTGCGCAGCTTCGTCGCGCCGCTGCGGCGGCTCACCCACGTCGCCTCGCAGATCGTCGAGGGCGACCTGACCCAGAAGGTGGAGGTCACCACCAACGACGAGGTCGGAGAGCTCGCGCAGGCGTTCGCGCAAATGGTGGAGAAGCTCAAAGAAGTGCTGGTCGCGCTGCAGGAGTCGGTGCGGCTGTTGACCAATGCCGGCAATGAGCTGGGCACCTCCACCACCGAGCAATCGCAGACCATCACGCGCCAGGCGACCGCCCTGCAGGAAACGCAGGTGACGGCGCAGGAGATCAAGCAGACCTCGCTGCTCGCCTCGCAGAAGGCGGAGATGGTGCTCAAGCTCACCGAGAAGGCCGACGCGGTCTCGTCGCAGGGAGAGGCCGCCATCGAGCGCAGCCTGGGCGGGCTCACCGACATCCGCGCGCAGGTGGCCGAGATCGCGCAGCGGATCGCGCAGCTGTCCGAGCGCACGCAGCAGATCGGCGGCATCACGCAGACGGTGAAGGACCTGGCCGACCAATCGAACATGCTGGCTTTGAACGCAGCCATCGAGGCGGTGCGCTCGGGCGAGCACGGCAAGGGCTTCGCGGTGGTGGCGCGGGAGATCCGCTCGCTCGCCGACCAGTCCATCCAGGCGACCAACCGCGTGCGCGAGATCCTCGAGGACATCGGCGGCGCCATCCGCGCCACGGTGAGCATCACCGAGCGAGGGTCGCAGAAGATCGAGGGCGGCCTCGCGCAGGTGAAGGCGTCGGGCGAGAACCTGCGCGAGCTCTCCACCATCGTGAAGGACAACTCGGCGGCGGTGCGGCAGATCGCGGCGGCGGTGTCGCAGCAGAACGCGGGCATCACGCAGATCTTCAGCGCGGTGACCGACCAGACGCGGATGATGGACGAGACCATGCGCAGGCTGGAGACCACCACGCAGGCGGCGAGCGTGCTGAAGGATCTCTCGCAGCGCGTCTCGGACGTGGTGCGGCGGTTCCGGGTCTGACGAGGCCTTGACCGGGCGCTCAGCGCCCCTGCTGCGCGTCGGCGATGGCCTGCGCCACCTGCGCGCGGGCGTTGTACAGATCGTGATTGCGGAGCGCGTCGCGCGCGGCGGCCAGGTCGCGCTGGGCCTGCGGCGGCAGCGAGCCCTGCGCCTCGGCGAGCGCCGCGTCCACGTCGAGGTTGCCGCCGGCGAGCGCGCTCTGCACGCCGGAGAGGCTGGTGATGGCCTGCTGCGCGTCGTCGCGCTGCGCCTGTGCCTGTTGCTGCACGTCGGCCTGCTGCTGCTGGCCCTGTGCGAGTTGCTGGCGCAGCGCCGCCATCTGGTCGCTCAGCTGCTGCAGCAGCTGCTCCTGCTTCCGGCTGCGCGAGGCCTCGCGCTCGAGCGTGGCGGTGCGCGCCTGCAACGCGGCCAGCTCGCGGCGCAGCGTCTGGACCTCCTCGACGGGGCCGGGCCCCGCGTCCGCCGGGCCGCCGTCGCGCGTGAGGTGGAGGGCGATGCCGACACCGGCGTCCGCTCCCGCGTGCGCGGCAGGCCGCGGCACCCGCCTCACGCGGGTCTGCGCCAGCAGCAGCGGAGCGGCGACGAGAAGGGGAGCCAACCAGCGCATGACCGGAGTCTACGGCCTCCGCTGCTCCTCTGCACGGCCGCTCGCGTGGGCCAGAGCGGGCACTCGCAGGCTCGACTGTCCCTGCTGCTGTGCGACCGCGCCAGTCGGTCAGCCGGCGACGCAGACCTGGTTGCGGCCGTTCGCCTTGGCCTCGTACAGCGCCTCGTCGGCGCGGCCGAGCAGCGTGGCCAGCGTGTCGTCGGCGCGAAGCGGCGCGATTCCGATGCTGACCGTCGCGTTCACGCTCAGCGGCTCGCCGTGCAGGGCGGGAAGCTCGAAGCGGTGCCGCGCGATGCGCTCGCGCAGCCGGTCGGTGATGAGGGTGCTCTCGGGCACCGCGGCCTCGACGAGCAGGAAGCCGAACTCCTCGCCGCCGTAGCGCGCCACCACGTCGGTCGAGCGGACCGAGGCGGTGAGGATCGACGCGACCTGCGCGAGCACCGCGTCTCCGGCGGGGTGGCCGTACGAGTCGTTCACACGTTTGAAGTGATCGAGGTCGAGCATGCCGACCGTGAGCTCGGTCTGGTAGCGCTGCGCGCGCTGGATCTCCTGCTCCAGCCGCTGCTTGAAGTACTTGTTGTTGTAGCAGCGCGTCAGGCCGTCGCGGATGGCCATCTCGCGCAGCACCGCCAGGCGCTCCAGGTGCGAGCGCACGCGCGCCACCAACTCCGACGGGTCGAACGGCTTGGCGACGTAGTCGTTGCCGCCCGCCTCCAGGCCGCGCACGCGCTGCTCGACGTCGCCCTTGCGGGTGACGAAGATGATCGGCGTGAGCTGCAGCCCCGGGCTCGCACGGACCCGCCGGCAGAGCTCGAAGCCGTCCACCCCCGGCATCACCACGTCGAGGAGGATCAGGTCGGGCCGCTCGGCCTCGATGGTCGCCCACGCGCGCGCGGGCTCGCAGCAGAAGCTGGAAACGAAGCCCGCGGCGCGGAGCACGCCGTCCACCATGCGCGCGCTGAGGATGTCGTCGTCGACCACCAGGATGCGCGAGGGCGTGCCGTCGGCCGCGACGGGGTGGAGGCCCAGCCCAGGCAGCGGCCTGGCGGGCTCCGGCGGCGCGGCCGGCGCGCCCTCGAGCACGGAGGCCACGCCGGCGAGGCCGTCCTCGAAGAGCCGCAGCGTGCGCCGGTTGATGGTCATCTCGCCGTTGACCATGGCGTCGCCCGCCGTCTCGCACGCGCCCGCGAGCCGGCCGAGGAGCCCGAGCCCGATGATCTCCGCGGTCCCCGCGATGCGGTGGAAGAAGCTGCGCAGCAGCTCGAGCGCGGCGCCGTTGGCGGGATCCTTCACCAGCCGCTCGCAGGCCTCGCGGGCGGCGGCGTGTCCCGCGCCGAGCTCGCGGAGGAAGATGAGCTTCAGCTCGAAGACCTGGTCGTCGCCGAGTTCCATGCGAACTGCAGTATAGGCTCAGTCGCTGCGTCGTCGCAGCGAGCGGCTGCGCACGCAAGTGAGCGGCCGGGCTTTCCGGAGCTGCGCGAGTCCAGAGGTTCCGATGATCGAGGTCGAGCATCTTCGCAAGTGGTACCAGGTCCACCGCCGTCCTCCGGGCGTGAGGGCGGCTCTGCGCTCGCTCTTCAATCGTCCCTACGAGACGGTGAAGGCGGTGGACGACGTCTCCTTCTCCATCGGGGCGGGCGAGCGCGTTGGCTTCCTCGGTCCCAACGGGGCCGGCAAGACCACCACGCTCAAGGTGCTCTCCGGCCTCCTGCATCCGACCGAAGGCAAGGTCTCCGTCGGCGGTTTCACCCCGCGCGACCGCAGCCGCGGCTTCCTCGAGCAGATCACGCTGGTGATGGGACAGAAGCAGCAGCTCCTCTGGGATTTGCCACCCTCGGAGACCTTCCTGCTCAACCGCGCCATCTATGACATTCCGCGCGCGCAATATGACGAGACGGTGGCCGAGCTGACGCAGCTGCTCGAGCTCGCGCCTCTTCTCGGCAAGCCCACGCGGCAACTCTCCCTCGGCGAGAGGATGAAATGCGAGCTGGCGGTGGCGCTGCTGCACCGGCCCAAAGTGCTCTTCCTCGACGAGCCGACCATCGGGCTCGACGTCTCGATGCAGGCCATCGTCCGCGCCTTCGTGCGCTCCTACAACGAGCGCTTCGGCGCCACCGTGCTGTTGACCTCGCATTATATGGAGGACGTGGCGGCGCTCTGCCCCCGCGTGATGGTGATCGATCACGGCCGGATGATCTACGACGGCGGCCTCCCCGAGCTGGTGCACCGCGTGCGCCCCGACAAGCGGATGCTGCTTCGATTATCGAAACCTGTTTCGTTAACCGATCTGCAAATGCTCGGCGCGGTTGTCTCGCACAGCGACGCGGAGGCGGTGGTGCAGGTGACCCAGGCGGCGCTGCAGGGGTCGGTCTCGCGCGCGCTCGCGTCCTTGCCGCTGCGAGACCTGCTCATCGAGGACCCGCCGCTCGAAGAGGTGATGCGTGACCTGTTTGCCAAGGGCGCGGCCTGAGGCTCAGCAGAGCCCGAGCATCAACACCAGCCAGACCGCGGTGGTCTGCGCCGCGTCCGCTGCGAGCGCGGCGAGGAGCCGGCCGCGCCGAGGACAGCGCAGGAAGAGCGCCGCGAGCGCAATCGTCTGCGCGAGCTGCAGGTGGCCGAAGAAGTCGAAGCGCAGCTCGGCGAAGTGGAGGTCCACCGCGTCGAAGACGAGGAACGGCGAGAGCAGCGCCGCGAGCGCGAGCAACACCGGCCAGCGCCCGCCCGGCTCCTTGCGCAGCGCGAGGCCAGCCCAGAAGAGCCAGGCGGGCGCGAGAATGCCGGCGGCGCCGTAGCGGTAGACGGTCGGGGGCAGGAGAAAGAGCGGCACCGCGATCCACCAGGCGGCCCCGTACGAGGCCGGCACCGCGAGCCCGAGCGCGCGGCCCAGGAGCGCGCGGTGCGGGGTGATCGAGACGACGCCGAGGTCCGCGCCGGGCGTGAAGGCGGGTCCGCGATAGAGCGCAAGGGTCGGCACCTCGCGGCCCAGCAGATGCGCGCCGCGCTCGTCGTGCCCGTGGTCGCCCATCACGACCAGCGTGTCCGTCGCAGACACGGCGCGGTCGAGCAGCGCGTCGCGCAGCGCCTGCTCCTGCCTGCCGCGCTCGCCTGCCTTGCCGAACTCGCTGCCGTCGTTCCGGACGGGCCCTTCCGCGTCGTTCTTGCGCAGCTCGCAGCAGGGGCCGAACTGCCGGAAGCTGCCGTCGGAGAATACCGCGATGCGGAATCCCTGCTCGCGCGCCCTGCGAGAGCACGGAGTCGAGGCCCGCGTCCTGGTGAATGAAGTTGCTGACGAAGCCGAAGATCTCTGCGCGGTCCTCGCCGGTGAACGCGGCACGGAGCGCGCTCGCGGTGATGGCGTCGCGCGGCGGCACGGCGCGGCCGGTGAGGCTGCGCGCGCGCAACGCGACGAGCGCGGGCATGACCTGCGGATCGGCAGCGGTCTCCGCGCGCAGGAAATCGACCAGCAACACGAAGGCGCGGCCCAGCGGTGCGGGCCCCGGTCGCGCCGGCGCGGGAAGGGGGCCTGCGCGCTGCCATGTCGAGGCCAAAGAGCGCGCCCGCGACCAGCAGAAAAAGCGACGCGAAAGCGAACGCGCGGTCCCGCGGCCGCACCGGGAGAGAGGGAAGATCCAAGCGAGGTGGCTTAGCAACGCGTTGCAAGCCAAGTCAATGCGGGCGACTTGCAGTACAACTCCGGCCGCGATGACCCGCTCCGGTGACGCATGAAGCGCGCGCTCAAGGCCTATCCGGCGCTCCTGCGGGTAGGCTTTGCCGAGGCCGTCGCCTACCGCGCCGAGTTCCTCATCTGGATGTTCAGCACCAACATGCCGCTCGTGATGCTGGCGATCTGGGCGGCGGTCGCGCGCGGCGGGCCGGTCGCGGGATATTCGCAGCGCGGCTTTACCGCGTATTACATCGTCACGCTTTTGGTGCGGCTGCTCACCGGCTCCTGGGTCGTCTGGGAGATGACCATGGAGATCCGCGCAGGGACGCTGGCGCTGCGGCTTTTGCGGCCCATCCACCCGCTGCTCGCGTACAGCGCCGAGAACCTCGCCGCCATCCCGATGCGCGGGCTCGTCTCGCTGCCGGTGACGGCTGTTTTGCTCTGGCTCGGCCGCGCCGAGCTCACCTCCGACCCCGCACTCTGGGCCATCTTGCCGCTCGCGCTCTTCGGCGCCTGGCTGCTGACTTTCCTGGTGATGGCGATCATCGGCACGCTGGGGCTCTTTTTCGAGAGCGCGACTTCGCTGTTCGAGGCGTGGCTGGGAGTCTCGGCCATCCTCTCGGGCTACCTGATCCCGCTCGATCTCTTTCCCCCGGCAGTGCAGCGCGTGGCGCTGGTGCTGCCCTTCCGCTTCCTGCTCTCGTTTCCGGTCGAGCTGCTGCTTGGCCGGCTCACGCGCGCGCACGCGCTCGAGCTCTTGTGCGCGCAGTACGGCTATGCGGCGCTCGCGCTCTTCGCCACCCGGCTGGTGTGGGGCGCGGGGCTGCGGCGCTACGCGGCGTACGGCGGATGAGGCGCGCGTTCGCGGTGCTGCGTGCGCAGCTGCGCGCCTCGATCTCGATGGCCGCGCAGTACCGGCTCGACTTCGTCGTCGAGGGCCTGCTCGCGCTCCTCTGGATGGGCGTCACGCTGGTGCCCGTCTACGTGGTCTTCGGGACGCGCCCCTCCGTCGCGGGCTGGACCTTTCCCGAGACGCTGCTGGTGATCGGCTGGTTCATCGCTTTGAAAGGATTTCTCGAGGGCACCATTGCGCCCTCGCTCACCAACGTCATCGAGCACGTGCGCAAGGGGACGCTCGACTTCGTGCTGCTCAAACCGGTCGATGCGCAGCTGCTCGTCTCGCTCTCGAAGATCGAGCCGTGGCGCGCCATCGACCTGTTCGGCGCGGGCGCCATCTTCGTCTACGCCTTCCGCCTGATCGGCCACACCCCGACCTTTCGGCAAATGCTGCTCGCGGGCGTGCTGCTGGTCGCGGCGCTGGTGGTGCTCTACTCCATCGCCATCCTGGTGGTGGCCATCGCCTTCTTCGCGGTCCGCGTGGACAACCTGCTCTACCTGTTCCAGTCGATCTTCGACGTGGCGCGCTGGCCCTCGAGCGTGTTCCGCGGCACGCTCGCCATCGTCTTCACCTGGGTGCTGCCGCTCGCGCTGATGACCACCTATCCGGCGCTCGCCCTGCTCGGCCGGCTCTCGACGCAGACCGCGCTGGGCGCGCTCGCGGGCACGGTCGTGTTCGCGCTGGCGGCGCGGCTGGTGTGGCGTCTCTCGATCGGCAAGTACACCTCCGCGTCGTCGTGAAGTCGCGCGCCCGACCGCGACCGCGACCCTGACCGCGACTGCGACCCCGACCGCGACCTCCGCATCGCGGCCGACGCTGGTTCACCAGCGGTGAAATGCGGGGTGGCCTTCTTTCACCGCGACGAAGGTGCCGCGGCAGGTGGCGCAGATCTTTCCGTTTGCCTCGAGCGTGGCCTCGATCACGGCGCGGTCCGCGGTCTGCTCGACGGCGCGCGCGCGCAGCTTGATGAGCGCATCCATCGGCGTGGGCCGCTTGAGCTTGATGTGAAAGTCCGCGGTCACCGTGCAGGGCGGCGTGGGCGCGTTGCTCGCGCGCATCAGCGCCCAGGTCGCGGTCCAGTTGGAGTGGCAGTCGAGCAGCGTGCCGATGATGCCGCCGTTGAGCACGCCCGGAAACGCCTCGTGGTGCGGCTCGGGCCGAAACTCGGCCACGCACTCGTCGCCTTCCGGGCGGCTCTTGATGCGCAGTCCCTTCTCGTTGGCCGGGCCGCAGCCGAAGCAGCGATTGTGGGGCGCGTACTTGTCCTGCAGGCTGGTGAGGTCCATGCGATCCTTATAACCCGTGAGAGACGCGCTCCCCATCGACGCGGTGCTGCCGCAGATCCTCGCTGCGCTGCGCGACGGCTCCGCGCTGGTGCTCGAGGCGCCGCCCGGCGCAGGCAAGACCACCCGGGTGCCGCCCGCGCTGCTGGCGCTCCTGCCGGGGGAGATCGTCGTGCTCGAGCCGCGCCGGCTCGCCGCGCGCACGGCGGCGAAGCGCGTGGCCCAGGAGCTGGGCGAGCGCACCGGCGAGACCGTCGGCTACCAGGTCCGCTTCGATGAGGTCAGCTCGGCGAAGACGCGTCTGCGCTACGTGACCGAAGGCATTCTCACGCGTCGCCTGCTCGCGGATCCAGAGCTGCGCGGCGTCTCGGCCGTGGTGCTCGACGAGTTCCACGAGCGGCACCTGCAAGGCGATCTCGCGCTCGCGCTGCTCCTGCGGTTGTCGGAAAGGCGCCGCGACCTGAAGCTGGTGGTGATGTCGGCCACCCTCGACGCGGCAACGCTGGGGCAGTTCCTGCGCGCGCCGATCGTGCGCAGCGAAGGTCGGCGCTTCCCCGTCGCCATCGAGCACCTCGAGAAGCCCGACGAGCGACGCCTGGGCGATCAGGTCGCGGCGGCGGTGCGCCGGCTGACCGCGCCCGGCGCGAGCGCGGGAGACGTGCTCGTGTTCCTCCCGGGCGCCGCCGAGATTCGCCACGCGCAGCAGGCCTGCGACGAGATCGCGCGCCACCGGGGTTTGCTGCTGACGCCCCTGCACGGCGACCTGCCGCCCGACCAGCAGGACCGCGCCATCGCGCGCGCGTCGCAACGTAAGATCATCCTCGCCACCAACGTCGCCGAGACGAGCGTGACCATCGAAGGCGTCACCGCCGTGGTGGACTCGGGCCTCGCACGCGTCGCCTCGCACTCGCAGTGGTCGGGCCTCTCGACGCTGCGGGTGGCGAACATCAGCCGCGCGTCGGCCATCCAGCGCGCCGGCCGCGCGGGCCGCACCGGGCCCGGCCGCGCGCTGCGGCTCTACACCAGGCTCGACTTCGAGCAGCGCGCCGATCACCACCCGCCCGAGATCCTGCGCGCCGACCTCGCGGGGACGGTGCTCGAGCTGCGCGCGGCCGGCATCGACCCCGCCGCGCTGCCCTGGCTCGATGAGCCGCCGCCGGCCGCGCTGGCCGCGGCAGAGCAGCTTTTGCGCCGGCTCGGCGCGGTCGATCGCGAGGGCCGCATCACCGGGACGGGACGGGCCTGCGCGCGGCTTCCAGTGCACCCGCGGCTGGCGCGGCTCGCGGTCGAGGCGGCGTCGCGCGGCTGCGCGCGGGAGGGCGCCATCATCGCGGCGGCGCTCAGCGAGGGCGAGGTCCGGTTGGCGCCCTCGACCGGCTCCTCCGACCTGCTCGACCTGCCCGACCCCGGGCCTGCCCGCGCGCAGATCGAGCGCGCGCTGCCACGTGCCGGTAACCTCCGCGCGCCGAGCGAGACCGCGCGCCCGCTCCCGCGCGAGGGCAACGCCTGGCATCCGCGCGCAGAGGAGGTCGCGCGCGCGCACCTCAGCGATGAAGCGCGAGACGAGGCGCTGCGCCTTGCGGTGCTGACCGGGTTTCCCGATCGCGTGGCGCGGCGCCGCTCTCCCGGCAGCGACGAGATCCTGCTCGCGGCCGGCGGAACCGCGCAGCTGTCGTCGAGCTCGTCGGTCCGCGCGGCGCCTTTATTGGTCGCAGTCGATGCCGAGGAGCGCGGCGCGCAGGGCCGCGGCCGCGTGCTGGTGCGCCTCGCCAGTGCCATCGAGCCGGAGTGGCTGCTCGACCTCTACGCCGACTCGCTGCGCGAGGAGACCGAGCTCGTCTGGGAGCCGGCGCGCGAGCGCGTCGAGCGGGTGAGCCGGCTGCTCTACGACGCGCTGGTGCTGGAGGAAAGCCGCGGCGCGCCCGAGGCCGGCGACGCGCGCGCGGCCGCGCTGCTGCGCGCGCACGCGAGCTTCGACGTGGAGGCGATCGCACGACTTAAAATTCGCAGCGCGCTGGTCGCGCAGCACTGTCCCGAGGCCGGCCTGCGCGCGCTGACCAACGAGGACGTGGCCGAAGCGCAGCGCGCGGTCTGCGTCGGCCGCTCCTCTCTCGCGGAGCTGCGCGAGGCGGACCTTTCGCAGGCGCTGCTCGATCGTCTCGGCCCCGCGGCGCCGCGGGCGCTGGCCACGCTGATGCCCGAGCAGGTCGCGCTTCCCGGCGGCCGCAAGCTGCGCGTCGAGTATGCCGAGGGCCAGCCGCCCGCCGCGCGCTCGCGGCTGCAGGACTTCTTCGGCCTGGCGCGCGGACCGGCGGTGGCGAATGGCCGGCTGCCGCTGGTGCTCCACCTGCTCGCGCCCAATGGCCGCGTCCAACAGGTCACGCAGGATCTCGCGGGCTTCTGGCAGCGTCACTATCCGGCGGTGCGGCGCGAGCTGATGCGCAAATATCCGCGCCACCCCTGGCCCGAAGACGGCGCGACCGCGACGCCTCCCGCGCCCCGCCGTTGAGTGCGAGCACGCTCCGCGCCCCACCCACGCGCGGCGTCGCGAGGCGACAGGCATCGGGAGAGTGGGCGATGGGAGATCTGCTCACCTCAGCACACCCTGCCGTGAGCTGCTGTTATCACGGCATTAAATCCATTGGCTCCGCGCGCGCACGCTTACCCACAAGGCCGCACTCTGTTGCGTATTGACACGGGCGGGTTCATCCCGGTGGTCGCACCGCAGTTGTCTCCACCCCCCCGGGAGGCAGCACCCATGATGAGACTTTCGAACCTCGTCCTCGCAATCAGTCTGGTCGCCGGCTGCGCCGGCAATAGCGCCAATGAAGAAGAGAACGAGGTCACGGTCCGCAGCAACATCAGCTCGGGCTCGTGCGGCGTCGAGCGCTGGGCGATCAAGACCGGCAGCGACTCGGCCGCGGGCCAGGTCAACATGACACCGCAGAACACCACCATCGGCACGCTCGCCGCGATCGCGGCGCCGACATCGCTGGGCCAGAACAGCCCGCGCTTCACCTACGCCGGCTCGCCGGAGCTGCAGGTCTTCCGGCTCACCAACGTCACCTTCACCCAGTACAAGCTCGAGAATGACAGCGACTACCACCTGATCGTCACCGACGGCGCCAACACGATGATCGCCGAGATCCCCGATCCCGTCTGCGTCAGCGGCGGACCGTGGGCGACCGCGATCAGCAGCGCGCGCGCCGCCTTCGACGCGGCCTACTCCGCCTCGACCAGCTTCCAGACCGCGAACGTCCCGGTCACCATCACCGGCGCCGGCTTCTTCGACCTCCTCCACGGCCAAACCGGCGTCGCGCCCAACGGCATCGAGCTGCACGCGGTGCTCAGCATTTGCTTTGGCACCAACTGCGGCGGCACCGCGTCGCCCGACTTCTCGCTCAGCGCGAGCCCCTCGAGCGTGTCGGGCAGCGGCTCGTCCACGGTCACGGTCACGCCGGCGAACGGCTTCAGCGGCACGGTCAGCCTCAGCGCCAGCGGCGCGCCGACCGGTGCCTCGGCCACGCTCAGCCCCACCGCGGTCTCCAGCAGCGGCAGCTCGACATTGACGCTCTCGCCCGGTACCGCGGCGGCGAACACGTACTCCATCACCGTCACCGGCACCAGCGGCACGCTCTCGCACTCGACCAGCGTCTCGTGGACCATCGCGGGCACCGGCGGCGGCGGCACGCTCAGCAACGGCGACTTCGAGAGCGGGCTCAGCGGCTGGACCGCGACCGGCAGCACCAGCGCCAGCACCACCGCGCACACCGGGACGGGCTCGGCCATGGTCGGCAGCACCGGCCCCACCACCGACAGCGCGCTCGCGCAGACGTTCACGCTGCCGTCGAATGCGACCTCGCTGTCGTTCTATTACCGGGTCGTTTGCCCGGACACTGTCACCTACGACTGGGCTTCGGCGACGCTCAAGGACAACACCTCCGGCACCACCACCACCATGCTCGCGAACACCTGCACGAACAGCGGCGCCTGGGTGCAGGCGAGCGCGACCGTGACCGGCGGCCACAGCGTCACGCTGACGCTCTCGAACCACGACGACAACTACTCGGGCGACCCGACCTACACGCTCTACGACACGGTCGCTATCGCGACCAGCGGCGGCGGCGACACGACACCGCCCAACACCAGCGTGACCGCGCCGGCCGCGGGCGCCACCGTCTCGGGCACCGTCACCGTGACCGCCACCGCGACCGACAACGTCGGCGTCACCAAAATCGAGCTGTATGTGGACGGGACGCTCCTCGGGAGCGGGACGACCAGCCCGACGAGCGCCTCGTGGAACACCACCACCGCCACCAATGGCAGCCATAGCATCACCTCCAAGGCGTACGACGCCGCCGGTAACGTCGGCACCAGCGCGGCAGTCTCGGTGACCGTCAGCAACTCCACCACGGTGGTCAACCCGTTCGCGAACCCGGGCTTCGAGACTGGCACCCTCTCGGGCTGGACCGCGAGTGGGACCACGGCGGCGCGGCTCTACCCGCACACGGGCTCGTACTCGGCCGCGCTGGGCAGCTCGAGCCCGACCACGGACAGCGCGATCAGCCAGACGGTGACGATGCCGTCGGCCGCCAACACGCTGAGCTTCTGGTACAAGATCACCTGCCCGGACAGCGTCACCTACGACTGGGCGACGGCGACGCTGAAGGACAACGTGACCGGAACCACCGTCACCGTATTGGGCCACACCTGCACCAACACCAACACCTGGGTGCAGGCGTCCACCAGCGTGACCTCGATGCGCGGCCACAGCGTGACGCTGACGCTGTCGAACCACGATGACAACTACACGGGCGATGCGACCTACACCGACTACGACGACGTCAACGTCCAGTAGGCACGCCTGAAATCGACGAGGGCCGCATCCCGCAAAGCGCGCGGGTGCGGCCCTTCTCTTTTGATACCCACGGTTAATGAATTCCGGGCCGAATCGGTAACGACTGGATCAGCCCAGCCTCGACCCGCGCCAGCGCGGCCAGCCGCGCGTCGGCCTCCTGCGGCGCGTACTTGCGCGCGAAGCGGAGGAAGAGCGCGCCGTGGCCGTCCTCGCTGTCGGCGAGCCGGAGGTAAAAGGCGCGCAGCTCCGGGTCGGTCAGGTGTCCGGCCAGGAGGCGAAGGCGCTCCTCGCTGCGCAGCTCGATCAGCGCCGACACCAAAAGCCGATCGAGGAGGCGCTCGCGCTGCGGCTGGCGAACCTGCGCCTGCAGGCCCTGCGCGTAGGGATCGCCGCGGTCGCGGCCGAGCGTCAGGCCGCGCTTCTCGAGGATGGCGAGCACCTGCGTCAGGTGCGTCGCCTCCTCGCGCGCGAGCCGCGCCATGGCGCGCGCCAGCCCCGGCACGTCGGGGAAGGCGGCCAGCATCGAGAGCGCGTGCGCCGCCGCCTTCTTCTCGCAATGGGCGTGGTCGACCAGCACCTCGTCGAAGCGCTCGATCGCCTGGCGGATCCAGTCGGGCGATGTCCGGCAGAGCAACGTCACGGGGGCTGCGGCTAGCACGCAACGCGCCGCGGAGCAATACTGCAAGCCATGCGCATCGGCGTCATCTCGGACACGCACGGGCTGCTGCGGCCCGAGGTCTTCGCGGCCTTCGCGGGCGTGGACCACATCCTCCACGCCGGCGACATCGGGTCCATCGAGCTCCTCGCCGAGCTGCGCGCCATCGCGCCCGTCACCGCGGTGGCGGGAAACATCGACGCTTTTCGATGCGGCGACGCAGGCGAGACGGCGCGGGTGACGCTGGGCGGCTTGCACTTCTTCCTCACGCACATCCTCGATCGGCCGCGCCAGCCGCGCCGCGAGGTGCTGGAGGAGCTGCGGCGCTCGCCGGCCGACGTGGTGGTGTTCGGGCACAGCCACCTGCCGCACGACGAGACCATTGATAAAGTTCGATATTTGAACCCGGCCAGCGCGGGGCCGCGGCGCTTCGACTACCCGGTCTCGGTGGCGCTGATCGAGGACGGCGTGGTCCGCCACGTGCCGCTCGATGCGCGCTCGCAGGCGGCGCTGGGCAAGCACATGAACCGGCTCTCTCAGTAAGTCACTGCCGAAAAGAGCACCCGGCCCACCGGGTCCATGGATCCATGGAAGCCTGCCGCCTGCACCAGGATGCGGTTCGGTCCGCGGCCGGGCTTGTCAGACTCCAACTCGTCGATTGAATCACCAGTGAATTCGCGACCCATTAAATCCTGCTTGCAAATGGTTCCCAGAAGTGTACGTTCATCTGGTGCCATGAAGGTGCAGGCCGGGGGGCCCGCGAATAGAGGAAGCAGTGCGGTGGCCCGTGGCAGCAGTCGCGCCGCGGGCGGAGCATCTTCTCAGGACGTGCCTGTCGTAAGGCTCGTCCGCTGAAACGCGTTCGCTGGGGGGCGAACCAGGGCACGAGCGCAGGCCACTCGGCTGCATTCAATCGATATCCGTACATTGATCGCATGCAGCAGGAATGCTTGCGTCGAGCGCACCGCAAGTCGCTACGCAGACTCGGTGTCGCAACGATCGGACTCGAGCCCTGACCAGGGTCTGTCTGGCTGGGCTGGCCACTCGTACAGACGTGCAAACAGAGCTGCGCGGCCAGCGGGCCGCGCCATTGAGAAGCCTTATGCGAAAGCGATTCAGCAATTTGCTCCCGATTCTGCTGCCATCGATGATCTTCGCCTTGTTCCCTGTTGCAGCGGTGGCCGAGACCATCGAAGGCTTCGTCGAGGTCCAGGGCGCCGCGCCCCAACCCGAGAAGCTGCGCCGCAACAGCGACCCGTTCTGCGCGAAGAAGGTCATGTTCGATCCTTCGATCCAGCTCAAAGGCAACAGGTTGAAAGACGTCTGGGTGCGCGTGAGCGCCGGGGCCCCGGATCAGCAGGGATCCCCCGACAAGACCGTCGAGATCCACCAGAGGCAATGCATGTACGAGCCGAGAGTTGCAGCCATGCAAACCGGGAACAGGGTTGTGATCCAGAACGACGACCCGGTGCTTCACAATGTCCATGCCTATTCCGCAGCCAATACCATCTTCAATCGCGCAATGCCGACCGGCAGCGCCGCCATCCGGTTTGATGGAACGACGTCGCAATCGACCAGCCGCTGGAAGGGCCTGCTCCGCTGGAAGTGCGACGTCCACGCGTGGATGGGTGGCTATCTTGCCGTCGCGCAGAATCCGTTCTTTGCCGTTTCGGATGGAAACGGCGTGTTCCGGATCGAGAACGTGCCCCCGGGACATTACTCGCTCACGGCCTGGCACGAGAAGTATGGCGAGAGAACCGT
Source organism: Deltaproteobacteria bacterium (assembly GCA_043781235.1). GTDB lineage: Bacteria > Myxococcota > Myxococcia > Myxococcales > 40CM-4-68-19 > JANYKT01. The sequence continues at coordinate 24,408 of JAYWBT010000018.1, forward strand.
CGAGATCACGATCGAGCCCGGCAATGCGGCAAAGACCGTCTTCCAGTACCGCCAGAAGCTCACGCAGACCGGCTTGCCTGCCGAAGGAAAGAAATCATGACTCCCAATCCTGAGATGCAGGTTGCCGGCGTATCCGCGTTGGTGCCGGCCGGGCGGGCCCCGAGGGCGCTTCGCCTGCTGAACCTGGCCTGGCTCCGGGATCGGCCGCTCGAAATGGCGGTCAGGCGCACGCGCGCCGCGCTCGCCACCTGTGCCGCGCTGGCGCTGACGTCGGCGTCGATGCTCGGCACGGCCGCCGGTCCGCAGCTGATCCGGATGGCGCCGCCCGTGCTTGGGCTCGCCCTGGCGCTGCCGCTCGCGATGGCGCTGTGGCTCGATGCGATTTCACCACGCCGGGCGCGTGCCGTCGCGCAGGTCGCGGCGCTGGCGCTGGTGTCGGTTGGCACCGCAAGCTTCGAGCGTGCGGCTTTCGTCCACACGGTGCTGGCCTGCTTCCTGCCCGCCCTGCTCCTGCTCCGCGCCGGCGACGAGGTCTCCTGAAGACGACCCGGCGCGTTCCCCACGCGCGCCTCGTGCCCGGCACGAACACCTCCCTCGAGCTGCGCCTCCGCCGCAATGGTCCCCAACCCGGTCCCGGTGTGCAGATTGACTCCCGCCAACCCGAAGGCCGGAGGAAGCAAGCTGGCGGCGCTCGCTCCGTCGGGACGAAAGGCTTTGCCGTCGACGAGGAGCTCGGCGTCGAACTTGCCCGGACCCCAAGCTCGCCAGCACCGCGCGGACCGTGCTCTGCGAGACGCCGAGCAGCGAGGCAATCGTACCCAGGTCGGGCGAGGGTAGGGGCGGGGTCGTCCAGGTTCACCGTTCCTTTGCTGATTCCGTCCTTGACCGCCTGTGGCAGCACGTCCACGTCCACCTTGAGCTTGGCGGCCAGCGCGGTCTTCGGGCTCACGCCATCCCCAACGCCGCCCTTGACGCTTCCCTCGATGGCCTTTCTCCGCCGACCAACTCGATCTAGGCTCCGCCATGTCGATGACCTCCACCCTTCCCCTTTCCGCGGATGGACCAAGGACCGATGAGCGCATCATCGCGCAGGTCCGCGCTGGCGAGGTGCGGCTCTTCGAGTTGTTGATGCGGCGCTACAACGAGCGCGTCTACCGGGCGGTGAGATCGATCCTGCGCGACGAAGCCCAGGCGGAGGACGTGATGCAGGCGACTTACCTGCGCGCGTTCGCCCAGATTGCCACGTTCGAGGCCCGCTCCAGCTTCGCGACCTGGCTGACGCGCATCGCGATCAACGAAGCACTCGCCGAACGCCGTCGTGGTCTCCGGACGGTGCCGCAGGACGGAGCCATTATGGACGAGCTGCCTGGTCGCGGACGAAGCCCCGAGGAGTTGGCGCAGGACGCGGAGCACCGCCGCATCCTGGTGCGCGCCGTGGATGCACTGCCCGAGCACTTTCGCACCGTCTTCATGTTGCGCCAGGTGCAAGAGCTGTCCGTCGAGGAGACCGCACTCTGTCTGGAGCTCAAGGAAGAGACGGTCAGGACCCGCCTGCACCGCGCGCGCGTGCTGCTGCGGCGGGGGCTGCTGGAGCGTCTCGAGCCGTTGGCGGGAACCCTGCTGCCGTTCGAGGCGCCGCGCTGCGACCGCGTCGTGGCAGCGGTGCTCGCGCGCATCATTCCGCGCTGAGCGGGAACCTTTCGAGCCGTCGGACCTCTGTGCAGAAACGGAGGCTTACAAATGCAAATGCAATGGATCGTCGCGATGGTGCTGTCGGCAGCAATCGCCGGACCCGCTCGCGCGGATGAGGCGAAAAAGGCGCTCAACGACCCGCAGATCGCCACCATCGCGCTCACTGCGCACCAGATCGATATCGACCGCGGCAAGAGCGCGGTGCGCAGGAGCCATAACGCCGAAGTGAAGCAATTCGCCGAGCAGATGGTGACGGATCACGAGGCAGGGAAAGCGGAAGTGCTGGCGTTGGCGAAGCAGCTCGGGGTGACCCCCGAGGAGAGCGATGTCACCCGATCGCTGAAGGCCGACGCGAAGAAGACGGCCGCGCGGCTTTCGAAGGAGAAGGGCGCCGCACTCGACCGGGATTACATCGATACCGAGGTCGCCTATCACGAGGCGGTGATCGACGCGGTGAACAAGGTGCTCATTCCCGGCGCGCAGAACGCGCAGGTCAAGGCCGCGCTGCAGAATACGGTTCCAACGCTGGAGGGCCACCTGCAGCACGCGAAGAATGTGCAGGCGCAGCTTCCGGCCAAGACGGCGAGTCGGTAGCTGGCGCTCTGCCGAAGCTCTCAGCGGGCATGTCCGCTGCGGGAAGAAGGAGACGTCTCAAGGGCGCTCGAGCAGGAAGACGTCGCCAGCGTGCGCGCCGGTGTGGCGCGCGGGCAAGGTCGCGCCCAGCGCCTCGAGCACACGCGTCGACGAGAATTCGGCGAGCGCGCGGTCCGGCTCGAGGCCGCGCGCGACCGCCTCGTCCCAGGTGGCGCCGGTCACCACCGCCCCGGCGGCGTTGGTCGCGCCGTCGCGGCCGTCGGTGCCGGCGGCGAGGAAGATCGCTCCCGGCTCGCCGCGGATCGCGCGCGCCATGAGCAGTGCGAGGTGCTGCGAGCGCCCGCCCGGCGGCGCCGAGGCCGGGATGCGGATGTCCGGCTCGCCCGACGCGACCACGAAGCCGCGGGCCTGCGCGAGCTTCCGCAAAAGCTCGTCGAGCGGCCCGTGCACCGGCGCCTCGAGGATGCGCGCGCCGTGCCGCTCCGCCGCCACCGCCGCCGAGCGCATGTCGCAGATGGCGGTGTGCTCGACGAAGTCTTCGGGAGCGCCCGGCTTGAGCGTCTCGATGAAGGGCAGCTCCGGAAGGCCGAGGCGGCGCGCGATCTCGATCGCCTGTTCGCGCGTGGAGGGATCGCCCGCGGCCGGCCCGCTCGCGACCGCAGGGAAGCCGCCCAGCGGCACGTCCACCGCGACCTGCGCCCACGCGGTGCGCACGCCCGCGGCGTGCAGAGCGCGCGCGAGCCCGCCGCCCTTGAGCCGCGAGAGGTGCTTGCGGACCACGTTCATCTCCTCGATGGGCGCGCCCGAGCGCACCAGCGCCGTGTTGATCTGCCGCAGGCGCTCGAGCGTGACGCCGTCGACGGGCGACTCCGCCAGCGCTGAGCCGCCGCCGCTGATCAGCACCAGCGCCGTCGAGCCCGCGCGAGCGCCGCGGGCCGCCGCGAGCAGCGCCGCGCCGGCGTCGAGCGAGCCCTGATCCGGGATGGGATGATCGCCGCGGACCACGCGCGCTGCGCCGCCGGGCGCGGGCGCGTCGGGCTTGAGCGCCAGCACGCCGGGGCAATCGCCGAGCGCGTCGCGCGCCCCCTCGTACATCTCGCCCGCTGCCTTCCCCAGCGCGAGCACCAGCGGCTCTCGCGGCAGGCGCGCGCACGCCTCACGCACCAGGCGGCGCGCGTCGAGCGCGCGCAGGATCTCCTCGTAGAGCGCGACGAGCCGATGCATTGGTGCTTGGGGGCGCCGGTGCCGCTGACGCGGTCCGGGTGCCCCCACCTCCTTTCAAACCGTGCCTGCGGATTTCCCGCACGCGACTTACGGTGGTGATTCACGGTGCAGCATGCACTGTTTCGCGGTCGCCGCGGCGCCCTGGCTCGCTGGGCTTGCGTGAGAACACTTTCTCAAGACAGGATCAGGAACCGTGACCGTAGAGTTCACCATGCCTCCGCTGGAGCTGGGCGCGAGCCGCACCCACGGCGGCGACGTGGCCGCGCTGCTGCCCGGGCTGGCGCGGCTGCTCGGCACCGCGCTCGGCACCACGGTGACGACAACGGTTGCGACCAGCTACGAGCAGCTGCTGGAGCGCCTGCTCGCGAGCAGGACGCAGGTGGCGTGGCTCCCGCCGCTCCTGCACGCGCGCGCGACCCTGCAGGGGGCGAGGCTCGCGGCGGTGCCACTGCGAGGCGGCTGGCTCACCTATCGATCGGCGCTCCTGGTGCGCAAGGACCAGCCGGTGGTCGGGCTGTCGCGCATGCGCGGGCTGCGCGCGGCGTGGGTCGATCGCAGCTCGGGATCGGGCTATCTCTTCCCGCGGCTGGAGTTGTCGATGCTGGGCGCCGCGCCCGAGCGCGTGTTCGCCAGCGAGACCTTTTTCGGATCGGCCGCGAAGGCGGGCGCGGCGGTCGCGGCGGGCGAGGCGGACGTCTGCGCCTGCTTTGTCACCGACGCAGCCGGGCGCGACCCGCAGCACGCGCTCGAAGACGTGCGGCGCGCCCTCGGCGACGCCGCTTCCGAGCTGCGCGTGCTGCACGTGACCGAGCCGATCCCGCCCGACGGCTTCGTGCTGGCGGCGAAGCTCACGAAGCCCGAGCAGACGCGGGTGACCGCCGCGCTGCTCGCACTGCACGAGACGGAGGCCGGGCGCGATCTGCTGCGCGATCTGCTGCGCGCCGAGAAGCTGAGCCCCGTAACCGAGCCCATCGTGCGCTCCCTGCGCTCGTGGATGGACGCGGCCGCGGCCCGCGAGGGCTAGTCAGCTGCCGCGGTGACGACGCACGCCGCCGCTCACCGCACCGCGAAGAGTGACGGCAGCAGCTCTCCCGCTTTCCCGAGCCGGCACTCGTCGAACGAGTGCGCATTCTCGGGCCGCTCCAGCCCTACATAGACGGCGCGCGCAAAGCGGCCCGTCCGCGGGCTGGGCTGGTTGCGAAGGTGCGAGACGAGCGTGGCCGCCGGGCGCACCGCGCCCGAGCTGCCGACGGTGAGGAAGAGGTCGCAGCTCTCGAGCGCGGCAAAGATCGCGTCCGTCCCCAGCGGGAGCTCGCCGAACCACACCACCGCGGGCCTGAGCCGGCTGCCGCAGCGATCGCAGCGCGGCACCTCGTCGAAATGCCCATGAGGGTCGACGAAGGCCGGCCGGTCGCAGCGCTCGCAGCGCGACCTGCAGAGCTCGCCGTGCATGTGGTGCACGCGGCGCGACCCGGAGAGCTCGTGCAACGGGTCGACGTTCTGCGTGCAGAGAAAGAGCCCGTCGCCCAGCGCCTCCTCGAGCGTCGCCAGCGCGAGGTGTGCCGGATTGGGCCTTACCTTTGCGACCTGCGCGCGCCGCTCCGAATAGAAGCGCCACACCAGCAGCGGGTCGCGCGCGAAGCCTTCGGGGGTGGCGACGTCCTCGACGCGGTGCTTCTCCCAGAGGCCGTTCGCATCGCGGAAAGTGGGGACACCGCTCTCGGCGCTGATGCCCGCGCCGGTCAGGACGAAGACGCGGTCGCCGCGCTGTACCTCGATCGGCGCGAACGCGGCGCCGGGTCCTGCCTTGGGAATCGGGATCATCGGGCCGGAATCATAGCGCGCCCGAAACCCGCTGCCCGCCGGCTCGCGCGGAACAGGCCCGGCGCGGCCGGCGGCGTCCGCGGGCCCTGGCGGACGCGCACTCCGCTGGAGGGCTGCGGGAGGTGGCTCGACCGGCAGCCGTTCGCGCTCGCGGACCCGCACTGACAGTTGCGCTGGCAGCGCCCGCAGGCACAATTGACCGCATGGTCGCCACCGAGATCCGCCGCGAGCTGTCCCGCCGCTTCTACGTTTCGAGCCGCACCGTCCGCGCCGCAGCCGTGCGCCTCGCGTACCTCGCCTATGCCGCCACGCTGAATCGCGGGGTGAGCACCACCGCGGCTCCCGAGGCGGCGCTCTCGTTGCGCCGCCGCATCGAGCGGCTCTTCGAGGAGGACTGGCAGGACGCCGAGGCGGGGCTCTACCCGCGCTCGCTGATCGACAGCCTGCCATGGCGCGAATACGCGGGCGCCGCCCCTCGCCTGCTCGCCGATCTGCCGCGCGCGCGCGCGCGCATCCTGCGCGAGGACTTCAACGACCTGCCCGCGGATGCCGAGCCGGGCCGTTATCCACGCTATTACGCGCGCAACTTCCATTACCAGACCGAGGGATATCTCGGGCATACCAGCGCGGCGCTCTACGACCTGCAGGTCGAGCTGCTCTTCGGCGGCACCGCGGACGCGATGCGGCGCCGGCTGATCCCGCCGGTGGTGCGGTTCGCGCGGGCGCAGGGCTACTCGCGCGCGAGGCCGATGCGCGTGCTCGACGTGGCGTGCGGCACCGGCCATCTCCTCTCCATGCTGGGCGCGGCGCTGCCGGATGAGGCGCGCTTCACCGGCCTCGACCTCTCGCCCCACTACATCGCGCGCGCCAGAGAGATGCTCCCCCGCGAGCTGGACGTGTCGCTAATCTGCGACGACGCCGAGCGGCTGCCGTTCTTCGACCGCCATTTCGACGTGGTCACCAACATCTACCTGCTGCACGAGGTGCCGGGGGAGGTGCGCGCGCGCGTGCTGGCCGAGATGGCGCGCGTGGTGCGGCCGGGCGGGCTGGTGGTGGTCGCCGACAGCATCCAGCTCGCCGACGCGCCCGAGCTGGGGAAGGAGATCCTCGCCTTCCCCGATCGCTTCCACGAGCCTTATTACCTCGGATATGTAAAAGACGATCTGGCCGCGCGCCTCCGCACCGCAGGCCTCAACGTCCTGGAGGAGCGCCTGGGCTTCCTCACCAAGATCGTCATCGCCGAACGCCCGCGCGACTAAAACGAACAAAGAAGCTTTCGCTCCTCCGCGATCGTTCGTTCAGGCCGGCGTCTGACCCGCGGCGCGATCGAGGGCGCGGGCGCGCTTCGCCCAACTGCGCGCGGTGAAGGCGATGGCAATCAACAGCGGCACGATGAAGCCGAGCAGCACCAGCACGCCTGCCTTGACGGCCTGCACCTCGGTGGAGTTCACGTCGCCGAAGCACATCGGACAGGCGAGCAGAAGACTCATCATAGGTAGCTCACGCCCTTCAGCTTGCGCAGGAACCACAGGCCGTACCAGACCAGCGCGACGGCCGCGACGAACCCGCCGATGGCGAGCACGAGCGACCCTGTGCTTCCCGTCCTCAGGTAGTCCGCCACCGCCCACGCGCCGAAGCCCAGCGCGAAGAGGACGGAGATGCAGATGAAGAAGACGTGGAATGCTTTGAGCGACATTAAAGGATCCGCCCGCCTTCCAGCGTGGTCATGGCCGGCAAGAGCAGCACCAGCAGGAAGAAGAAGGCGGTCAGCAGCAACACCGCGAAGATGACCTTCTTCTCCGAGATGAGGTGCATGAACACCGCGGCGACCAGGCCCGCCTTGATCGACGCGATGATCAGCGCCACCGTGATGGCGAGCGGCCGGTTGAGCCGCATATAGCTCACGCCGACGGTGATGACGGTCAGGCACGCGAGCGCCACGAACACCACGTAGTACTGGCGCAGGTGCTTTTTGAACTCTACTGGATCGAATGGCGTGGAGGCGTCCATCAAAGAGTCTCCCTTGGCACGGCTGCGTTAGAGCAGGTACAGCGAGGGGAAGAGGAAGATCCACACCAGGTCGACGAAGTGCCAGTAGAGGCCGGCGTTCTCGACCCGGTTGGTGAAGTGCTCGGGGTCCGTCTTCCACATCCGGGTGCCGATGGTGAGCAGGAAGGTATTCACGATGATGCCGCCGATGATGTGAATGCCGTGCAGGCCCGTCAGCGTGAAGTAGATCGCATAGAAGTTGTCGTGCGAGGGGTAGTGCCCCAGCGCGAACTTGTGCGAGTACTCGAAGTATTTGATGACGAGGAAGACGAACGACAGCGCGATGGTCGCCGCCATCCACATCCTGAACTTGTGCAGATCGCCCAGCTTGCACGAGGCCCAGGCGAGCACCATCGTAATCGAGGAGGTGATCAGCACCAGCGTATTGACGGTGGCGAGCGGGACGTTGAGGATGTCGCTCGACAGGCCGCCTTCGGGCGGCCACTGCGGGGCGCCGGTGCGCAGCAGCACGTAGCTGGAGAAGAGCGCGCCGAAGAGCATGACCTCGCTGGCGAGGAAGAGCCAGAGGGCGAACTTCCCGTTCGGGATGCCGGTCACCGGGTGCGGCTTGACCATGTACGGAATGACTGTTTCGGACACGGCTTAAGCCTCCGCGACGAACTGGGGGGAGAAGTCCTGCGCTGCGCCGGGGACGCTGTACTCGTACGGACCGCGGTACACGACCGGCTCGGTGAGGAAGTTGCCGTGCCCGGGAGGAGACGGCGCCGACCATTCGAGCGTGGTGGCGTTCCACGGGTTCTCGGCGATCTTCGCGCCGTTCTTCAGGCTGATGAAGAAGTTGATGATGAACGGGATCTGGGCGAGGCCCAGGGACCACGCCGCCCAGCTGATCACCACGTTCAGCGGCTGCACGCCGCGGCCGTGCGCATAGACCGTCGGGTCGTAGAGGCGGCGCGAGAGGCCCGCCATGCCCTGGAAGAACATCGGCATGAAGACGAAGTTGATTGAGATGAAGCTCCACCAGAAGTGAATCTTCCCCAGCGTCGGGTTCATCATCCGGCCGGTCGCCTTGGGATACCAGTAATAGATCCCCGCGAAGAGCGCGAACAGCGTTCCCGGCGCGACCACGTAATGGAAGTGGCCAATCACATAAAAGGTATCGTGGAGATAGATATCGGAGGCGGTCAGGCCGAGCGGCAGGCCGGTCAGGCCACCGATGGCGAACATGGGCAAAAACGCGGTGGCGAACAGCATCGGCGTGGTGAAGCGGATGTTGCCGCCGTAGAGCGACATCAGGAAGCAGGTGACGACGACGACCGAGGGGATCGAGATGATCATGGTCGTGGTCTGGAAGAACGTCGACATGGTGGTTCCCATGCCGGTCATGAACATGTGGTGCGCCCAGACCACGAAGGACATGAAGCCAAGGAAGATGATCGAATAGACCAGCAGGCGGTAGCCCCAGAGCGGCTTGCGGGTGTTGTTCGCGAGCACCTCGGCGACGATGCCGATGGCGGGGAGGATGAGAACGTAGACCTCCGGGTGCGCGAGAAACCAGAAGAGATGCTGCCAGAGCAAAGGCGATCCGCCGCCGGCGACTTTGAGCGCCTCGCCCGAAACGACCAGGCCGGTGGGCAGGAAGAAGCTGGTGCCGGCCAGCCGGTCCATCAGCTGCAGCATGCTCGCGGCCTCGAGCGGCGGGAAGGCGAGCAGCAGCAGGAAGCTGGTCACCAGCTGCGCGTGCACGAAGAACGGCAGGCGGAAGAAGGTCAGCCCCTTGGCGCGCATCTGCACGATGGTGACGATGAAGTTGATCGAGCCGAGCAGCGAGCTGGTGATGAGGAAGACCATGCCGAAGAGCCAGGCGGTCTGGCCCGAGGAGGCGATGTCCGCAAGCGGCGGATAGGACGTCCAGCCCGACTGCGCGGCGCCGCCCGGCATGGCGAAGCTCGCGAGCATGATCAGGCCGCCCGTCACGAATACCCAATACGAGAGCATATTGAGTCGCGGGAAGGCCATGTCGGGCGCGCCGATCTGCAGCGGCATGACGAAGTTGCCGAAACCGCCCACCGCCAGGGGGACCACGCCGAGAAACACCATGATGGTGCCGTGCATGGCGCCGAGCTGGTTGTAGAACTCGGGCGCCATCACGCCGCCCGGCATCACGTTCTCGCTGAAGAGCTTGCCAAGGAGCGGCATTGGCCGGCCCGGATAGGCGAGCTGCCAGCGCATCATCATCATCAGCGAGAAGCCGAAGAAGAGGAACAGCAGCGCGGTGACGGCGTACTGGATGCCGATGACCTTGTGGTCGACGGAGAAGATGTACTTCTTCCAGAAGGGCAGCTCGTGGTGGCCGTGATCGGCGTGTGCGAGCTCACCGTGCGCCTCGCCCCCGGTCGTCGCGGTGCCTGCCGGAGTCGGATGCTGTTCGACGCTCATGGTGTCCTCGCCTACTTCTTTTCCGGCGTAGAATTCGGCGCGGGAACGGGGGCGTTGTTGGGAGCTTCGGGAGCCGGTGCGTCTGGAGCCGGCGCGTCTGGGGCCTGGGCTGCGGGCGCCTCGGCGGGCGGCGGCGTGTTCTCCGCTTCCCACTTGGCGTAATCCTCGGGGCTGTCGATGAGGACGTCGGCGCGCATGCGGTAGTGGCCGAGGCCGCACAGCTGCGCGCAGGCGAGCTCGAAGTGGCCCGTCTGCGTGGCCTCGAACCAGATGGGGATGCGCTGGCCCGGGATGGTGTCCTGCTTCACGCGCAGCACCGGAATGTTGAAGCTGTGGATCACGTCCTTCGAGGTGATCTCGACGATGATCGGCTTGTGCACCGGAATGTGCATCTGGTTCACGGTGACGATGTCGTCCTTGCCCTCGGCCGAATCGGGGTCCAGGCCGAGCGGGTTGTCGCCGCTCATCAGCGAAGAGTCGGTGCGGCCGAACTTCCCGTCCTTGCCCGCGTAGTGGAAGTTCCAGGCAAACTGCTCGGCGACCAGCTTGATGGTGATCGCGTCCTTCTCCGCCGGCGGGTGGTTCTTGTACGCGAACCACACCGGGGTCGAGAGGCCGAAGAGCACGAACACCTCGATCACCACGACCGCGACCTCGATGTATTTGGTGAACACCGCCTTGAGCGGCATGTACATGGCCTGGTGGCCTTCTCGGGCGCGGAAGTTGATCAGGCAGTACACGAAGAAGAGGCCCCAGCCGACGAAGAGCAGGAGCATGAACCAGTGCACGACGCTGATCAGCTGGTCGATGCGGTGGCCGTGGACCGAGACGTCCACCGGCAGCCACCAACCGTACTTTGTCTCATCCATGAAAGGTCCTTAGCGGGTGAGCTGGGCGACGAAGGGAGCGGCAGCGTTGCCCTGCGCGACAGAGACGAAGCACCAGAACGCGAGGCCTGCGAGCAACAGCGCAGGCGTCAGCGCCCAGCAGAGGCGGGAGGAGGCGGGTGCTTCGGGAACGAGGGCCGCGTCGCGGCGGCGGGAATACAGGAAAAGCGCCTCCGTGGCGATCACCGCGAGCGCGGCAAAGCGCGCGATGGTCCAGACACCGAGCTGCGCCGTAGAAACGTCCATCGACATTTGCCTGCGTAGCACGCCCGGAAGCACGCTTCAATCCTTTCCGCCCGCGCGTCGTAGTTGAGACGGGGGTGGTGCGGCAGTCCGTCGCGCTGGTGTCAGCCGCGCGCGTCGACCATCAGCGCGCCGAAGAGAACGGTCAGGTACACCAGCGAGAGCAGGAAGAGGTTGCGCGCCCAGCGGACCCCGGAGCCGGCGCGCAGGCCGAGCAGCCCGTAGCCGAGGAAGGCCGCGCCGAGCGCCAGCGCGGTGGCGAGATACACCGCGTGGCCGAAGCCGATCGGCACGAACAAGAGCGACACAGCCACCAGCGCGACCGTGTAGCGCACGATGTTCATCCGCGCGGCACGCTCGCCGCCCGGCTCGTTGGGCTGCACCACCAGGCCCGCGCGCGCGTAATCGTCCTTGCGGAAGAGCGTGATGGCGAGGAAGTGCGGCACCTGCCAGAGGAACATCACCGCGAAGAGCAGCACGCCCGGCAGGTCGAGGTGGCCGGTCGCTGCGGTCCAGCCGATCAGAGGCGGGATGGCGCCGGGCATCGCGCCGACGAGGAGCGCGGTGGCCGAATGGCGCTTCATCGGCGTGTAGAGCAGCACATAGCTGACCAGCGCGATCGAGGCGAGCAGGCCCGGCAGCGGCCCGACCCCGAAGGTGAGCAGCGGCACCGAGATGGCGGTGAGCACGATGCCGAAGCGCAGCGCGACCAGCGGCTCCATGCGGCCGGCGGGCAGCGGGCGATTGGCAGTGCGCGACATCAGCGCGTCGCTGTCGCGCTCGAGATACATGTTGAGCGTATTGGCTCCGGCAACGATGAGCACCGTTCCCACCAGCGTCAGCGCGACCGCGAGCGCCGGGATGCTGCGGGGCGCGAGCCACAGCCCGCTCGCGCAGGTGAAGACTACCAAAGAGGTGATGCGCGGCTTGGCGAGTTGGAGGAAGTCGCTGGCGCGGGCGCGCCGGGGAGTCGCCGCCACCGTCACCTCGCGGCCTGGAGCGCGGGCGCCGGCGCCTCGGCGGGCTGCGCGCGCGTGAGCGTCAAAAGCGAAACCTGCGTCGCCAGCAGGAGCGCGCCGACGAGAAGGTGCGCGGTGACCGGGATCAGATCCTTGAAGGTGAGGATGGTCGCGATGCCGAGGCCGATCTGCAGCACGACCAGTGCGGGAGCAGCGAGCGCCAGCGTGCGCACCAGCCCGGTCGAGCTGCGCGCCAACCGGGTCGAGCTCCAGGCGACGAGCGCGAGCACCACCAAGGCGAGCGCGCGGTGGGTCATGTGCAGGTGCACCGCGGGATGGACGTTGGTGGGCCAGAGCGCGCCGCGACAAGTCAACAGGTCGGTGCAGATCAACCCCGCGCCGGTGTGGCGCACGGCCGCGCCGAGGAGAATCTGCAAGTACACGACGGCCGTGGTGAGCCAAAGTAAACCGCGCGGCGCGACCACCGGCTTGCGCGCGCGCACCTGCCAGGCCAGCACCACCAGCGCGCTCAGGAAGAGCATCGAGGCGGCGAGGTGCAGGATGAGCACGGTGGGCGGCAGCTGGTACAGCACGGTCATCCCGCCGAGCAGCCCCTGCAAAAGGACCAGCACCAGCGCGCCCACCGCGAGCTTGCCGTCGGTCTCGCGCGCGGCGATCACGATCAATCCGCAGACGGCGAAGCCGGCGAAGACCAGCGCAGCGGCGAGCGGGGGCACGGCGTCGGTCTGGAACTTCACCCGCGCCGCGTAGAAGGCGGCGCCGAGCAGAACGGTGGAGGCGAGCGCCGCGAGCAGCGCCAGCCTTCCCTGCTTCGCGCGCCGCAGCGTCAGCACCACCAGCGCGGCGGCGATGAGCCCAACCGCCGTCGCGATCAAACGGTGCGTGTGCTCGACCGCCACACCGCCCACCATCTTCGGAATCGGCGAGCCGAAGCAGGTCGGCCAATCCGGGCAGGCCAGCCCCGAGTCGGTGTTGGTGACGAGGCCGCCCGCCGTGATCAGCACGAGGGTCAGCAAGGCGGCGAAGGCGGCGAGTCGGCGCGTCACTGCGGCAGGCTTGCTCAGGCTTTTTCGGTGCCGTCGTACTTGAAGACGACCTTGACCGGCTTGCCGGCCTCGACGGTGACTTCCTGCTTCTTGACGCCGTACTTCTCGTGCCAGGCCTCAATGGTGTACTTGCCGGGCGGAACGTCGGCGATCTTGAACTCGCCGCCGCCCTTGGTCACGTCCTGCAGCCCGCTCTTCGAGACGCCGATGTACCCGCGCATCCACGGATGCACGTCGCACTTCCACTTCATCATTCCCTCTTCCTTGGCCACGGTCTCGATCGGCGAGGCGCTGGAGTTCGGCATTCCCTTGTTGAACAGCGTGGAAGCGCCGACATAGACGTGGACGTTGTGGAGGACGGGGTCGCCGTTCTTCGCCTGGATCTTCTCGCCGACCACCGCGGTGGTCACGCGCGGCTCGTACATGCAGTCCTTCTGGTCCATCTCGACGGTCTTTTCGGGAATCGCCTTCGCAGCCGACGCGCCCTTGGTGATGTTCACCCAGACGTTGGCGAGCTTGCCGCCCTTCACCTCGACGGAGGGGTCGGTCATCGTCTTCTTGGCGCAGAACGGATCGGCCTCACGGTGGAGCTTGGCGGCGGTCGGCACCTTGCCCGTGAACTCGACCGAGCCCTCGATCGTCTCTGCCATGGCGGCGGCCGGAATGAGCGCAGCGAGCACCGCGAGCATCTTCAACGTCTTCATCGTGTTCTCCCTTTGGTGAAAGCGGGCCGCGCAGTAACAGAGCGACCCATCGTGGTCAAGACCTTTGCTGCTCAAACGATAGACGTCATTCCAGGGCGGTTCATTCAACCGCGCAACTTCGACAGTTTCTTAGCCGTGGCGCGGATCCAGTGAGGCGGATTTGCCCGGCGGCGTGGCCTTGAGGTCGAGGTGCATCAGGTAATCGCGGAGCGCGTTGATCTGCTCCTTCGCGTCGCCATTGAAGAGCTTGCTGGGCGAGGTCGGGTGCGCCGGGTCGGAGAAGTCCCAGAAGCTGGGCATGCGCGTGCCGTCGAGCAGCGCCTGGGGATCCTTCAGCCAGAGCGGGATCCAGTCGGGCCGCAGGCGGTTCTTCGCCATCAGGAAGTTCGGCGCCGCAGAGCCCGGGTCTTGTCCCGGCCGCAGCGCGCCGACCACGTGGCAGTTCGTGCACTGCAGCGCCTTGAAGAGCTCTTCGGTGTCCTTGAGCCGCTGCCCGGTGGGCTGATCGGCTTCGGCGGTGAGGTACGGGAAGCTCTTGTTGGAAGCCGCCGCAAAGTAATGCACCACCTCGGTCGCGTCCTGATCCGGGAAATGGAAAGTGGGCATCCGGATATTGAGCCAGGGCCGCAATGGATAAGGTCCCTTGAGGAAGGTAAAGAGCCAGGCCGGCTGCACTTTGGCGCCCTCTCCCGTCAGCACCGGCGGCGCGAAGCTCTGGTTGTCCTCGTTATATTGATCGCGGACGGCCCCGCCGCGCCCCTGCACGATGTGGCACTGCCGGCAGCCGTTCCAGAAGACCAGCTTCTCGCCCTGCAGCACCGCGGCCTTCACCGGACTTTGGCCGGCCTGGTAATCGACCGTGGGCCGCTCGCCGGTCTGGCCTTTCAGGAAGGTGAGGATGGAGAGCGCTTCGTCGTCGGTGAAGTCGAACTGCGGCATGCGCGTCTCGACGCGCTCATAGGCGAAGACGCGCGGCGTGTGCAGCTTCTCCCAGACCCAGCTGGCATAGGTCTGCCGGTGCTTCGGATTCTCGGTGAAGTACTTCACGTCGCCGAAGTCGAGCAGGTTCGCGTCCTTCTTTCCGTGCTCGGTGAGCTCGGTGCCGATCTTCTGCGCGTTCTCGAATCCCTTGATGGTGTGGCAGCCGAAGCAGCCGTATTTGGCAATCAGGGCCTTCCCGGTCTCGCCCAGCTTCTGCATCCTGGCGGGGTCATCATGATCGACCGGGTCGGGATATTGCGTATCGGTCTTCATCGTCCCGAGGAAGGCCGTGATGTTCGCCGCCTCGGTATCGGTCAGGCGCAGGTCCGGCATCTTCGTCTCGGCCCACATCGCTTTGGGATTCTTCACCCAGCTATAGATCCACTCGGGCCGGGCCTTGTCGGCGATGTTGTAAAGATTGGGAGCGTAATCGCGCTCCTTCGAGCCTTCGCTGCGGCGCGCGGTCGAATCCTTCTCGACCACGTGGCAGGCGCGGCAGCCGACGCTGTCGAACAGCTCCTTGCCCGCGGCGGGGTCGCCGTGCGGCGCGGCGTTCACCAGAAGCTTCGCCGGCTCGCTCTGCGTCCAGAGGTAAGCGGCGATGGCCGAGACCTCCTCGTCGCGCAGCTTCTTGTGGTCGGTCCGCGCCTGCTCGTCGGTGAGGCCCTCGGGGTGCGGCACGCCGTGCGCGTCCGTCGAGTGCGAGACCGCGCTGCCGTCCACCGCGCCCGGCCAGAAGTTCGGCATGCGCGTCGCCGGCCGCCAGGCCTTCGGATATTGAATCCAGGTGTGCAGCCAACCCGGCGCTACCTTCGACGCGATGGTCACCAGCGTCGGGCCGCGCTTGGGCAAGTCGTTGTAGCCCTCGATCGGGTGGCAGCCCCAGCAGCCGACGTCGGTGAAGAGCTTCTTCCCGGCCGACAGCGCCGGCGCATAGGCGAGGTTGAGCTCGTTGTAATGGCACTTGTCGCACTTCGACTGCATGAACGCGCCCTGGTACTTCTTGCCCATGATGCGGACTTCGTCGGTGAGCGGGTCGTTCCAGTCGTGATCGTCCGCGCCGTGGCGGAAGGCCTTGTGCTCGACGCCCTTGGTCTGCGCGCCTTCGCCGCCGTGACAGGTGGTGCAGCCGAAGCTCTCGGGCTGGTGGTTCTTGACCAGAAGCTCGAAGCGGTGCGGATGCGAGCGGAAGACCGGCTTGACATCGAAGCGATCGACCTTTGCGGCGTCGTCGAACGCGGCCGCGGTTTCCTTGTCGGTGCACGCTTGCGCGATGCGGTCGTCGGCCTCGCTCTTCTCCACCATCGCGTCGCGCGCGGGATTGCGCGCCCTCCCCTTCCACTCGACCTTCTCGGGCGCGAGCACCGCGCCGGCCGCATCCTTCAGAATTACTTTAGTGCGGGCGAGCGGGCGCGCGTTCGGGCCGCAATAAGCTGCGCCCATCTCCAGCCACTTCTCGTAAGCAGCGCGCGGGCGGCATTCGGTGGTCGCGGCGGGATCGGCCGCAGCCGGCTCGGCGACGGCGGGCACGCCGCCAATGGGGATCGCGGCCGGGGCCGGCGGCACCTCTTCACAGACCTTGTCGTGGACGGACTGGTAGGCGTCGACGACCT
Organism: Deltaproteobacteria bacterium; assembly: GCA_043781235.1. Taxonomy (GTDB): domain Bacteria; phylum Myxococcota; class Myxococcia; order Myxococcales; family 40CM-4-68-19; genus JANYKT01. The sequence goes on from JAYWBT010000018.1 coordinate 40,645, forward strand.
CTGGATCGAGCGCATATTGCGTCTTCATGTCGGCGTCGGAGAGCTTGGCCTTCTTCGACTCGAGCACTTCCCACGGCGCCGAGAAGCCGCCCTTGTTCACCGCCACGTGACAGTTCTGGCAGCGATCGACAGTCTCGGCGCCCCACGAGTTCTTCAGCCCCGCGACCCAGTACTGCTCCATGGCGGGAAACTTTCCCAGGCCCTTGAACCCCTCGAGCCGCTTGTCGAGGTCGGCGATGGGCTTCTTGATGGCGTCGATCTTCGCCTGCGCGGCGTCGCGGCGCTGCACGAACGCCAGGCGCGCGGCGGTGGTCTCTTGATGGTGCTGGATGGACGCGTTGTAGATTTTCGATTTCTCGTCGGCGTCGTGGTTCTTCGCCGCGAACTTCTTCTGGATGTCCTCCTCTTCTTTGAAATCCCCCTCGTGCCGTGCTTCCCGGAGCGAGTAATAGATGGCGTCGGCCTTCGACTTCTCGAAGCCGAGGTAGAGCTTGCCCTCCGACTCCTTCGAGGCCGCCTCGTCGTCGGCCTTCACCACCGCGTCGTAGGCCTTGCGCTGCTCGGCGTTGCCCGAGATGGCCTCGCTCGCCGCCCGGTAGTCGGCCGCGGACTGGTCGAGTTGCTTCCGGGTCTCGGGATCGTCGAGGTGCCTCTGGGCGCGGTCGCGATCGGCCTTGAGGTGTGCCTCGTCGAGCTTGAAGAACTCGCGCTGGTAGTTCTTCCACGGCCGGCGCTGGAAGACCTCGTCGTAGACGGCCCAGCCGGTGGAGAGCGCGAGCAGCACCGCGAGGCCGACGAACGGCCATTTGAGGGATTGCAGCTCGAGAGGTCTGGTGGCCATTGGGAAAGGAAAGACCTCAGATATTGAGGATGTTCGGGATGACCAGAATGTACTTGATGTTGAACCCGAGCCGCAGCGCCATCTTCACCACCACGCCGGCCATGATCATGAACAGGTTCGAGACGATTCCATAGCGCAGAAGCCCCAGCTCGCGCAGAGCGGGAGAATTCTTTTTCCATTGCCAGAACAATCCCGGAATTCCGGCCAGCCAGCCGATGACCAGGATGGCGCCGAAGAGCATGGCGCCGGTCTCGCTGCGGATACCGACGATATAGGGAAGGTCGATGTTGGCGAGGGGGACGACCTTGTGCGGGTCCCAGTAATCCCACGGCATGAAGAGGTTCCAGCCGGGTCCGCGAAAGAACACGCCGATGGTGATCATGCCGACCCAGAGCACGATGAAGCCAACCAGGAAGGTGGTGATGGCGAACTTGCGCTCGTGGAAGGTGTAATAGCCATTGCCCTTGGGGTTGATATCCACATAGGGAATGACCATGAGGCCCACGATGATGAGCGACGGCAGCACCACGCCGGCGATCCACGGGTCGAAGTAGACCAGCATCTCCTGGAGGCCGAGGAAGTACCAGGGCGCCTTCGACGGATTGGGCGTCTTGGTGGGATTGGCCGGCTCTTCCATCGGCGCGTCGACGGTGATGGACCAGACCATCAGGACGAGCAGGAGCACGCAGCCCGCGATGAACTCGGCGCGCACCAGATAGGGCCAGGTGTGGACCTTGTCGGGCAGGTCGGCGAGCGGAATGCGGGAGCGCGCGCGGCCCGCTGTGACCTTGACCTCTTCCTGATCCTGGATGGTCGCGGGATTGATGTTCTCGGCCATGATTGAACCTCGATTACAGCGGGCCGGAGATACCGCCGTCCTTCCGAATTCTCCAGAAATGGAGAATCATCAGAATGGAGGCGATGATGGGAATGAAGATGCAATGGAGGACATAGAAGCGCAGTAGCGTCGGCGAGCCGACCACGGTGCCGGCGGTGAGCAGCGCGCGCGCGTCATAGCGCGGCGTCATTCCCAGCTGCGGGCCGAAGGGGCCTTCGTTGCCGAGCAGCGGCGTGGCGCGCGCCATGTTGGTGCCGACGGTGACGGCCCAGATGGCCAATTGATCCCAGGGGAGCAGATATCCGGTGAAGCTGAGCAACAGCGTCAGCGTCAACAGATTGACGCCGACTACCCAGTTGAACTCGCGCGGCGGCTTGTAGCTGCCGGTCATGAAGACGCGGAACATATGCAGCCAGATGAAGATGACCATGCCATGCGCGCTCCAGCGGTGCATGTTGCGCATGATCATTCCGAAGGGGACGTCGAAGTCGAGATACTTCACGTCCCAATAGGCATATTCGCCGGTGGGCCGGTAATAGAACATCAGCACCACGCCAGTGACGACCGTGCAGAGGTAGAGCAGGAAGGTCAGGCCGCCGGCACACCAGGTATGCCGGTAGCGAATGCCATGGCGCCGCATCTTCGAGGGGTGCAGGTGCAGCCAGACGTTGGCCGAGACCTGCAGGACGCGGTTGCGCGGCGTGTCCGCGTAGCCGTGGCGGAAGATGGATCGCCAGACGTAGTTCTGGGTGATGACGTCGAAGATCGACGGCTTCGGAGGTTCGGTCTCGGGCAAAGTGAATGTCCTCTAGACGCCGTTGTATTTGACGAAGGCCGTGGGGTCGTCCCACTGACCCAGTTCGTAGCGATAACGGAAGGCCTTGTCGATGATCAACTGCCCGTCGTCGCCGAGGGTGATCTTGACGCGCTCGAGCGGACGCGGGGTCGGGCCCTCGAAGTTGATGCCGTCCTTGGTGTAGCCCGAGCCGTGGCACGGGCACTTGAACTTGTTCTCCGGGCCGAGCCAGCGTGGCGTGCAGCCGAGGTGCGTGCAGATGCCGAGCAGCGCATAGAGGTTGGTCGGCGTGCGCACGATCCAGACGCGCTGGCTCTTCATCCACTTCTCGGAGACGTCGCCGATCGTGTACTCGGCGGGATAGCCCGCCTTGAACGCGGTGGGCGGCTCGAACAGCACCCGCGGGAAGAGCAGGCGGACGATGGCGCCGCCGGCGACGGCGAAGCAGGTGAGGATGGCGCCCCAGCCCGCCAGAGAGGCAAGATCGCGGCGGGACCAGATGTTGTGGCCGCTCTCCGCTTGCGGAATGCCGGGATTTCCGCCGGGCATGGCTCTCCTCGAAAACGCCCTCTTTCTGGGCGCGAATGGGGGACCTTTCCTGTCACGGCGGTTGCGGACCGTCAAGCGCGCCCGCCAAGCGTGCGACGGTCTGTCGCACGAGCCCGCGTTTGACGCGCACCGAGCGCGGCGGTACAGGTCGCGGTTCATGGGTCCCATCGCGAACTTCTGGGCAATCGTGTCCGTCCCGGACAACATTCCCATCGTCTTCATGCTGCTGCTCGTGGGGTACTTCACCTACCTGAGCTTCAGCGAAGCGAGGAAGAACGACCGCCTCATCCGCGAGGGCCGCAAGGACCAGATCCTGCGGCGCATGCAGGACTAGACTCGTCTCTCTTCGCACGGGCCGTCGTCGCTCGCCGCATCACGGAGCGCGGCGGCGTCGGCCTCAGCGTCCTCGCCGCTGGAGTGGTTGCGGATCGGTGTTGGGTGCGGGCGGCTGCGGAATGAGTCCGCCGCCCCCGCGCTCCGCGCCGCGGCTTGGTTCGCACGCCCGAGCGCCGCGCGGACTCTCGATCTGCATCCTCCGTAGGCGAGGGTCTGAAGAGGGTGAAAGGCGGTCCGCCGCTGGCGACGGCGTGACCAGATTCGCCCAGACCAGCCTCGCTCTGTTGCGATTGGAGCCGAGGCCCGTCGCAGGTTCGAGACCCACGAAGGTTGCGAGTCGCCTGGACCCGCGCGGTAATCAGAGCTCGCGAATCGCGAATCTCTGCGTCGGCCGGCGCCGGTCCTGCCGGTTCGCCGCCGCGGTCGATATCTGGCCAATCAAGCCGCGGCGAGCGAGGCTGAGGGGCGAGAGCCGCTAGATTTTCTTTGTCGCGAACGCCTGCGGCAGATGCTTCTTCATCAGCTTGCCGAGCTCGTCGCCGTCGAGCAGATCGATCGGATTGCCCTTCGCGGTCTCGCGCGCGTCGCTGGTGAAGCGGCCGAGCGTGACCAGCACGCCCTTGCCGATGAATTCGGCGCGCGCGGTCTCGATCAAGTTGCGAACCTCGTCCACCTCGACGGGCACGCCAGGGGCGCCGAAGAGGCCGTGCACATAAAGCCGACCGCCGCGGATGGGGGTCGGGTCGCTGGCATAGAGATCGACGGTGGTGGTGCCGCGCTCGCTGCGCTCGGGCTGGTAGCCCATCTCGGTGAAGAGCGTGAGCAGCAACCGCTGGAAGCCTTCGACGCCGAACTGCCGTACCCACGAGAGGTCGGTGGCCGTGTCGCGGAGCAGGTTTTCGGGGGAGGCGGGCGAAACGGGCTGGCCCTTGCCGATGAGCAGGATGAGCACGAAGCCGAGCACGGTGGCGAGGACCGCGACGATCAGAATTCCCATCCGCGGCCCTATGGCCCAAGCGCCTTGACTTCGCAAGGAGGCAACGATAAAAGCGCCGCCCCGTCGTCTCGACAAGGGCCTGTAGCTCAGCTGGGAGAGCGCTAGAATCGCACTCTAGAGGTCTCCGGTTCGATCCCGGACAGGTCCACCACTTATATCAGGGCCCGGCCAGTGCAAACCTGGCCGGGCTTTGTCTTTGGCGCGGTCGACGGGCGGGCCCGGTCACGATCGGCTCAAATCTCCCCGGCCCTCCATGTTATGAGCGCCGCGTGGACACGGCGGCAGGGCAAAAGCTGAGCTTCGAGACCCAGCGGCGCCGGACATTCGCGATCATCTCGCACCCCGACGCCGGCAAGACGACGCTGACCGAGAAGCTGCTCCTGCACGGCGGCGCCATCCACCTCGCCGGCACGGTCAAGGCCCGCGGGCAGGCGCGGCACGTCACCTCCGACTGGATGGAGCTGGAGCGGCAGCGCGGCATCTCAATCACCTCCAGCGTGCTGCAGTTCGAGTACGCCGGCCACCGCCTCAACCTGCTCGACACGCCCGGCCACCAGGACTTCTCCGAGGACACCTACCGTACGCTCGCCGCCGCCGATGCCGCGGTGATGCTGATCGACGCCGGCAAGGGCGTCGAGGCCCAGACCCGGAAGCTCTTCGCCGTCTGCCGCCGGCGCGGCATCCCCATCTTCACCTTCGTCAACAAGATGGACCGCGTCGGCCGCGAGCCGCTCGACCTGCTCACCGAGGTGGAGGACGTGCTCGGGATCCGCACCTGCCCGATCACCTGGCCGATCGGGCAGGGGCGCGACTTCAAGGGCGTGGCGAAGCTGTTCGACGACATCGGGCCGGACGCCAGGCGCCGGCCGACGCCGCAGGATCTGCCGGCAAACTTGCGCGAGGAGCTGGAGCTGCTCGAGCACGCGGGCGATCCGTTTGACCACCAACGAATTCTCCAGGGCGAGCTGTCGCCCGCGTTCTTCGGCTCGGCGTGGACCGAGGTCGGCATCGACGAGTTCCTCGAAGCCTTCGTCCGCCTCGCGCCGCCGCCGGGGCCGCGCACGCGAACGGACGGAGAGCACGTCCCGCCCACCGCGGAGAAGTTCTCCGGGTTCGTCTTCAAGATCCAGGCAAACATGGATCCGATGCACCGCGACCGGCTGGCGTTCCTGCGGGTTTGCTCGGGGCGCTTCGCGCGCGGGATGGACGCGCGGATCGCGCGCGCCGACGAAAAGCCCATCCGGCTTTCGATGCCGCACCAGCTCTTCGGCGCCGAGCGGCACGTGATCGAGGAGGCGTGGCCCGGCGACGTGATCGGCCTGTTCGACACCGGCACGCTGCGCATCGGCGACACGCTCTGCGAAGGCGCGCCGTTCGAGTACGCCGAGCTGCCGCGCTTCTCGCCGGAGATCTTCGCGCGGCTCCGGGCGAAGGACGCGATGAAGCGCAAGCAGCTCGAGAAGGGCCTGCAGCAGCTCTCGGAAGAAGGCGCCATCCAGATCTTCCAGCAGCGCGGGCAGGGCATGAAGGACCCCATCCTGGGCGCGGTCGGCGCGCTCCAGCTCGAGGTGCTGCAGTACCGGCTCGAGCACGAGTACGGCGCGCAGATCGTGCTCGACCGGCTGCCGTTCGCGGTGGCGCGCTGGGTGGCGGGCCCGGGCTTCGATCCGGCCGCCTTCGAGCTGGAGACCGACGCGCTCTGCGTGGTGGACCGCGACGACAACCCCATCGCGCTGTTCAAGAGCGAGTGGAACCTCACCTACGCGCAGGGCCGCCACCCCGACTGGACCTGGATGCCCACCGCGCCGGTGAAGCGGCTGACGGCCAAGAGCTGACACTTGCCGCGCCGCCCGGGATGGCCCCGAGGCGCCGCTGTCGTAGAGTATTCACGAATGCGCTCGCGCAACCTCGCCATCGTCTTCACCTCCATCGTCGGGTACGCCGAGCGCATCGGCCGCCAGACCTATGAGCAGACGCAGCGGATGCTGGGCGTCCACGCCGGGCTGCTCGAGCCCGTCTTACGCGAGTACCGCGGGCGGCGGATCAAGGTCATCGGCGGCACCTTCCTGGTCGCCTTCGAGCTGCCCTCGCAGGCGCTGCTCTGCGCCGCGGCGCTGCAGCGCGAGGTGGCGACGTTCAACGCGGGGGCGGTCGAGTCGGAGCGGCTCCAGATCCGCGCCGGGATCAATCTTGGCGAGGTGCGGCTCGAGAAGGGCGACGTCTTCGGCGAGGCGGTCAATCTGGCCGCGCGCGTCGAGGCGCAGGGCGTCGCCGGCGACGTGCTCTTCACCGAGGCTCTGTGGCTGTCGATGAACCGCGCCGGGGTCAAAGCCACCGACCTGGGCCCGCGGATGCTACGCGGGGTGCCCGAGCCGGTGCGGCTGTTCCGGCTCGAAGGCGTCACCGCCGCGTTGCCCGAATCGGTGAACGAACGTTCATTCACGAATCCGCTCAACCTCGCGCTCGGCGCGGGAGTCGCGACCATGCTGGCCGTCGCGGCAGCGATGCTTCTCTCCGGAGCGCGCCCGTGAGCGCGCCCCTCGCGAAGAACCTTGTCCTGCTGCTGTCGGACATGAAGAACTTCACCGCTCGCACCAGCGCCCAGACGCGCGAGGAGAACGCGCGCATGCTGGCGCTGCACGACGCGCTGATCCTGCCGGTCGTGCGCGGGTTCGGCGGGCGCAAGGTGAAATCGATCGGCGATGCGCTGCTCGCCGCCTTCGAGTCGCCGACCGACGCGGTGCTGTGCGCGATGGCCATCCAGGATCGGCTCGCCGAGTTCAACGCGCGCGCCGGCCGCACCGAGGCCATCGAGGTGCGCATCTCGCTCAGCCAGGGCGAGGTGCGGCTCGGCCGCCGCGACGTGACCGGCGAGCCGGTGCAGCTCGCGCTCGAGGCAGGCGCCGTGGCCGAGGCCGGAGACGTGGTGCTGACCGACGCCGTCTACCTTTCGATGAACAAGAGCGAGGCGCCGACCGAGGTGCTCGGCGAGCGGGCCCTCCTCTCCGGCGGCAGCGTCCTCCTGCGGCGCGCCGTTCGCAGCGCCGGATCGTCTGCGCCCTATGGCCGCCGCGCGCTGCGCCGGTTGAGGCCGCTGCCGGATCCCTCGCGCACGCTGGCGCTGCGCCACGCCGCCGTTCGCGGCGCGCGGTTCCTGCGGCGGCGCTCCGCCTGGGCCGCGCTGCTCCTGGTGCTCGTCGCCGCCGCGGCCGGCGAGCGGTCGCGCTCGAACCGGCCGCTCGCGCGTGCCGAAGGGCTGCTCGCCGAGCGCCAGCCGCTCGCGGCGCTGGCCGAGCTGGACAAGCTGGCCGACACGCCCGAAGCGAACGCGCCCGCCGTTTTGCTGGTGCGCGCCGAGGCATACCAGTCGCTGGGCAACCTCGGCCTCGCCTTCTCCGACTTCGCGGCCGCGGTCGAGGGCGGCTCGCGCGACGCCTCTGCCCTGCGCGCGCTCGCCGACGATCTCGACACCGAGAGCTTCCCGCGCAGCTTTCGCCCTGCCCTGCTCAAGCTTCTGGGGGAGAAGGCCGGCCGCAGCGCTGCGCCAGCCGTGCGCCGCCTGCTCGGCTCGCCGCGTGACCGCACCCGCCGCGACGCGATGCAGGTGCTCGAGCTCGCGGGCGCGGCCACCGACGAGGACCGGCTCAGGGTCGCGCGCGCGGACTTGAGCGACGCGGCGACGCCCTGCGAGCTGCGCCGGCAGGCCGTGCAGCGCCTGGCGATGGTGCGCGACCCGCGCGCGACAGAGCTGCTCCGCTCGACCGCCGCGGCAAAGGCGTGCGCCGCGCGCGAAGCGTCGGACGTGCTGCGCCGGCAGTCGCGCTCGCTGCAAGCGGCGGCGCGCTGACCGCAGGTCTTTGACCTCCGCGCGCCGCGGATATGCGGCCTCATTGGCGCTGCGGCCGATGCCTGGACCTGCATGCAAACGATCTTGAAATAGGCTTTACTTCGATTCATGAGTGCTCCTCAGGACATCGAGGTCCCGACGGCGCTGCCGCTCCTGGAGGCGCTCTCCTGGTTCGACCGCGCACCGCGCCAGCTCTCGCTGCGCGACATGCTGCAGCGCTACGAAAGCGGGTTCAAGGACTGGGGCGTGCTCGCCGCGCCGTCCCCCGAGGAAGCCCGCTTCATTCGCCAGCTGGTCGCCCGCTTCGGGAGCTTTCTCGATGTTTAAGCGCCCGGCACACGTCCGGGTCGCTGCCTTGCTGGACGCGCTCGATCATCGGGTTCTAGGCGAGTGCGCCTGCGCCTTCGGCGGCGGCACCCGGATCGCGCTCGAGCTCGGCGAGTTCCGCGAATCCAGCGATCTCGATTTCCTCACTTCGGACGCTGGGGGCTTCGCCGCTCTGCGCATCCTGCTCAAGGGCGGCGGCTGCGGCGCGCTCTTTTCCCAGAGCGTGCACCTCTCCTTTCCCCGCGAACCGAAGATCGATCAATACGCGGTGCGCTTCCCGGTGCTGGTCGATGGCGTGAGCACCCGGGTGGAATTCATCCGCGAGGCGCGCATTGCGCTCGATCCTGCGGCGACCGTTCCCTGGTCCCGCGCACCCTGCCTGAGCATCTCTGACTGCTTCGCGGAGAAGCTGCTGGCCAACTCGGACCGCTGGCCGGATGATTCCGTCCTCTCGCGCGATCTGATCGACCTTGCTGCCTTGAGCGCCCGCTTTGGCCCGATTCCGCGCGAGGCCTGGCAAAAGGCGGAGGGCGCCTATCGGGCCGCGGCCCGCGCCGACCTGCGCCAGGCGAGCAGCCGATTCATCTCTTCAGAGGCGCATCGGGCCAGGTGCTTTGTGGGATTGACCATCGCCACGGAGCTCCAGCCCGGTCTCCTCGATTCGATTGCGCGCTGGGCCGGCGGCCGCGATTGACCGCGCTTCGAGCAGAGGTCGTGCACCTGGGGCTCGTATGAGGGGGCGTAAGGGCTCAAGGAATGCGAGCCTCTTTGCGCGCTCTGGCGAGAAGCAGCTCGATCCCGAGGCGCGACGCCCATTCGTCCAGGTACGCATGGTCAACCTGCGCGCCGCTCACCCGCAGGACCCCCAGCACGTCTCGCCATTGCTGGTCCGAAACTCCGCCGCCATCACGATACCAAAGCAGCTTGCTCAGAATCGTGTCATCGGGTCGGAGCACGTTGATCGTGCGATTCCCGATGCGGGCAGGCATTGCACGGGAAAACTGCGTGCGTCTCAGCTCGGTAGAGTCGAGCGCGAACAGATCAATCTTGGTCATCAATGGCAGAAAATAGATGTTCCACGATCCCCCCGCGCGAATCGAATCGGCAAGCGCCACCTCGTCGATGTCGAACTCTTCGCCGAGCGCGGCGGCGAAGCTCGCGATCTGCTCCACTGAGAGCACGCTGACGAAGTCGATGTCGTTCGTGGATCGGGGCTCGCCCTGCAAGGAGCTCGCGAGGCTTCCCACCAGTGCGTAGCGGACGTTGATCTGCTCGAGCCCTGCCGCGACGCGGAGGGCTACATCGATGACGTCTTGCACGGTCGGATCAGATGGCATCGCTGGGCACCGCGCCCGCGCCGAACAGGCGACGCCCCGCTCCGCGCCCATAAAGGCGGACGGTCAGCCGCACGCGCACCTCATCCGCGGTCGCCTCCGGATGGCGCTGCCGAATGCCAGCCTCGGCGAGCCGGCGCACACCCGCGGAGAGGCTGGCCGCGATCCGCAGTCGCTGCTCGGGCGTGAGCCGAGCCAGGCGCGCGTAGTAATCGTTCTGCTGGCTCAGGCTCGTGTCACGCATCATTTGGCTCGGCACTGTACCCGACGGATCACGCGAGCTCCACCAGAGGCGAAGCTCCTCCCAGATCGCGCGCACGCTGCTATCCTGCGGCGCGTGAAACGCTCCCTCCTCGTGCTCGCGCTGGTGCTGCTCGCTGCTCTCGGCTTTGCCTCACGTCCCTTCCTCGTCTCGCGCATCGAGCGCGGGATGATCAAGGTCCACGGCCCCGGGAGCCGCACGCCGGCCACGCGTGGCCTCGCCTTCGAGGAGCTGCGCATCCACAGCGGCGACCGCACCCTGCGCGCCTTCTACGTCCCGGCCGAGAGCGCGCTCGCCCCCGCGGTGCTCATCTTCCACGGCAACAGCGAGGCCATCTCCTCCTGGGTCGAGGCGCTCAAGCTCCTCCACGACGACGGCGTCACCACCATGGTCTTCGATTACTCGGGCTTCGGCGCCTCGACCGGCGCGCCAACGCTCGCGCACTTCCGCGAGGATGCCTTCGCCGCCTGGCATGTGTTCCGGCTGCGGCTTCCGGCGGCCTCGCGCGCGTGCGCGTACGGCCTCTCGCTCGGCTCGGGCGTGCTGCTCGACGTCGCGAGCGAACTCGTTCCGCCGCCCGACTGCGTGGCGACCTCGGGCGCCTTCACCTCGGCGCGCGACGCCGCGGTGCTCTTCCACCGCGTCCCGCGCTGGGCCAGGCTGCTCTTGCCGGACGTGCTCGACAACCTCGAGGGCGCCGCGCGCCTCAAGGCGCCGCTCCTGGTCGAGCACGGCGAGCGCGACGAGCTCTTCCCGGTTGCCTACGCCGAGCGCATCGCCGCCGCGCACCCGGGCGCCGAGCTCGCGATCGTGCCGGGGATGAAGCACGGCGACCCGGTCGCGCACCCGAGCGAGGCCGCCTGGGCGAGCGTGGTCGCGCACATCAAGGCGCAGCGTGCGCGCACGGCCGTCCAGTGAATCAGCTGCCCGGCCGCTTCTTTTCCGCGCCCGACATCAGGCCGTCCACGCCCAGGAAGGTGCCGGCGCGCCCGAGGAGCAACACTGGAAAGACCAGCAGATAAACGAGCGCGCTCTCGCCCGTGTAGAACGGCAGCGAGAACATCTGTCCGCTCGCGAAGACGAAGTTGAGCACCATCAGGAACGCGAGCAGCGCCGCGAGCGGCGTCAGGAAGCCGAGCACCAGCATTGAGCCCAGGACGATTTCGCCCAGCACCACCATCCGCGCGAAGAGGTGATGGTGCGGCGTCACCAGCCCGAGGTACTTCGCGACCAGAAGATTCGCCGGGTGTGCGCCCCAGCCGGAGAGCTGCGCCTCGAGCTTTCCCGGATCGGTGAACCAGGCCAGCTTGTGCAGCCCGGTGAGGACGAGCGAGACGCCTGCGGCGATGCGCAGGAAAGCTAGGAAGGCGAAGAAGCCGCGGGAGATCATGCGCCCGCTTTCCTAGCGGCCTTGGTGGCCGAGCGCAAGTGGCGGCTGGTGATTGCGTCGCCCGCTGGCCTTGAAGCCTCGGGCGCTTGCTGCTACACGCCGCGCAAGTCACGGAGGCCGCACAGGATGCTGAAGGGCGCGATCGTCGGTTTCGGCTTCATCTCCAGCAAGGGACACCTGCCCGCGTACCAGCAGCGCGACGACGTCGAGATCGTTGCGGTCGCGGATCTCTGCCCCGCGCGGCTCGAGGCGGCGCGCAATGCGGCCCCCCGCGCGCGCGTCTACCCGACCTGGCAGGAGCTACTCGACCAGGAGCCGCTCGACTTCATCGACATTTCGACGCCGCCCGTCCACCACGCCGAGATCGCCCGCGCCGCGCTGGCAAAGGGCGTGCACGTCCTCTGCGAGAAGCCGCTCACCACCACCGTGGCCGAGGCGAAGTCCCTGGTCGATGCGGCTCGCAAGCACCGCCGCGTGGTCTTCCCCGCGCACAATTACAAGCACGCGCCGGTGGTGAAGTTCGCGCTCGATACCATCAAGTCGGGCCGCATCGGCACCGTGCGCGCGGTGACGTTGAATACCTTCCGCACCACGCACGCGAAGGGCGTACCTGAGTGGCGCCCGGACTGGCGCCGCGACCAGAAGACTTCGGGCGGCGGCATCGCCATGGACCACGGGTCGCACAGCTTTTATCTGACCTTCGCCTGGCTGGGCACGCTGCCCACTCACGTCACGGCGAAGGCATTGACGCTCGACAAGCAATGGGACACCGAAGACAACCTGAACTGCGTGCTCACCTTCCCGAACGGCTACGCGCACACCTTCCTCACCTGGACCGCGGGCGTGCGCAAGGTGGTCTATTCGCTCCAGGGAACGAAGGGCGCGCTGGTGATCGACGACGACGACTGGGAGCTGACCAGCGAAGGA
>JAYWBT010000019.1:0-7735 GCA_043781235.1 Deltaproteobacteria bacterium
TCGTGACCTCGGCAGCCAGCAACTACCCGTTCCTCATCAAGTCGAACCAGAACTCGAACCTCTGCCTCACCTGCCACAACAAGTGATCTCGAACCCGGCCGCGAACGCCGGGAACCAGCGTCGCAAGCTTCCTGAAGGGAGCGCCGGGTCAATCCTCCGGCGCTCTCTTTTTTTGGCTTCGCAGCGGGGCCAGGCGCGGTGGGCGCAGGCATGGATGGTGCAATCTCACCCTGAAGAGCGCGGAAATCCGCAAAGTTTGCGCCTTGCGCGCCATTCAGTCGATTGGAGACCGAGATGCTCCTCCTCGCCATCGTCCTCGCCCTCGCCGCCGCACCTGCCACGGTCAATCTCAAGCCCATCACCGAGCCCGAGGTGGTCAAGGCAATGCGGGATCGCATCCGCAAGACCATGTTCCATCGCCAGCTCGACGAGAAGCAGACCGCCGAGCTGCGCAAGCGAGTGCTCGACGACCTGATCACTGCGGAGCTGCGGGCGCAGGAGGCGCGCAAGCGGAGCCTCGCGGTCCCGCAGGAGCCGATCAACCAGGTCGCGACCGGCGAGGAGAAGAACGCGGGCGGTCCCGAGAAGTTTGCGGCGATGCTTGCCTCCTACGGCATCGACCGCGCACGCTATCTCGAGATCATCGCCCGGCCCGCGCTCGCCCAGCGGCTCGTCGACCTCGAGGCGAAGGGGGTGCCGGCGCCCAGCGCAGACGACGCGCTCGCGCGCTACCGGGCGGACCCGGCCCGCTACCTGGTGCCGGGCGCGCTCAAGCTGCGCTCCACCTGCGTTCGCGTCGATCCCTCCTCCACCGAGAAGCAGTGGCTGGCCGGCGAGGCCGCAGCGCGGGAGCTGCGCGAGCGGGCACTGAAGGCAGACTTCGCGGCGATCGCCGTCGAGCGCCAGTGCGACGCCTTCGCGCCCAAGGGCGGCGACCTGGGCCTGGTGCACCAGGGCAGCATCGATCCCGCGATGGAGAAGGCCGGCTGGGCCATCCGAGACGGTGAGATCACGGCGCCGGTCCGTTCGTTGCGCGGCTGGTACCTGCTCAAGCGCGAGGGATCGCAGGCGCCGCATCAGGCGAGCTTTGCCGACGTGAAAGATTCGATCCTTGCCGATCTGCGCGACGAGCGCCGCAGCGCCGCGCTGAAGCAGCTCGATGATCGGCTGCACGCGGCGGCGAAGATCGTTCTGGCGAAGCAGTAGAGGGAGGAGGCGAAGGAGCGCTGAAGTGCACATCCGGCGAGCCCAGCTTTGGAGGATCGCGGCGGCGCCGCTGCTCGCGCTCTTCATCGCTTCGCTTCCGGCAATGGCGCAGACGACGCTCTCCGGGGAGCGCGGAACGCCGCTCGTTCCCGAGGCCGATACCGTGCCCGCCGGCGAGTTCAGCCTGAGCGCCGGGTTCAGCGTTACCGGCGCGATGCACGGCGATCGGTTTCATGCCTCGCCGTTCGGACTGACGGTGGGGCTCTGGAACCGGCTGGAGATCGGCGTTGCGCTGCAGGCGTTCCCGCGCGAGCTCGCGCAAGCCCGCGGTGTCGAGCAGGACCTGCGCCTCTCGACCAAGGCGCTGCTGCTCACCGAGTACGTTTTCCGTCCGGCCCTCTCGCTCGCGCTGGCCGCGGACCACCCGCTGCAGGGCTGGGACTTTCTTCCTTCGATCATCGCCCAGAAGCACCTTGGGCCGCTGCTCCTCACCGGCCAATTCGGCTGGCGCCTTCCGCGCGCGCGGCGCGATGCAGATCCTCGGGGCGCGTTCTACGGCGCGGCGGCCGCGCTGGCGGTCAGCGCCTCGACCACGCTGATGCTGCAGGCCGCAGGCGAGTCGGGGCTTGGGTTCAGGAACGTCACGGTGATGCCCGGGATCTCCTTCTCGCTGCTCGGTCCCGATCCGATGGAGGCGCGCCGCAAGCTGCTCCGCCAGAGGGCGCTGGAGACGGCGCGCGCGATCCTCGGAGACCTGCCCGCGCCCGCGCTCACCACCTCGCTGCAGCCCGGAGCCGTGGCCGACGCCACGGCGGTGGCTCCCGCCTGGACCGGCATGGGTCTGTTCGACGGCGCGCGGACCGCGATCCTCGAGCACCCCGGCCGCATCACCTTCTTCGCCACGGGCGGCCCCGCGTTCGGCGCCCGCGCCACCTGGTCGGTCTTCGCGGGGATCCAGATCGCCAGCTTCGACGAGCTGCTGCAGGACAGCGACGGCGACGGGATCCCCGACCGCTTCGACAGGTGCCCGTACGAGCCGGCGGACTGGGTCGGCTACCAGGACGAGGACGGCTGTCCCCACAACGGAATCGAAGTCTTGAAGAAGCGCGCGGCGGAAGCTCTCCTCAAGGTCGAGCAGAAAGGGTTCAAGTTCACCACGCCCTTCCCTCGGTACCGGATGACGATCCCCATCCGGCCCATCCCCACCGCTCCGAGCCCCGGCGACCCGCGCCAGGAAGATCGGCCGCGCGCGCCGCCGATTCCCGTCCCGCAGCCTGTCGTCCCGGCGCCTCCGGTTTCGCCAGCTCCGGTCTTGCCAGCTCCGGTCTCGCTCTGGCCGCTCGGGTCCGGCGCGGGCATCGTCGTCTTGCTCGTCCCTCCCGCGGGAGCGTCGCGATGAGGCGCATCCTTCTCGCCGGTTTCCTCTTCGTCGCCTTCTCCGGCGCTGCCCACGCGCAGGTCTGGTTTCAAGACGAAATTCCGACCTGGTCGCTCACTGGACGCGCGCTTTTCTCCTACGCCGGAGGCTTCACCCCGTCGCGAAATGGTCTGTTGCAGTCGCACCAGATTGGCGAGGGCGTAAGCGCGGAGCTGGCCGGCTGGCTGGTGGATTCGCGCTACCTGCAGTTCCGCTCGTTCTTCCTGGTGCTGCACCTCGACCAGCTCGGACCGCATCGCTCGCTCCCCTACAGCCTCGGGTATGGATCGGCGCTGCGGCTGTTCTCGAGATCGATCTTGCCGATCTCGCTCTCGGCGGCCCGCGGCCTCACGCTGCCCGGTTCGACCGCCGAGTCGGTGCAGTCCGCCACCACCACCTCGCTTTCCGGCACGGCTCAGCTCGTCAGCTCGGTCTTGCCCAAGGCCGAACTGCAAATCCAGCGGCTGATCGAAGAGACTCCGGAGCAGCCGCGCTTTGTCGCCGACACGGTCAGCGGCGCGGTGCACGGGGAGTCGAGCTTGCACCGCTACGCCGGCATCGCCACCTGGTCGGCGCAGCGGACCGGCGCATCTCCCTCGACAGGCACGTTGCTCGCCTCGGTCTCGGACGACCTCTACCCGGGCCGCGACACCAGCGCGCGCGTGCAGGCCAGCATCGCGCAGGGGCGGGGGTTCGGCGGGACCCAGGACGAAGGCTTCAACGGGTATCAGACCTCGGCCAACCTGCTCTCGCGCCTCGGGTCGCGCACGGTGATGCGCACGGGGTACGCTTTCAGCAGCGCGGGCGCGAGCGACCGCGACCAGCAGTCCAACGCGCTGACCGCGGGAGCCACCATCGACCTGCGCCCGTTGCCGCTGCTGCTCGGCGAAGGGGCAGCCGCGACCTACTCCACCATCCAGGCGCCCGGGCTACAGCGAACCCTCGCGACCGTCTCGGCGGCGCAGGGCGTCTCCACGTTTGGTCGGACCGGGGCGCTGCAGTATGGGCTCAGCCTCAACGGGCAGGCAGGGTACAGCGAGGTCTCCGACGGACGTGCGGGAGTGCTCCTCGGCTTTGGCGCGAGCGCCAGTGGGCAGGGACCGGTGGCCGGGCTTCCCGTTCGCGGCTTGGTCTCGTACACGCTGCGCGACGACCAGTCCTCGGCAGCGCTGAGCAGCCGCACGCTGCTTGCGAACCTGAGCGGCACATTGGTGCGCGGCCGCCTGCTGCTCCTGCCGGCGTTCATCTACACGCGCATCGCTCAAACCTCTCCTCTCATCGCCGGTTGGCTGGAGACCAGCGCCACCAGCCTGCTCCTCAGCGGCGCCGCTCCCTTCTGGCGCACGCAGGTGACCTTCGCGGCCGGCTGGTCGGAGGGGTGGTCGAACCAGCCTGGCACCAGGGCAACAGGCTCCGTGTTCGCGCACGCTGGCAACGCATTCTCGTTCGGGCCGGGGACCTTCGGGAACCTGGCCGCCGATGTTACCCACCAGATCGGCGGCACCACCTCGGCGTCCCTCCTCGCCTCGGGCGTGTGGAGCTTTCGCGAGTCGAATTTGTCTCTCAACTACATTTACAATCGCGGCTTTCCCTCGGAAGGCGGCAGCCACTCGGTCAGCGTGCTCTTCACCCGGTCCATTCGCACTTCCTTTTTCCCGGAGCACTAATGAGTAAGACCACTTTTGCCTTGCTGGTCTTTGCCTGCGGGTGTTCCGCCGCGAGGCCGCGCCCGCCCGCGCTTTCCTGGCCGCCAGCGCCGCAGCGCGCGCGCGTGATGTACCGGGGCGAGATCCGCGGCGAGCGCGACGTGGCAGACCCCTCGGCCTGGCAGCGGCTCGCGTCGGTGTTCGTCGGTCAGCATGAGCCCGACCTGCTGCAGGCGCCGTTCGCCGCGACCTTCGATGCCTCGGGCCGGCTGCTGGTGACTGACCGGGCGCGTGGCGCGGTGGTCGTCATCGATCGCGATCGCGGCGAGTATCGCGTCCTCAGGCCGGAAGGCGAGCACGCCCTGCTGCTCCCGACCGGCGTCGCCGCCGACGGGGAAGGGCGCATCTACATCGCCGACGGCGGCCGCAATGTCGTTCAGGTGCTCGCGCCCGACGGCGAGTGGCTCGCGCGCTTCGACGCCGGAGGCGCCCTGCAGCGGCCTACCGGCGTCGCCATCGATCGCACCCGCAAGCTGCTCTACGTGGTGGACACCCCGGCGCACGTCGTCCGGGTGCTGAAGCTCGACGGCACGCCGGTGCGCGTCCTCGGCCGCGGGCACGGAAGCGGCCCGGGCGAGATGAATTTTCCGACCTTTGTCGCCGTTGATGCCGCGGGACGCGCGGTCGTCAATGACACGATGAACTTCCGCATCGCGATCTTCGGCCCCGACGGATCGTTCGCGGGCGCCTTCGGACACGCCGGCAACGGCTCCGGCGATCTCGACCGGCCCAAGGGCATCGCGGCCGATGCCTCGGGGCGCATCTACGTGGCCGACACCATGTTCGACAATTTCCAGATCTTCGACGAGGAGGGGCGGCTGCTCCTGTTTGTCGGCGAGCACGGCCGCGGCCCGGGCCAGTTCTGGATGCCGGCAGGACTCGCGGTGCACGGTGGAGAGGTGGCCGTTGTGGATACCGGGAACGCGCGCGTGCTGCTCTTCGAGGTCGCCTCCGACGGCCTGCCCGGAGAGGCGCCATGAAGCGCGCGGTCTTCTCCTTCGCCCTGACGCTCGCGCTTGCGCTGCCCGGACCGCTCGACGCGGGCAGCATCGTCACCACGCCCCACAATCTCTCCACCTCGGGACCCGGGCCGGTGCGCGCCAGCACCGAGACGCAGGTCTGCATCTTCTGCCACACGCCGCACAACTCGACCCCCGCGGGTCCGCTCTGGAATCACCAACTCTCGAGCGGCGTGACCTACCTCAAGTACCTTTCGCCGACGATGATCGCGTACTCGAGTCAGGCCGCGGCTCCCGACCCGAACGGCGCCTCCAAACTGTGCCTTTCCTGCCACGACGGCACCGTCGCACTTGGCGCAGTCGCCAAGGGCCTGATCCCGCTCGCCGGGGGCAAGACCACGATGACCGCGGGAGACACCGGCTTTATCGGCACCGACTTGAGCCGCACGCACCCGATCTCCTTCGTGGTCACCGATCAATTGGTCGCCGCCAACAACGCGAAGAACGCGCCCCTCAACACGCTGGCAGCGATGAAGGCGGATTCCTCGGTGCACCTCGACGCCGTCGATCGCGTGCAGTGCACCGCGTGTCACAACCCGCACGACGACGACAACTTCGCTTCCAGCGGCGTCCACTTCTACAACAAGCCCCAGCGCGACGGGA
Source organism: Deltaproteobacteria bacterium (assembly GCA_043781235.1). Classification (GTDB taxonomy): domain Bacteria; phylum Myxococcota; class Myxococcia; order Myxococcales; family 40CM-4-68-19; genus JANYKT01. The sequence continues at coordinate 5,952 of JAYWBT010000019.1, forward strand.
CCTGCGTGGTGTGCCATGCGCAGGCGCCCGCCAGCCAGGGGCCGCATGCGCTCACCGCTGCGCCTCGCTCATCGGCCCTGACGCTCGCCGCCGGCGACGCCACCACCGGCGCGCCTCGGGGCGCCGCCCACCTGAATCCGGAGACGCTCCCCCAGGGTTGCATGAGCTGCCACGGCGGGCACGTGCCGCAGGAGGGAAAACGCGGCCTGCTCTTCGGGCGCGACGAGGACTCGTGCTACCGCTGCCACGGTTCGGGGCGCGGCGAGGAAGTGCGCGCGGGCCGGCTCTCAGAGAGCGTGGCGCCGTCCGAGATCCAGTCGCAGTTTCTCAAGCCGTCGCACCACCCCGTCGAGTGGCCGGGCGAGCACAGTTCTTTGGAGCGGTCCCCCGAAACCGATTCGAATGCGCGCCGCCACGTCAAGTGCCTCGACTGCCACGACCCCCACGGCCCCCCGCCGCGGGAGCCGCGTGACCTGGCCGGAATGCGCACGCGTTCTTCGACGACGCGGAGATTCCCCAGCGAGGCGCAGCTCTGCCTTCTCTGTCATGGGCCGGCCGCGAACCGGCCAGCGCGGCAGCCGGATGCGCAGAAGCAGTTCACCGCCACCTCGTTCCACCCGGTGCTCAGTCCGGGGCGCGGCATCTCACTGCCTTCGCTGATCCAGCCGCTCAGCGGCGCGAGCGTGATCAGTTGCACCGACTGCCACGGGAACGACGAGGCGGCCGCCGCGCAGGGGCCGCACGGATCGATCTACCCACCGTTGCTCGTGCGCCAATACGCGACCGACGACAACCAGCCGGAGAGCCCGGCGCGCTTCGACCTCTGCTACCGCTGCCACAATCGCTCGAGCATTCTTGCCGACCAGTCGTTCCCGCAGCATCGCAAGCACATCGTGGAACTGCGCGCGCCGTGCGCCGCCTGCCACAACGCGCACGGCGCGGACCAGCCGTCCCTGGTGCAGTTCGATCCGCGGATCGTGCAGACGAACAAGCGAGGCCAGCTAGGATTTCTCCCGATGGGCAGAGGCGGCCAATGCCTCCTCAGCTGCCACGGCGCCGACCACGACCCCGCGACCTACTGCGGCCCGGGCCTGCCCTGTGCTTCCCAACCGAAGCGATTTGGCCCGGCGCCTGCACCTCAACTTCAGGGTGCGCCCTCGCCGGAGTCGCTCTTTCCCAACTGGCCAACGCCTTGAGGGATGACGAGACCGCAACCGGGTTGGTCTCCAGAGAGGCTATCACCCAAACTCTCGGGAAGGTCGCAATGAAGAAGCTCATCCGCGCGTCCGCCGCCACGCTGGTCCTCGCCCTCGCTCCCGGGCCAGCTCGCGCCGCGCCGGACGATGTCGGCCAGGACGTCTACAACGCCCGATGCGCAACCTGCCACGGCCGGGATGGCAAAGCGAAGACGCCCATCGGCGTCAAGCTCAAGACCGCGGATCTCACCCAGGGTGCGGTCTGGAAGGATCTCACCGACGCAGTGATCATCAAGGTGATTGACGAAGGCACGGCCGACAAGGCGATGCCGCCCTACAAAGGCAGCTTCTCTGCCGAGGAGACCGCCGCGCTGGTGAAGTACCTCCGCGGCTTCCAGCCGAAGTGATCGAGGCCGGTCGCCTCGCCCCGACCCCGACCACGACCACGACCACGACCCCGACCCCGACCCCGACCCCGACCCCGACCACGACCCCGACCCCGACCCCGACCACGACCACGACCTCGACCACGACCACGACCACGACCACGACCCCGACCTCGACCACGACCTCGACCCCGACCCCGAC
>JAYWBT010000020.1:0-21656 GCA_043781235.1 Deltaproteobacteria bacterium
ACGGCGAGCACCTCGATGGGCTTGTCGCCGTGCTTCCCGAACGTCGTGGACCCGATCCCCGCAATGGAAACGCCGCGCATCACTTCCCTCCGCTCCGGAGCTTCTCGCGCAGCTCCGTCTTGAGGACTTTTCCGTAATTGTTTTTCGGTAACGAATCGACGAATCGATAATCGCGCGGGCGCTTGTAGCGCGCCAGGTTGTCGAGGCAGAGCTGGTCGAGCTTCGCCTGCGAGAGCTGCCTGCCGGGCTTCGCCACCACGAAGGCCACCACCTCTTCGCCCCACTCCTGGTGCGGCCGACCGACGACGGACACCTCGAGCACGTCGGGGTGCCGCAGCAGCACCTCTTCCAGCTCGCGCGGGTAGATATTGCTGCCGCCGCTGATGATCATGTCCTTGGACCGATCGCGCAGCGTGAGCAGGCCGTCCGCGTCCATCGAGCCGAGGTCGCCGGTGTGCAGCCAGCCGTTGCGCAGCGTCTCCGCGGTGGCGGCCGGGTTGCCGTAGTAGCCTTGCATCACGCAATCGCTGCGGGTGACCACCTCGCCGATCTCGCCGGGGGGCACTTCGCGATCGTCTTTGTCCACCACCTTCACCTCGACGCCCGTGCGCGCGTACCCGCACGAGCCGAGCAGCTCCTGGTAGCGCGCCTCGTGGGTGGCGGCGTGCAGGCGCTTGGACAGCCCGGTGATGGTCATGGGCGATTCGCCCTGCCCGAAGAGCTGGTAGAGCCGCGGGCCGAAGATGGTGAGCGCCTTCTTGAGATCGGCCAGGTACATGGGGCCGCCGCCGTAATAGATGGTCTTGAGGTTCTTCAGATCGGCGCGGCCCACGGCCTCGCTGTGCACCAGGCGCGTGAGCACGGTGGGTGCGGCAAAGAGCGTCACGTTGGGATGGCGCGCAATCGCGTCGAAGGTGCGCGCGGGATCGAACGAGCCGCTCAAGATCACCTGGTGCGAGCCCTTGAAGAGGTGCGGCAGGCAGTAAAGCCCGCCGCCGTGCGAGAGCGGCGCGATGTGCAGCTGCGTATCGGTCTCGTCGAGCGGGTCGATGTCCGCGTAATACGCGTGGCTCATGAACATTAAATTGCGATGCGAGAGGACCGCGCCCTTGGGCCGCCCCGTCGTGCCGCTGGTATAGAAAATCCACGCCGGATCCTGGGGCCCGACGGAGCGCGGCCGCGCGGGTGATCCGTCGAGGAGCCGGCGGTAGCGATCCGTACCGGTGCAGATCACCTCCCCCAGTGAAGGCACTTCGCCGTGGAGCGACGACAGCCCCTCCGCGAGAGAGGGAGAGGTGAAGAGCAGCTTGGCGCCGGAGCTCTCGGCGATGTACGCGACCTCCTTCGGGTGGAGCTTCGCGTTCGTGGGCACGACGCAGAGTCCGGCGGTCCAGCACGCAAAGAACAGCTCGAGGACCTCCGGGCTGTTCTCCATGCAGAGGGCGACGCGATCTCCCGGAACCAGCGTGGCCGCGAACGATCCGGCGATGCGCGCCACGCGATCGACGAGCGCTGCGAACGTGAGCGTGCCTGCCTCGGAGCTGACCGCGGGGCGTTGCGGCAGGCGGCGCGCGACCTCGAAGAGCTGGCTGGCGACGTTCATCGTGAGTCCAGGGTCGGTTTCGCGGACTTCGCTTCTGACACTTTGCACCGTATGCCGCTGGGGTGCGCATCGCGCAAGTGTTCCGCGAAAGTCGTTGTTGAGACGTAGTCGCTCATGCGCTTTGGTTGAACCGGAAAAACTTTGCCTGTATAGGACCGCAACTTCAGGGAAGTCGAGCGAATGGCGACCAGGCGGAAAGCTGCACGGCCAGCGAGGAAGAAGGCTGCTCCAGCGGCGAAGGACGTTGCAGCGCTGGAGCCCGAGGTATTGCTCGCCGATGCTGAAGCGCCCGAGGTGATCGAGCCCGAGGAGGCCGCCTCGACGCTGCCCGTCCCCGTCGAGCGCGACCTCTCCCGCGCCGACGCGCTCCAGCGCTACATGGCCGAGGTGGCGCGCCACCCGCTGCTGACGCGCGAGGAGGAGCACGACCTCGCCGCGAAGTTCGTCGCGACGCGCGACCCCATGCTCGCCTACCGGCTGGTGACCGCGAACCTGCGCCTGGTGGTTAAGCTCGCCCACGAATATCGCCGCGCCGCCTTCAGCCTGCTGGACCTCATCCAGGAGGGCAATGTTGGCCTGATGCAGGCGGTCCAGAAGTACGATCCCTTCCGCGGGGTCAAGCTCAGCTCGTACGCCGCGTGGTGGATCCGCGCCTATATCCTCAGATACCTGATGGACAACTGGCGCATGGTGAAGCTCGGCACCACCCAGGCCCAACGGAAGCTGTTCTTCAACCTGCGCAAGGAGCAGGAGCGGCTCTTGTCGCAGGGCTTCGACGCCGCGCCCGCGCTCCTGGCGGAGAAGCTGGACGTCACCGAGCAGGACATCACCGAGATGGACCAGCGGCTCGGCAACGACGAGCTCTCGCTCGACGCGCCGGTGCACAGCTCGGGCGGCGACGAGACCCGCCAGACCCACGGCGACCGGCTCACCGAGACCGCGCGCCCCGCCGACGAGCAGCTCGCCGACGAGGAGCTGCGCCGCATCTTCAAAGAGAAGCTGGCCGTCTTCGGCGCTGCGTTGACCAGCGAGAAGGACAAGTTTTTATTCGAGCACCGCATCGCCGCCGAGGAGCCGATGACGCTGCAGGAGGTCGGGACGAAGTTCGGCTTCACCCGCGAGCGCGCGCGCCAGCTCGAGGCGCGCCTCACCGATCGGCTGCGCGATTATCTTCGCGCCGAGCTCCCCGACTTCGCGCAGCTGTCGGTGAATCCGACTTCTGAGGAAGAATGACCTTGCTCGCTGCCGACCATCCGCTGCGACAGCCGCGCATCGCTTTGCCCCTCGCGGCGGTGCTGGTGCTGGTGAATCTGCCGTTCCTGCACTGGGCCTTCCGCGGCCCCGCGCCGGTGGCCGCGGCCGTCCCGTATAGCGACACGTTCGACCGGGCTTCGATCGGCGATCAATGGTGGTCGAACGGCGGCGCCTGGCGCATCGTGACGGGCGAGCTCTACTCGCCGGGAGTCGGCAACAACCCGCTCTGGCTCAAGGCGCGCCTCCCTTCCGAGGTCCGCATCTCCTTCGACGTCCGCAGCGAAGCGGCCGACGGCGATATCAAGTGGGAAGCCTTCGGCGACGGGCGCAACCACTCGACAGGATATGTCTTTCTTTTTGGCGGCTGGCACAACCGTGAATCGCGGATCTGCAAGCTCGACGAGCACGCGCTCACCGAGGCACAGATCCGCGCCTCGCTCGCCTCGGCCGCGCATCCCTATTCGTCCGGCGGCGGTATCGATACCTGGTTCTCCTCCTGGTCCGCCCGCCGCGACCTCGATCGGCTGGAGAAGGGCAAGTACTTCGGTACCGAAACTCCCTTCGTTGTCGTTCGCCCGGATTTGAAGGTGGTCAAGGGCCAGCGCTATCACATGGTCATCACCCGCCACGCGGGCAATATCCGCTGGGAAATCGACGGCGCGCTCGCGCTGGAGCTCCGCGATCCTGCGCCTTTGGCCGGCAAGGGCCACGACCGCTTCGGCTTCTCGTCATGGCAGAACGATACTTATTTCGACAACCTCAAGATCGAGCCGCTTTAAGGCCAAGCGCTCCATTCCGACTCATTGCTTGATCGACCGCGAGGCCTCAGACGATTCTCCGGGCGATGGCGCTTTGTGGCCGGAAGGCTGTTTGACAGAGTCGTACCAAACACGGTCAAGTGTGCGCGACGGCAGAATAGTTTCGATTACCTGCGCTTCGGGGGGAACCGATATGCGACAGACAAGTTTTGAGGCTGCGATCAGGCGCCCGAAATTTTCCCACGCCACCTGGTTGGCGATGCTGAGCCGAAGCCGGTTGCTTCTGCTCCTCGCGGCAGCGGGGCTGGCTTGCGGTAACAAGGACCAGGGTGGAGCTCCGCCACCGGTGTGCCCGACGCCGACCGGCCCCACGCTGCACGGGACCGACCTGCGGGCAAGCGAAACCTGGACGGCCGCCGCCAGCCCGCACGTCGTCACGCAGTCGCTTCAGATCCTCAACGGCGCCAAGCTCACCATCGAGCCGTGCGCCACGGTGAAGATCGCGGCGGGCGCAACGATCGAGTTGACGTCCACCGCCGGCTCGCTCGAGGCGATTGGCGCGGCGGCGAAGCCCATCACCATCGGCCCGAACGATGCCGCACCGTGGAGCAGTATCACCGTGCGCGCCCCCGCGACGGCGAGCTTTGCGAACGTCTCCTTCAGCGGCGGCGGCGGCGACGCTAGATTCACCCACGGCGCCACGCTCTTCGTCGACGGCGGTCAACTCCCCGGGCCCAACAAGCTGCTCACCGTGGACCACGTGACCATCGCAAAATCGGGTGGCCTCGGCATCTGGCTCGACTTTGGCGCCGCCTTTACCGACGCGTCGACCGCGCTCACCATCACGCAGTCCGGCAGCAGCGCCGACCCTTACCCGGTTCGCCTTCGCCTCGACGAGGTCGGAACCCTGCCGTCGGGCGCGTACACCGGCAACGCGACCGATGAGATCTTCGTGGGCGGCCCCGACGTGCTCGTGAACAGCGTCACGATCCACGACCGTGGCGTGCCGTATCATATGGGTGCCACGCACAGCAGCGTCTTCCAGATCTTCGCTCCCACCGCAAGCTCGCCGCCGGCGGTGCTCACCGTCGAGCCGGGCATCACCCTCAAGATGGAGCCGGCCACGCAGTTCCAGCTTGGCCCGGGTCCCGGCGCGCTCAACGCGATCGGCACCGCCGCCAAGCCCATCCAGATCCTCGCGGCGGGCTCGACACCGTGGAACAACGTCTACGTGACCTCGCCGGCCACCGCGAGCTTCGCTTACGTCACGATGAGCGGCGGCGGGGGCGACACGTCCTCCGGTGGCCACGGCGCGACGCTCGTCGCCACCGGCAACCAACTCGCGGCGCCGCAGCAGATCGTGACGGTCGACCACGTCACGATCACCAAATCGCAGGGGCTCGGCGCGTGGCTCGACTTCGCCGCCGGCTTCACCGACGCGTCGAACGCGCTCACCATCTCGCAGTGCGGCAACACTGCCGACCCGTACCCGATTCGGATGCGGCTCGACGGGGTCGGCACGCTCCCCACCGGCTCGTACGGCGGAAACCTGAAGGACGAGATCTTCGTCGGCGGCCCCGACTCGACCACCAACAGCCTCACCATCCACGACCGCAGCCTGCCCTATCACTTCGGCGAGACGCACGCGAAGACGTTCGAGGTGCGCTCGGCGACGCTCGGCGGCACCCCCGCCGTGCTCACCATCGAGCCGAACGTCACCCTCAAGATGGAGCCCGCAACCGGCTTTATCATCGGCGTCGGCTCGAATCAGGACGTGACGCAAACGTTCCCGGGCTCGCTCCTGGCCGTCGGAACCGCGGCGAAGCCGATCGTCTTCACCTCGACGGCCGCCGTGCCCAGGCCGGGAGACTGGCAAGGCTTCAAGTTCGAAGGGACGACCACGCCAGCCAATGATCTCGATCACGTCTCGATCGAGTACGCGGGCGGGGACTGCAGCTGTTTCGAGGGCACCTGCCTGCCTCCGGGCTACCATTCGAATGGCGCGATCATTATCTCGACCTGGGTGCCGCCGACGGCCTTCCTGGTGAACTCGGCCATCGTGAAGAGCGCGGGCAACGGCGTCGTGCGAGGCTGGAACGGCGGCTCGGGGCCCGCGTTCCTCGCCACCAATACCTTCGACGTCGCGGAATGCCCGGAGACGCTTTTCAAAGATCAGCACAACGCGTGCCCGACCGTCATCACCTGCCAGTGATTCCGCAGCTCAGCGCAGCGTTCCCGGGGCCGGGAGCCGCAGTGCCCGCCGCAGCAGCACGTCGAGCTGCTCCCACTCGATGAGGAAGGCGTCGTGCCCGTTCAGGCTGTGGAGGAGCGCCAGCTCGGTGTGAATCCCGCGCTCGCGCAACCGCTGCCCGAGCCTGCGGACCTGCGAAGGAAAGAAGAGCTGGTCGCTGTCGATGCCGACCAGCAGGCTGCTGGCGCGGACGCGGGCCACGCCCCAGACCCCGGCTTCGCCCGGCCCATGCCGCCACCGCTCGGCCTTCGACGGCTGCGGCGGCGGCCGGTCCAGGTCGTGGTGATCCATCGCATCGAGCTGCGCGCGGTAGCTCCTGGCGTCGAAGCGCGCCACCAGCTTCTCCCCCTGGTAGTCGAGATACGAGCGCACGCGGTGCGGTTCGCTGAGCGCCATCGGACTCCCGCGCGGCCGGCCCTGCTGCTCCTCCAGGCCGTTCTCGGCGCGGTAGGTGAGCATGGCGATCTGCCGCGCCAGCGCGAGGCCGTGCTCGGGGCCGCCCAGCCGCAGCGCCTCGGCCTGGACGTGGTTGAAGCCCACCACCCAGCTGCTCGACGCCTCGGTTGCGGCGATGCAGAGCAGGCGCTCGAAACGCTCCGGCGCCAGCGCCGCCAGGCAGAGCGCGAGCATCCCGCCCAGCGAGCCACCGGCCACCAGGGCCACTCGCTGCACGCCGAGCGCGTCGAGCGCGAGCAGCAGACTGCGCGCCTGGTCCCAGGTGGTGAGAGGCCCTGCGGGGAAGCGCGGGTCGTGCGGTCCCGAGGTCCCGTAGCAGGATCCCAGGTTGTTGAAGCAGACCACGCGCACGCTCGCGGGATCGAGCGCGCGGCCCTCGCCGATCAGCGGCTCCCACCAGCCGCCCGGCGCTCCTGCGGCGGCATCGCCGGTGAGCGCGTGCACCAGCAGCACCACCGGCGCGCCCTCGGGGCCGTGGCTCCAGCCGCGCACCACGTGCGGCGAGACCACGCCCCCCGCCTCGAGGGGCAAGGGCGGCAGCGCCAAATCGAACGTCGCCGCCGCGGCGGGCATGATGGCCACGCGGGCCTCACGCCCCACGAAGCGCCTCGTCGAGATCGGCCAGCAGATCGTCCGGGTGCTCCAGCCCCACCGAGAGGCGCACCAGGTCTTCGCTGACGCCGGTGGCGAGCCGCTCCGCGGGCGTCAGCTGCTGGTGGGTGGTGGAGGCGGGGTGGATGATCAGCGAGCGCGCATCGCCGATGTTGGCGACCAGAGACCAGAGCTTGACGCCGTCGATCAGCTTCCGGCCGCCCTCATATCCGCTCTTGAGGCCGAACGTCACCAGTCCGCCGAAGCCGCCCTGGAGGAGCTTCGAGGCCCGCGCGAACGACGGATCCTCCTCGAGACCGGGGTAGCGCACCCAGGAGACCTTGGGATGGTTGCGCAGCCAGCGCGCCACCACCTGCGCGTTCTCCGAGTGGCGCTGCACGCGCAGGTGCAGCGTCTCCAGGCCGGTGATGAAGGCGTGGGCGTTGAACGGCGAGAGCGCAGGCCCGAGGTCGCGCAGCGACTCCACGCGTGCCTTGAGGATGAAGGCGAGCGGCCCGAACGCCTCGTGCAGCTTGAGGCCGTGATAGCCCGGATTGGGCTCGGTGAACTCGGGGAAGCGGCCGCTCGACCAGTCGAAGGTGCCGCCGTCGACGATGACGCCGCCCATCGCCGTGCCGTGGCCGCCGATGTACTTGGTGGCGCTGTGCACCACGATGTGCGCGCCGTGCTCGAGCGGGCGCAAGAGCGCGGTGGTGGCGACGGTGTTGTCGACGATCAGCGGCACGCCCACCTCGCGGGCGAGCGCGCCGAGGCCGTCGAGATCGGGCAGGTCGAGCCGCGGGTTGCCGAGTGACTCGACGTAGAGCGCGCGAGTGCGCGGCGTGATCGCGGCGCGGAAGGTCTCCACCTCGCCGCCCTCGACGAAGCGGGTGCGGATGCCCAAGCGAGGCAGCGTCACCTTGAGGAGGTTGTAGGTCCCGCCATAGAGGCTGGTCGAGGAGACCAACTCGTCGCCGCTCTTGAGCAGCGTGAGCAGCGTCAGCATCGCCGCCGCCTGGCCCGAGGCGACCGCCAGCGCCGCCACTCCGCCCTCGAGCGCGGCGATGCGCTTCTCGAAGACGTCGTTGGTCGGGTTCATGATCCGCGTGTAGATGTTGCCGAACTCCTTAAGCGCGAAGAGCGAGGCGGCGTGCGCCGAATCGCGGAACTTGTACGCGGTCGTCTGGTAGATCGGCACGGCGCGTGACCCGGTGGTGGGGTCGGCTTCATAACCCGCGTGCAAGGCGAGGGTGTGGGGGTGCAACTTTCGGGCGGTCATTTGCGGCTCCTGCGGTTTGGATTGCCTGGTTTTCTGGCTCTGAAACGAAAAAACCCGCCACCGGGAGGGGGCGGGCTTCGGGAGAATCCGGTTTGTCCTTTGAGCTAGGCTGACTGCTCCATGGACATCGGCCCGCGGCACGCCCCAGAGGGGCACATAATGCTGCCACACATACACATGAGCATGCGGCCGCGGCGGTTGGCCGGGGCGGTGTGCTCGAGGTGATTGGCGGCGCGGATCATCGGCGATTCCGTAGCAGGTGGCGTCCCATCGGTCAAGTGTCTCACTCTCAGCCGATGCCGGCCGAGCCCAGGTAGGCTTCGCGCACCAGGTCAGAAGTGAGCAGGTCCGACCCCTTGCCCTCCAGCACGATGCGGCCCGTCTGCAGCACGTAGGCCCGATCGGAGACCTCCAGCGCCTCGAACACGTTCTGCTCCACCAGCAGCACGGTGACGCCCTGCTTGCGAATGTCGCGGATGATATCGAAGATCTCGGCGACCAGCTTGGGCATGATGCCGAGCGACGGCTCGTCGAGCATCAGCAGCTGTGGGCGGGACATGAGCCCGCGCGCGATGGCGAGCTGCTGCTGCTCGCCGCCCGAGAGCGTCTCGGCGCGCTGCTCGCGGCGCTCTTCCAGGATCGGAAAGAGCTTGAGCACGTTTTCGAGCGACTCCTGGATCTCGTGCTCGGCGGTGAGCGTGTACGCGCCGAGAATGAGGTTGTCCCAGACCGAGAGGCGGCCGAAGAGCTGCCGCCCTTCGGGGACCAGGGCGACGCGCTTCTTCACGATGTCGAATGGGGGCGTGCGATGGATCGGCTCCTTGCGCAGGCGGATCTCGCCGCTCGCCGGGTGAAGGAGCCCGGCGATGGTGCGCAGGATGGTGGTCTTTCCCGCGCCGTTCGATCCGACCAGACTGACCACCTCGCCGTCGCCCACGTGGAACGAGACGTCCTGGATGACCGTCAGGTCCTGGTAGCCCACCGAGACGTGGTCGAACTCAAGCACGGTAGCGCTCCCCCAGATAAGCCTGGATGACCTGCGGGTTTGTCACCACCTCGCGCGGGGAGCCCTCGAGAATTTTGCGGCCCGAGTTGAGAACGATGACCCGGTCGGAGAGCTGCATGACAGCTTCCATTACGTGCTCGACGATAACCAGGGTGACCCCGCGCTTCCGCACCGCGCGCAAGAGCGCGATGATCTCCTTGAGCTCGACCTGGGTGAGGCCGGCCATCGATTCGTCGAGCATGAGGAGCTTCGGCTGGGTGGCGAGCGCCATGGCCACCTCCAGGCGCTTTTTGTCCGCGATGGTGAGGGCGGTTCCGAGAAAGGCGCTCTTGTCGGCGAGGCCGGCGATACCCAGCACCTCCTCGGCGCGCCGCTGCGCCTCGCGTCGGCGCGGAGCGTGCAGGAACGACCCGGTCATGACGTTCTCGAGCACGGTCATCTCGCCGATGACCTGGACGATCTGAAAGGTGCGCGCGATGCCGAGCCGGCAGATGCGGTCGGCGGCGAGCCCCGCGATCTCCTGCCCGCGATAGCGGATGCTGCCCGCGCTGGGCTTCTGGAAGCCGGTGATGCAGGCGAACAGGGTGCTCTTGCCCGCGCCGTTGGGGCCGATGATGCTGACGAACTCGCCCTCGGCGACGGAGAAGGAGACGTCGTCGTTGGCGATGAGGCCGGAGAAATTCTTGGTCACTCCGCGGACCTCAAGGAGGGGAGCGGTCATCGAGGCTCCGGCTGCTTCGACGCGCGCGAGAGGCCGAAGGTCGAGAGCAGCCCCCACACGCCCTTGGGCTGATAGACGGAGATCATGGTAATCAGCGCGCCATAGAGCATCAAATCGATACCGGTGCCCTTCTCTCCGAGCTTGATCCGCGTGATCTCTGAGAGCGGGATCAGGATGGCCGCGCCAATGACCGGGCCGAACAGTGAACCGGCGCCGCCGAGCATCGCGACCAGCACCACCTGGACCGAGATGGAGAGGACGAGCACGCTCTCCGGGTCGAGATAAAGCACGTATTGTGCGTAGAAGGTTCCCGCGGCTGCGGAGAGGAAGGCGCTGATGGTGATCGCCCAGAGCCGGTAGCGCACGAAGCTGATGCCAAGCACCATGGCGAGATCGTGGCTCTCCTTGATGGCGCGGAAGTAATAACCCATGCGCGAGGTCGAGACCCACCATGACACCACCAGCGCGACGAGCAGAAATCCGAGCGCGATGAAGTAATAGGGCGTCTTGGAATCGAACTGGAAGGCCGCAATGCCCCGCGTGTCGAGCGGAATGCTCAGGCCTTCAGCGGCGCCGATCAACTTCCAGTTGTTGAAGTGGGTGCGGACGATCTCGGCGAAGGCGATGCTGGCGATGGCGAAGTAATGGCCACGCAGGTGCGAGCAGGGATAGCCGATGGCCGCCGCGGTGAGCGCGGCGAGCGCGCCGCCGGCGAGCAGCCCGAGCCAGGGATTCACGCCAAAGCGGGTCAGGAGGAAGGACGAGGTATACGCCCCGATCCCGAAGAAGGCCGCCTGGCCGAACGAGAACATCCCGGCATAGCCGCCGATGATGTTCCAGGCGACGCCGAGCGTGGCGAAGAGGAACGTCAGGATCATCACGTGCAGCGGGAACGGCCCGGTGAACAGGAACGGGAAAGCGGCGAGCGCGAGGCCGATGGCGACGGCGACGGCGATCGATCTACGAGCCACGCAACCCCTGGGGGCGAAACCAGACCACGAGCAGGTAGAGGAGGAAGACGATCGCGTATTTGTACGCGGGGTCGAAGAAGTAGCCGCCCAGCGTCTGCACCAGTCCGACCAGGATCCCGGCGATGAACGCGCCCGGGATGCTGCCGAATCCGCCCAGCGCGACGATGGCGAAGGAGAGGGTCCCGAACAGCCCGCCGACCTGCGGATAGATATAGTAATACATGGCGAGGAAGCCGCCCGCGATCCCGACCAGCGCCGAGCCGATGCCGAACGAGAGCGCGTTGACGCGATCGGTGTTGATCCCCATCAAGAGCGCGGAGTCGCGGTTCATCTCGGTGGCGAGGATGGCCTTGCCGGTCCGCGTCCGGTTCAGGAAGAGCATCAGCGCGCCCGAGACGACCACGCTCCCCACCGACGCCACCACCTTGGGGACGCTGATCTGCACCGTCCCGAAGTTCCACGTCCCCGCCAGCAATGGCTTGTCGATGAGCCGGAAGTCGGGCGTCCAGAGCAGAACGGCGGTGTTGGCGAGGAAGATGCTTACGCCGAACGTCACCACCAGCTGCGCGAGCATCGGCCCCCGCATCACCTTGCTCACGGCGAAGCGATAGATGAGGAGCCCGAGCGCGAAGAGCACCAGCGCGCAGATCGGAATGGAGAAGAGCGGGTCGATGTGGAAGGTGGTGTAGCACCAGAACGAGGTGAACATCCCCAGCATCAGGAACTCGCCGTGGGCGAAGTTGACGATGTTCATCACGCCCCAGATGAGCGTGAGGCCGATGGCGATGAGCGAGTAGACGCACCCGATGAGCAGCCCGTTCACCATCTGCTGGATCAGCTGCTGCGACATCGCCGAGCCCTACTTCTGGCCCCAGGGACGCAGCGGCCAGACCACGTCGGCAGCCGCCGAGTCGAAAGGCCAGACGTTAACGTAATGCTCCTTCTGGATCTGCACCAGGATGCCGGTGGCGAGGTTGTTCTGGTTCGTAACCGGATCGAACTTGATGCCTTCCCACGGATAGATGACCTGATTGCCGGGGATATTGGTCTGGTGCAGTGCCTTGATGACCGCTTCGCTCTCGGTGGTCTTCGCGCGGTTGATCGCGTCGGCGAGCACGAACGGCGCGGTGAAGCTGCGCGCGGCATTCTCGCTCATGTCGGTGCCGTACTTCTTCTTGAACAGCTCGTTGACTTTGGTAATGAGCGGCTTCTTCTTGCCCAGATCGAGCGCGAAGGTCGAGCGCACCACGACGTCGTTGCCGTCGCTTTTTACCGCCGGCAGATAGGCGGGCTCGATGTATCCGGCGAAGCTCAGGATCGCGGTGGGCTTGAAGCCCATCTCCTTGAACGTCTTGGTGAAGAGGATTGCGTCGGTGATGTACGAGGCGTGGATGAGCACGTCGGGCTTCGCCTGGATGAGGCGCCCGACCTCGCTGGTCACGTCGGTCGCGTTGGCGGTGTACGAGATCTCGGCGACGACTTTGTATCCGCCCTCCTGCGCAGCCTTGGCCACCTCCTTCGCGACGTTCGAGCCGAACTCGGTGTTCTCGTTGAGGATGGCGATCGTCTCGATCTTCTTCTTCTTCACCTTCTCCATGTCCCGCAGGAACTTGATCTGGTCCTTGGCGAAGGAGGCGTCGCTGGGGCTGGCGCGGAAGAAGTACTTGAAGCCGCGCTGGGTGAGCGTCGGCGAGGACGCGTCGGAGCAGACGAAGGGGACCTTGAGTCGCTCGGTCGCCTGGCTCGCGGTCTTGGTCACCGAGCTCTGGTAGGCGCCGATGATGGCGACGACCTTCTCCTGCGTGACCAGGCGCTCGACCTCGGCGAGGCCATTCTTCGGCTCGCCCTTGGTGTCGGCGAAGACCAGCTCCAGCTTCGCCCCGCCGAGGTTGGGCAAGCCCTCCTCCTTCGCCAGCGGTAGATCGAGATCGTATTTGCCATTGATGATATCGACCGCGAGCTCGGCGCCGCGCCGGCAATCGAGCCCGGTGGAGGCGATGTTCCCGCTCAGCGGATACAGCGCGCCGACCCGGATGATTTTGGGGGACTCGGCGCCAGAGGCGGAAGGTGCGAGAAGCGTAAAGAGAGCCGCCAGTGAAACGACGATTCGATGCGCCATCGGGTACCTCTTGGGTGCTAGGCGCCGGCCACGATTGGGCGAGCGAAATGTTTTGTCAAGCCACCCGGCACGTTCGCTGCTCAGCGCAACGATTGCCCAATGCATGACCTGGTCTTGGGGCACTCCGCGCGGCGATGCGCTCCTTCGCGGCGCGAGTCAGGCAATCGTTTGCGATGGAGGCGCTCGGAGGCAACGGACTGCCCCAAGGGGGCGCTTCTGTGCGTAGCGCGCATCCTTCTTGCCCCTCGCTTCGCCGCGCAGGAATTCCAGGCGAAGCGTTCGCCAGTCAATATCGATTGTGCCGGTACCCAATTCATCTCCTCGGGCGCGGCCAAATCCCGCGCGCAGTCGTCCCCTCAATAACGCGTCTATTCACAATCACGACGGTACGGGCGTCCCTGCTTACGTGACGACACGGGTATCGCCACCGGCGACGCTGACTCCGGCGGGCGCGCGGGCGATGTCTACGACACGATGGGTGGCAACGGCCAGGACTGCGACGGCCACGGCACGCACGTCGCGGGGGCGCGTCCTCGATTGCAATGGGTCCGGCTCCACGTCCAACATCATCGCGGGCATCAACTGGGTGCAGACGAACGCCATTCACCCGGCCGTCGCGAACGGCGGTACCCACACCACCGGCGGCACCTCGATGGCCAGCCCCCACGTCGCCGGCGTTGCCGCAACTTCATCATCAAAAACGCCACGCCGAACGTAATCAAGGGCAATCCCACAGCCACGGTCAGCCGCCTCCTGTACACGGCCGGCCGGTAGTTTGAGTGCTGGGGGTCGCGCGGTCGCCGGCGCGATGTCGCGCGCGAGATTCCAAGCAGGGAGGCATCCTGGACGACACCGGGCGCCGCCGTCGTGCTACATGTCTGCGCGACCCAGTGACAGGAGCGCCATGCGAGCTTCTTCGAGAGTCGTCATCAGTCTCGCCGCCGCGGTCTTCCTCGCTGTTTTTGGCGCCCGCGCGGCGCCCCCGCCCGAGCCCATCCGACTCGGCATCATCACCTCGCTGAGCGGCAACTTCGCCACCTTCGGCGCCATGGAAGTCGCGGGCTATAAAGTCGCGACCGAGGAAGTGAACGCCAAGGGCGGCGTGCTGGGCCGCAAGATCGAGCTGGTGATCGAGGACGACGCGAGCAACCAGAACGCAGCCCTCTCCGCCGCCGAGAAGCTGATCAACCAGGACGTCGCGCTGATCATCGGCTCTTTCGCTTCCAGCATCACCAAGCCGCTCGCAGGCTACCTGACGCGCAAGAAGATCACGCTGCTCAACTCCAACAGCGCCGACACGTCGATCACCAAGCCAGGCTCGCCCTACGTCTTCCGGGTCGGCCCGACCACCGATCAGTACGCGGAGGCGACCTTCGATTTGCTGGCCCGGTACCAGGACGCCAAGACCATCGCCATCCTGGTGTCCAACGACGCGCTGGGAAAGTCCACGGCCACCTCGGTCCGCGAGGCCGCGAAGAAGTCGGGCCACACCATCGTCGGCGATCAGGTCTACGACCGCGGGCTGACCGACTTCCGGCCCACGCTGAACAACTTCAAGACCGCAAATCCCGACATCGTCGCGCTCTCCAGCTACGAGGAGGACGCTGCAACGCTCCTGCGCCAGGCGAAAGAGGTCAACCTGAACCCGAAGATGTTCATCGGCGTGGGCGCCACCGGCTACGCCCTGCCGCAGTTCATCACCGGCGCGGGCGACGCGGCCGAGTACGTCTTCAGCGCGGCGCCGTGGAGACCGGAGGCCAAGTTCCCCGGTGCAGAGCTGCTCCACCAGAAGCTGGTGAAGGTCCTGAACGCCGAGCCTTCTCACCACGCGGCCAAGTCCTACGGCGGGCTGCTCGCGGCGGCGGAGGCGATCCGCATGGCGGGGTCCACCGACCGGGAGGCGATCCGCAAGGCGCTGCACGAGGTGAAGCTCCTGACCGCTTTCGGCCCGATCTCGTTCGACGCCGGCAACGGCTTCCAGAACCAGAACCCGGCCCCCTCGCTGATTATCCAGGTGCAAAAGGGGAAGTTCGTGGTGGTCTCGCCCAAAGCGGTCGCCTCCGGCGCGCCGATCTACCCGACGCCTCCCTGGGAGAAGCGGTAGCGGCATGTCCTTCGTCGCGTTCGCCCAGACGGTCGCCTCGGGCGTCCTGACCGGCGGCGTCTATGCCATGGTCGGCATCGGGCTGACGGTGGTCTTCGGCGTGATGCGCATCGTCAACTTCGCGCACGGCGAATTCCTCGCGGTCGGGATGTACCTCGCGTTCGTGCTCTTCCGTTCGTTCGGCCTCGACCCCTACCTCTCGCTCCTGCCGGTGGTTCCCGCGGGCCTCTTGCTCGGCGCCGCGGTGGAGCGGATCCTGCTCGCGCCGATCAAGGACTCGGCCGAGCACGCGCCCATCCTCATGACGGTGGGCGTGGGCCTCATCCTCAGCAACGCGCTCCTGCTCATGTTCGGCGCCCACCCCGAGACCATCTACACCTCGTACTCGACCCGCACGGTGCACCTCTTCTCGATCACCCTCTCGGTGCCGCTCCTGGTCTCGTTCGCCCTCACCGCGCTGGGGGTGGGGCTCCTTTACCTGGTACTGACCCGCACCGACTTCGGCCGCGCCGTCCGCGCCACCGCGCAGAACCGCGACGCCGCGGAGCTGCAAGGGGTCGACACGCGCTTCGTGCGCACCGCCGTCTTCGCCATCGGCAGCGCGCTCTCGATGTCCGCGGGCGTCCTGCTCCTGCCGGCGCTCTACGTCTTTCCCACCATCGGGGGCATCTTCACGCTGAAAGCCTTCGTGGTCACGGTGCTGGGCGGGATGGGCAGCGTGATGGGGGCCATCTGGGGTGGCCTTTTGCTCGGGGTGGTGGAGTCGCTTGCGGCGGGATTCGGCGCCACCGGCTACCGCGATGCCTTCGGCCTGATCGCTTTTTTGATCGTCCTTCTGGTGAGGCCCCAGGGCCTGTTCGGGACCTCGCGTGTCTAGGGTCTCGACCCGCGCCGGAGGGCGTTCGCTCGCCGGCATTGCCCTGGTGCTCGTTGCCTTCGCCGCTTTCCCCTGGGTTTTCGCCGGCAAGCTCAACTTCGGCTTTGGCCTGGTGCTGTTCGCGGCGCTCGCCACCTCCTGGGACCTTCTCGGCGGCTGGGCCGGACAGCTCTCGCTCGGACACACGGCGTTCGTCGGGCTGGGAGCCTACGTCTCGACGCTGCTGTGGACGCGCGCGGGCATCCCGCTCGTTTGGGGGCTGCCGCTCGCGATGCTCTCCGGCGTCGCGGTGGCGCTCGTCTGGGGCGCGATCACCTTCCGCCTCCGCGGCGCCTACTTCTCGCTCTCCTCGATCGCGGTGGCCGAGGTGCTGCGCATCCTCGCGAACAACTGGGTCTCGGTCACCGGCGGGCCTGAGGGCTTGTCGCTGAACGACCTGCCGCCACTCTTCGGCTTCGATCTCTACGACCGGCGCGTCGAGTACTACCTGGCGCTGGTGCTCCTCGGGGCGGCGCTCCTCACCTCCTGGCGGGTCGGCTCCTCGCGCGCGGGGTTCTACCTGGAGGCGATCCGCGAGGACCAGGACTCCTCGATGGCGATGGGCGTGAACCCCTTGAAGATGAAGCTCGCTGCCTTCTGCATGAGCGCGGCGCTCAGCACCGCGGGCGGGTGCCTCTATGGCATCTATCTGGCCTTCTTCGAGCCGCACGGCGTCTTCTCGCTGGACCTGAGCATCCAACTCGTCCTCATGGCCATCGTCGGCGGGATGGGCACGGTCTTCGGACCGACCCTGGGCGCGGTGGTGCTGCTCGGCTTCCAGGAGGCGTTTCGGAGCACGTTCCAGCAGAGGAGCCTGCTTATCTACGGGATCGTGATCGTGATCATCGTGCGTTATGCGCCGGATGGGCTGCTCGGCCGCCTGCGCCTCTTGTCGCGGAGGATGCCGTGGGCATCGCGCTTGCCGTCCGGTCCCTGAGCAAGGATTTCGGCGGCGTGCGCGCCGTCGACGGGGTGGACTTCGACGCCGAGGAGGGGTCCGTCTTGGGGCTGATCGGCCCCAATGGAGCCGGCAAGACCACGCTCTTCAACCTGGTCAGCGGATATCTGCCGCCCACCGGAGGCACCATCTCCCTCTTCGGGAAGGACGTGACCGGCCTGCGGCCCTATGCCCTCGCCCGCATGGGCGTGTCGCGCACCTTCCAGGTGGTCCGTCCGTTTCCGCGGCTCTCCGTGCTCGAGAACGTCATGGTCGGCGCCTTCCTGCACCACAAGTCTCCTGCCGAGGCCGAGCGCCATGCGCTCGAAGTGCTGACCCGGCTGGGGCTCGCGCGTCAGGCGGATATGCCCGCCTCGGCGCTGACCTTGGCGGCGCGCAAGCGGCTCGAGATCGCCAAGGCGCTCGCGGTGCAGCCCCGGCTCCTGCTCCTCGATGAAGTGGTGGCCGGCCTCAATCCCAGCGAGGTGACCGCGACCATCGAGCTGATCCGCGGCATCCGGCAAAGCGGCGTCACCATCGTGATCGTCGAGCACATCCTCAAGGTGATCCTCGGGCTCTGTGACCGCGTGGTGGTGCTCGACCACGGCCGCAAGATCGCGGAGGGCACCGCGCCCGAGGTGGCGGCGAACCCCGAGGTGATCACCGCCTACCTGGGGAGCGACGACGATGCTTGAGGTGAGCGGCCTCGACGCGGGTTACGGCGACGTGCAGGTGCTCTTCGGGGCCGCGCTGCGGGTGGCTGAAGGAGAGGTGGTCGCGCTGCTCGGGTCGAACGGCGCCGGGAAGACCACGCTGATTCGCGCGGTCACCGGGCTCATCCGTCCGCGCGGCGGCTCGATCTCCTTCGCCGGCGACCGCATTGACGCGCTCAGCGCGCACGAGGTGGTCGACCGCGGCATTGCCTGCGTTCCCGAGGGACGCCAGGTGTTCCCCCAGATGTCGGTCGAGGAGAACCTGCTGCTCGGATCCTTTTTGCGCCGGGCGCGCAAAGGGCGAGCGCGGAACCTCGGGCGGATCTTCGCCCTCTTCCCCCGCCTGCTCGAACGCCGCGGCCAGGACGCAGCCACGCTCTCCGGCGGCGAGCAGCAGATGCTCGCCATCGGCCGCGCGTTGATGAGCGAGCCCCGCCTCCTGCTTCTCGACGAGCCCTCGCTCGGCCTGGCGCCGGTGGTGGTCCAGATGGTGTTCAGGACCATCGCCGAGATCCGCAAACAGGGCTTGACCGTGCTGATCGTCGAGCAGAACGTGCAGCGCACCTTGCGGCTGGCCGACCGCGCTTACGTGCTGGAGCAGGGACGCATCGTCCTGACCGGCTCGGGCGCCGAGTTGATGCAGGATCCGCAAGTTCGCAAGGCCTACCTGGCGCTCTGATGCCAAGGGTCCTTCCACCGCCACCTCCCGGCGTCCCGCGGCATCGGCGACGGGCCGGGAGCGTCGGGCGCTCGGCGGTGCGGGCAGTGCACGGCATGATCGCGACCAGTCAGCCGCTCGCGACGCAGGCGGGCCTGGCGATCCTCCAGCGGGGCGGCAACGCCGTCGACGCGGCCATCGCCTGCAATGCGATGCTGGGGGTGGTCGAGCCGATGTCCTGCGGAATCGGCGGCGACCTCTTCGCGCTGGTCTGGGAGGCGCGGACAAAGACCCTGCACGGCCTCGACGCGAGTGGCCGCTCCCCATACGGCGCCACCATCGCCGGGATTCAGGTGCGGGGCCTGCGCGAGCTGCCGGAGTTCGGGCCGCTCTCCTGGTCGGTGCCGGGCGCGGTCGACGGATGGGAGGCGCTGCGCTCGCGCTTCGGCACCTGGAAGCTCGGCGCGCTGCTCGAGCCGGCGATCGCGGCCGCCGAGGACGGCTTCCCGGTGACCGAGGTGATCGCCGGAATGTGGAGCGCGGCCCGGGACGCGCTCGCGGAGTATCCCGGCTCGAGCCGGACCTTTTTGCCCGCTGGCCGCGCCCCAAGGCCCGGAGAGATCTTTCGCAACGGCGAGCTCGCCAGGACCTACCGCGAGATCGCGAACGATGGCCGCGACGCGTTCTACCGGGGTCGCATCGCCTCCGATCTTTTGGCCTTCTCGGCGCGCAGCGGCGGACTCTTCGCCCCGTCCGATCTGGCGGAGACCGCCGCGAGCTGGGTGCAACCCATCTCCACCAGCTACCGAGGCGCGGAGATCATCGAGCTGCCGCCACCTGGCCAGGGTCTCGCCGTGCTGCAGATGCTCAACCTGCTCGAGGCCTGGGACCTCCGGGCGCTGGGGCCGCGCTCTGCGGATTACTGGCACCTGCTCATCGAGGCAAAGAAGCTCGCCTTCGCGGATCGCGCCCGCCTCTACGCCGACCCGGCCATGGCCCTCGTCCCGGTCGAGGAGCTGCTCTCGAAGAGCTATGCGGCCGAGCGGCGCAAGCGGATCGATCCGCTTCGCGCGGCCACCTCTGTCCCGGCGGGCGATCCGCGGCTCTCCCGCGGCGGCACCGTCTACCTCTGCGCGGTGGACAAAGAACGCAACGCCGTCTCGCTCATCCAGAGCAACTACCGTCACTTCGGATCGCGGATGGCGCCCGACGGCCTCGGCTTTGCCTTGCAGAACCGCGGGAGCCAGTTCGCCCTCGACCCTGCGCACCCCAATCGGCTCGAGCCGCACAAGCGGCCCTTCAGCACCATCATCCCGGCGATGGCGCTGCGCCAGGGAAAGCCGTGGCTCGTCTTCGGCGTGATGGGCGCGGACATGCAGCCGCAGGGGCAGGTGCAGGCGCTCACCAACCTGCTCGACTTTGGCATGGGCGTGCAGGCCGCCGGCGAGGCGCCCCGCATCGAGCACGTCGGCTCGGCCACCCCGACCGGCCGCCCGGAGGCGGAGGGCGGCGGAACGCTCCAGGTCGAGCGGGGGATTCCGCCCCTGGTCTTCGCAGCGCTGGTTCGCCGCGGGCATCGCGCCGAGTGGACCTCGCGCAACGGCGGCGGATATCAGGCGATCGCGATCGACGAGGAGACCTTGGCGCTCGAGGGCGGCTCCGAATCGCGCTCGGATGGCTGCGCCGCCGGTTACTAAAGTGCTCTCTTGCCGATGGCCCCGGCCACCCGCAGCCGAGCGAGCTCCGCGGCATCGAGGCCGAGGCGCTCCCGCAGCACTTCGTCGGTGTGCTGGTCGAGGAGAGGCGCCGGCCTGCGGATTTTGCCCGGGGTCTCCGAGAGCTTCACCCGCGGCCCGACCAGCCTGACCGTCCCGGCCACGGGATGCTCGCTCTCGACCAGGATGCCGCGGGCCGTGACTTGCGGATGGTCAACGACCTTGTCGATGGTGTTGATTGCACCGATGGGGATCCCCGCCGCGATGAGGATCTCCTCCCACTCGGCGTAGGTCTTGCGCAGGAACACTTCCTGGAGCCGCGCGATCATGGTCTCGCGGTTGGCGGCGCGGGCGGCGTTGGTCGCGTAGCGCGGATCGGCCTTCATGTCCTCCAGCCCGAGGAGCGGGCAGAAGCTCCGCCACAGCTTGTCGTTGCCGATGGCAAGAGCAAGGTCCTGCGTCCCGGTGCGGAAGGTCTGGTAGGGCAGCACGCTTTTGTAGGCGGTGCCCCAGCGGGCGGGCACGATGCCGTCAACCAGGTAGTGGCCGATGAGGATTTCGAGCAGGCCCAACTGGCCCTCCAGCATCGAGACGTCGAGGTTCTGCCCGCGGCCGCTCTTCTCCCTTGCGCGCAGGGCGGTCAGGATGCCGAAGGCGGCGTTCATCCCGGCAGTGATGTCGGCGATGGAAACGCCGCAGCGGACCCCGCGGCCATCGGGCTCGCCGGTCACGCTCATGAGCCCGCTCTCGGCCTGGGCGATCAGATCGAGCGCCGCCCGGTCGCGGTACGGCCCGTCCTGACCGAAGCCGGAGATCGAGCAGTAGATGATGCGGGGGTTCCGCGCGCGCGCCCGCGGGTAGTCGATGCCCAGCCTGGCGAGCGTGCCGACGCGAAAATTCTCCAGCACCACGTCGGAGCGCTCCATCAGCCGGAAGAACAGCTCCTTGCCCTCCGGGTGCTTCAGATCGATGACGACGCTCTCTTTGTTCCGGTTCAGGTTGACGAAGTAGGCGGACTCCTCGCCGTAGAAGGGCGGTCCCCAGCCGCGGGACATGTCGCCGCCGTCGGGTGGCTCGAGCTTCAGGACGCGCGCGCCGTAGTCGGCGAGCATAGTCGAGGCGGTCGGGCCCGCGAGCGCGTGGGAGAGGTCCAGCACGGTGATGTCATCGAGCGCCATGGTCATCGCGCTTTTGTATCTGATTCCGGCGAGACCTTCCGCCTGCCCCGGCGCACTGGGGCCTTGGCTGCAGTGAGCGGCGACCGAAGACAAGCGAGAGGCTGCACCGAAGTCAGACCTGAAAGACATCCTTCATGCGCAAGACTTCTTCGCGTCCGCAACCGATCTGCTCCGCGGCCTGACGCCATTTCGCAACGGCTGCTTTCACTTCTTCGATGATCTCTTCGGCGCGGGAAGGCTCCAAGCGGTAAAGTTCCGCCGTCTTGAGAACGGTCGCGACGTCGGGGGCGGCGCTCACACCGTCAAGAGTGAGACTGTGCTCGGCCTTGAGCTGGTTCGGATTCACATCGTACGCGGGCGAAAGGCGCCAACCGGTTGGTTCGCGGATGAAGCCGTGGTTCCGAAGGTGATCATCCCGGTTCCCAA
>JAYWBT010000021.1:0-52833 GCA_043781235.1 Deltaproteobacteria bacterium
TCCTGGACAAAAAGCGGCGACAGCCCCAGGGACGGCTCGTCGATGAGAAGCAGTTTCGGCGCGCCCATCAGCCCGCGTCCGATGGACACCATCGCCTGCTCCCCTCCCGACATCAGGCCGGCGAGCTGCATACGCCGGTCCGCGAGACGCGGAAAGACGGCAAACACGCGGTCGAGCCGCTCGCGCACGGCCTGCGCATTCGTCTCCAGGTAAGCGCCGAGCCGCAGGTTCTCCGCCACCGTCAGCCGCGGGAACACCTTGCGCCCCTCCGGGATGCAGGCGATGCCCTGGGCCACGATGCGGTGGGTTGGCAGCCGCGTCACCTCGCGCCCGCCGAACAGGACGCGCCCGCGCCGCGCTGGCGTGAGCCCGAGGATGGAGCGAATCAGCGTGGTCTTCCCCGACCCGTTGGAGCCGAGCAGGCAGGTAATGCTCCCTTTCTGGATGGTGAGAGTCACGTCCTCGAGGACGTCGGCGCGGTCATAGGCGGTGAAGAGGTTTTCGACGCGCAGCTCTTCCATTACTCGAGCCCCAGATAGGCCTGCCGCACCTGCGCGTCGCGCGACACCTCGGCGAAAGTGCCTTCCGCGATCTTCCGGCCATAGTTGAGCACCACGCACCGCCGCGTAATGCGCTCGATCACGCTCATCTCGTGCTCGATGAGGATAATGGTCAACCCGAGCTGCTGCTGCACCTTCAGGATGTCGTCCATCAGCCGCAGCGTCTCCTCGTGGGTCATGCCGGCCGAGGGCTCGTCGAGCAGGAGGAGCTTCGGCCGGCTGATCAGCGCCCGGCACACCTCGACGCGCCGGCGATCGATCATTGGAATCACTCCCGCGGGCTCGAGCAATCGATCCGCGAGTGGCGGATCGAAGCTGCGCAACAGCTCGCGCGCGGCGGCGAAGTTCTCTTCGACCTTTTCGCGCAGCGCCCCCCGGCGCACCAGGTTGAACCAGAGCCCGTGCGGCAGGTGGCGGTGGTTGCCGACCATCAGGTTGTCGAAGATGGAGAGCGGCAGGCACAGGCGCGAGCGCTGGAAGGTGCGCGCGATGCCGAGGCGGTAGACGCCCTGCGGGCTCAGGTTGGTGACCTTTGCCTGGTCGAAGTGAATCTCGCCTGCGCTGGCGGGGAAGATGCCGGTGAGCACGTTGAAGAAGGTGGTCTTGCCGGAGCCGTTCGGACCGATCAGCCCCAGCACGGACCCAGCCTCGACGTCCAGGTCCAGGCCGTCGAGGGCGAGGAGCCCGCCGAAGCGCCGCGTCAGCGCGCGGCAGGAGAGGAGCGGTGCGGTCATGCCCTGCGTCCGAGACCGCCGAGACGGCGCGGCGGGCGCGGGACGAGCCCCGCGGGCCGGAAGAGGAGGATGAGGATGACCATCGCCGCGAAGAGCAGGAACCGGTACTCCTGGATGACCTGGAGTTTCTCCGGCAGCAGGATGACGATGGCTGTCGCGAGCGAGAGTCCCCACGGATTGCCGATGCCGCCGAGCAGCAGGATCGAGACGAGGATCAGCGACTCGGCGAAGGTGTAGCTGTTCGGCGCGATGAAGCCGATCATGAAGGCGGAGAGCGCGCCCGCGACTCCGGTGATGAAATTGCCCAGCGTGAAGGCGGCGATCTTCCAGCGCGCGACGTCGAGACCGAAGCTCCGGGCGGCGATCTCGTCGAGGCGCACGGCGTCGAGGGCGATCCCGATGAACGACCGCTCGAGACGCTGTACCAGCGCAAAGAAGACCACCACCAGCACCAGCGCCAGCGCGACGTACCGCAGATAGAACGAGCCTTCGAACCAGCCAATGGCGACGGGGTCGTTGAAGTGCCACGGGCCGATGACCAACTCGCGCAGCTTGAGTCCCTGCGGGCCGCCCAGCGTGTCGTTCACCTCGAGGAAGGTGCGGAAGAGCAGCGCGAAGGCGATGGTCACCAGCGCCGCGTAGTGGCCCCGCGTGCGCAGCACGGGCAGGAGCAGCACGGTGCCGATCAGCGCCGCCGCCGCGCCGCCGCAGAGGAGCGTCAGGAGGTGCGGCATGCCCGTCGAGCGCGAGAGAACCGCGGCGGTATATCCGCCGATGCCGAAGAAGCTCGCACCGGCGAAGTTCACCACGCCGGCGTACCCGAACTGCACGTTCAGACCCAGGCAGGCGACGATCACGATCAGGATGCGCGCGATCAGCAGCAGCGAGAAGTCGTCTTCGCGCAGCAGGAGCGCGAGCACCACCACGGCCGCGATCGCGAGGCCGCCCGTGAGCCGCTCCGGTGCCGCGGCGATGCGCAGGGACTTCACGCGCGCCGCGAGGACGCCCGCGACGACGGCGAGCGCGATCAAGAGCGCAATTTCGCCCTGCGAATCGGCGCGCAGCAGAAACCAGGCGAACGCCGTCGCAGCCAGGGTGGCCGCCACGGCCGCGCTGGCCGCGGACTTCATACCCGCTCGCTCGTGCGCTCGCCGATGAGTCCGGTGGGCCGGAGCGCCATCAGCAGGATCACCACGCCGAACGCGAACACGTCTTTGTAGGCGCTGGCGAACGGCAGCGCGACGGCGCCGATGGTCTGCAGCGCGGCGAAGAGGAAGCCGCCCACGATCGCGCCGTAGAGGTTGCCGAGGCCGCCCAGGATCGCCGCGGCGAAACCGATCACCCCGAGCAGGAGTCCCATCCCGAAGAAGACCTCGTTGTAATAGAGGCCGTCCATGACCCCGGCGAACGCGGCCAGCACGGACCCGAGCGCGAAGGTCACCAGCACCACGCGGCGGAAGTCGATGCCCATGGTGCGCGCGGTCTCCTCGTCCTGGGCCACGGCGCGAATGGCGAGGCCGAGCCGGGTGCGCGTGATCAGCAGGTGGGTGCCCGCGATCAAGAGCGCGCCCGCGGCGAGCAGGAGCACGTTGTCGAGGCGCAGGTGGAAGGCGCCGAAGCTCCAACCCGACGAGGGCAGCAGCGCCGGAAACCGCTGCGGCTGCGAGCCGCCCGGATAGAACAGACGGATCGACTCGCGCAGGACGGTCCCGCCCATCAGCGTGACCAGCAGCACGTTGAGCTGCGGCGCGCCCTTCATCGGCAGGACCATGAACCGCGCCACCACAACGCCGAGCACCGCGGTGGCGAGCGCGGCGGCGAGCACCATCGCGAGGAGCAGCACCACCGGCGAGGTCACGCCCGCGGCGGTGAGCGCGGTCCAGGAGAGAAGGCCCGCGAACGCGCCCGCCGCCACCACGTCGCCGTGGGAGAACTGGATCACGTCGAGCACGCCGAAGAAGAGCGTGAACCCGACCGCGACGAGCGCGTACATCATGCCCAGCATCGCGCCGTTGATGACGTACTGGGCGATGATCGACATGATTATTTGTCGGCGAGCTTGCGCTTCCCTGCCGCGTACTCGCTCTCGTCCCAGAGCACCCACTTGCCGTCCTGCACGACGTAGCGGCTGACCGTCGGCACCGTGTTCTGGCCATGGTCGTCGAAGGTGATCTTGCCGACGATGGAGTCCACCTCCTTCACGTGCGCGGGCGCGAGCTGCCGAATGATCTTCTTGCGGTCGGGGCCCACCTTCTCGATGGTGTCCATCAGCAGCATCGCGGCCGCATAAGCGAACGGCCCATACGCCTCGGGCGGGTTGCCATATCCCGCCTTCTGATAATCGATAACGAACTGCTTTCCGCCGGGGAGCTTCTCCGCCGGCGCGCCTTCGCGGAAGGCGAGCGCTCCCTCCGCGAGCGGCCCCAGCGCCTTGATGAAGTCGTCGTTGACGATGCCCGAGGTGCCGTCGAATTGCGCCTTGAGGCCCAGCTTGTCCATCTGCGCGCGGATGCGGACGCCGATGGGCGTCAGTCCGCCGAAGAAGAGTACCTGGGGATTGAGCGCCTTGATCTGCGTCAGCTCCGCGGTGAAGTCCTGCTGATCGGCGGTGACGCCGAAGTCGCCGACGATCTCCGCGCCGTCCTGCTTGGCAAACTGGGTGAAGTACTTGTCGTGGCCTTTTCCGTAATCGGTGGTGTCATGGATGATGGCGATCTTCTTGTAGCCTTGGCCGGCAATGAGCTTCGCGTTGGCCTCGTTCTGGTTGATCATCGTGCCATTGACGCGATGGATCTCCTTGAAGTCGTTCGCGTAGGTGATGTCGGGCAGCACCGCGCCCCAGACGATCACCGGCACGCCGAAGCGGTGCCAGGTGTCGACCGCCGCCATCGCCACCACCGAGCAATAGTGCGTCACTCCCGCGACGATGGTGCGGTCCGACCCCGCCCGGGTCGCCATCTGCACGCCCGCATCCGGCTTGCACTCGTCGTCCAGCACCACCAATTCGTACTGGTACTTCGCCTTGGGATCCGCGTTGCGCAGGCGCACCGCGAGATCCGCCGAGTTGCGCCCGCCGAGCCCGATGGCCGAGTTGCCTCCGGTGAGCGGCCCGACGAAGGCAATGCGGATGGTCTCTTTGGCGGTTGCAGAAAAGGAAATCGTCGCGATCAGCGCCGCAGCAGCGATTTTCATGTCCGGCTCCTCGTGAGAGGCGGCAGACGGTATCAGGAATTGCTGCGCATCGCCGCGCAGTCTACCGGACGATCCCGAGGTACACGAACGCGGTGCCGAAGAGGAGCGGAGTCGCGCGGACCTCCGAGAAAGTGCCGGCCTCGCGCATCAGCGCCAGAAAGCGGTCGCCCGCGGGGAACGCCGCGGCGGTGCGCGGGAGGTACTCGTAGGCGCCCCGGTTGCCGGTGACGAGGCCGCCGATGAGGGGCATCACGGCGCGGCTGTAAAAGCGGAAGAGCGCGCCGAACGCGCCGCCCGGCTGGCCGAACTCGAGCACCACCACGCGGCCGCCCGGCACCACCACCCGCGACAGCTCGCGCAGGCAGCGGAGCGGATCGTCCACATTGCGGATGCCGAACGCGATCGAGGCGACGTCGAACCGCCGCGCCGCGTACGGCAGCGCCAGCGCGTCGGCCACTTCGAACTTGACCTCGAGGCCAGCGCGCGCTGCCTTGGCGGGCGCGGAGGCCAACATCTCGCTGCAGAAGTCGGTGCCGATCACTTCGCCCCCGCGGCCCACCGCGCGCTTGAAGGCGAGCGCGAGATCCCCCGTGCCGGTGGCGCAGTCGAGCACCCGCTGGCCGCTGGTCGCGCCCGAGAGCAGGACCGCCTGCCTGCGCCAGCCCTTGTGCACGCCGAGCGAGAGCAGATCGTTGGCGGCGTCGTAGCGGCGCGCGATGGTGGCGAACATCTGCTGCACCTCGGCGCTCATCGCGCCACCGCCTTTCGCCGCGTGCCGTTGGTGGCCGCCATCGGCTCGGGGCGGAAGAGCGTGCGACCCACCGCAGAGAGCAGCGGGTCGAGGCGCGCCACCAGCTCGTGCAGCTCGCGCGGCAGCAGCGCCTGCGCGCCGTCGCAGCGCGCCTGGTCCGGGTGCGGGTGCACGTCCACCAGCAGGCCGTCGGCGCCCGCCGCTGCGGCCGCCAGCGAGAGCGGGATCACCAACTCGCGCCGGCCGCTCGAGTGGGAGGGATCCACCAGCACCGGCAAATGCGTCCGCTGTTTCAAGAGCGCCACCGCGCCGAGATCGAGCGTGTTGCGGGTCGCGGTCTCGAAGGTGCGGATGCCGCGCTCGCAGAGGATGACCTGATCGTTGCCGCCGGCGAGCAGGTACTCGGCGGCGAGCAGCCACTCGTCGATGGTGGCCGAGAGGCCGCGCTTGAGCAGCACCGGCCGGCCACAGCGCGCCAGCGTCTGCAGCAGCGAGAAGTTCTGCATGCTGCGCGCGCCGACCTGCAGCACGGCGACGTCTTCCAGCGCCTCGAGCTGCGAGGCGTCGAGGATCTCGCTCACCGTCGCCAGGCCGTTCTGGCGCGCGGCGCGGGCGAGCAGCCGGGCGCCCTCCTCACCCAGGCCCTGGAACGAGTACGGGCTGGTGCGGGGCTTGAACGCGCCGCCGCGAAGCACCGGGCAGCCCGCGGCGGCCACGGCCTCCGCAGCCTGCTCGATTTGCGCCTGGCTCTCGACGGCGCAGGGCCCGGCCATGATCACGAAGGCGCGCCCGCCGACTTCGACGGCGCCGCGAGGCGAGCCGATCGAGACGCGCGTTCCTTCCGGCCTGCGCGCGCGCGCCGTCAGCGCCGTGTCGGGGACCACTGGATCCATTGCCATTCCCTTCGCCCGCAGCGGGCCTCGTCCTGCGACGAACTGCCCTGCGCGAATCGATTGCATCAGAGCTTTCAGAATGTTTTGAAAGTACGTGGTGTATAGACCTAGGCCAGAGCGGCGGCAAGGCGAAGGCGCAGCGGCCGGCAGCCAAACAGGAGGTGAAGTGAGGGTGGTCCCGCAGGCAGCTCCCCACAAATTGCGCGCCGCGTGGGCCGAGGCCGCCGGCCCCGCCACCGCGGCGCTGGGCGCGCCCGCGTTCTTCTGGGAGCACCCGCAGGGCGGCCTGCGCGCGGCGGCGTTCGGACAGGCCGCTCGCCACGAGGGAGCGACGTTGCGGCGGCTGCTCGCGGACCTCGAGGAGGCGGTCGCCTGGCCGCCGGGCGCGCCCGAGCCGCCGGGGCCCTGGTTCGGCGCCATCGCGTTCGATCGGGCGCGGCCGATGGGCGCGGACTGGGCGGGCTTCGCCACCGCGCGCTGGACGCTGCCGTCGCTGCTCTGCTGGTCGCGCGGCGGTCGCCACTTCGCCGCCGCCTTCGGAGACGGCTGCGAGCAGCGGCTGGCCGGGGCCCTCGCCACGCTGCGCGCCGGCGCCGATGGACCCGCGGCAACGCGCCAGCACGCCGCGCCGCGCGCGCAGCTCGTGTCCCAGCCGGGCGACCGCGAGCGTTGGTCGGCGCTGGTCTCCCGCGCGCTCGCCGCCATCGACCGGGGCGAGCTCGACAAGGTGGTGCTGGCCCGCGCGCTCCGCGTCGACGCCAAAGAGCCCATCGATCCGCCCGCCGTCCTCGAAGCCCTCGCCGCGCAGCACCCCACCTGCCGGACGTTCCTGCTGCGCGGCGACGATGGCGCGGCCTTCCTCGGCTCGACGCCCGAGACGCTCTGCCGCATCGAAGGCTCGCTCCTGCGCACCGAGGCGCTCGCCGGCTCCGCGCGGCCCGGCGACGGCGCCGCTCTGCTCGGGCGGCAGAAGGAGCTGCGCGAGCACCGCTGGGTCGTCGACCACATCGTGCACGGGCTCGACGGCGTGGCAGGCGCGGTGCAGCGCCGGCCCGAGCCCGACGTGCGCGAGCTCGCGAACGTCGCCCATCTGGTCACGCCGATCAGCGCACGCCTTTCGCCGGGCCGCTCCGTCGCCGACGTGGTCGCCGCGCTCCACCCCACTCCGGCCGTCGCGGGCGTACCGACCGCGGCGGCGCTGCGCTTCCTCGCGCTGTACGAGCCGCTCGAGCGCGGCCTCTACGCAGGGCTGGTCGGGTGGATCGGCCCCGGCCGCGCCGAGCTTTCGGTGGCGCTGCGCTCGGCGCTGGTCCGGGGCGCATCGGCACGGCTCTTCGTCGGCGCCGGAATCGTTCGCGGCTCGTCGCCGGACGCCGAGTGGGCCGAGACGGAGCTCAAGTCGCGCGCGCTGCTCGACGCGCTCGGGGTGGCACCATGAGCCCGGCCTCGACGCGCCCAGGTCTCGCGACGTGAGCGACGTGAGCGACGTGAGCGACGCGCCCAACCTCAACGCGCTGTGGGCGCGCGCCCTGGTGGACGAGCTGGTGCGCGGCGGCGTTCGCGAGGCGGTGGTGTGCCCCGGCTCGCGCTCGAGCCCGCTCGCGCTGGCGTGCGCCCGGCAGCCGCAGCTCACCACGCGGTCGATCCTCGACGAGCGCAGCGCCGCCTTCTTCGCGCTGGGCGCCGCCAAGGCGACGCAGCGGCCCGCGCTGGTCATCGCCACCTCGGGCACCGCCGGCGCGCACTTCTATCCCGCCATCCTCGAAGCCGAGGCGAGCGGCGTCGCGCTGGTCGCCATCACCGCGGACCGGCCTCCCGAGCTGCACGGCTGGGGCGCGCCGCAGACGATCGATCAGCAGCACCTCTTCGGCGGCCACGTGCGCTTCTTCGCCGACCTGGGCGTGCCCGAGGGGCTGGCGCTGCCGCACCTGCGCGCCACCGCGGCCCGCGCCGTCGAGCGTGCCCGCCTGGGGCCGGTGCACCTCAACGCGCCCTTCCGCGAGCCGCTCGCGCCGGTGCCAGGCCCGCTGCCCGAAGATCTGCGCAACGCGCCGGCGCTGCGCCAGGTTCGCGGCGTCGCGGCGCCCGAGGTCGCCGCGGCCGCGCGCGAGCTGTCGAGTCGCCCGCGCGGCGTGATCGTCTGCGGCCCGCGCGACGCGCAGGACGAGCTGCCCGCGGCGGTGGGCGCGCTCGCCGAGCGGCTGGGCTATGCGGTGCTGGCGGAGGCCGCATCGCAGGTCCGCTACGCGCTGCCGGGCTGCATCTCGCACTACGACTCGATCCTGCGCGACGAGCGCTGGGCGCGCGCGCTGCGGCCGGACGCGGTCGTGCGCGTCGGCGGCGGGCTGACCAGCAAGGTGCTGCAGGCGTGGCTCGCGGGCGCGTTCACCGTCGTCATCAGCGAGCGCGACGAGGTGGTCGATCCGAACCACGACGCCGCGCTCGCGCTGCTCGGCGACGCCGCCGCGACCTGCCGTGCGCTCGCCGCCGCGGCGCATCCGGGCGCAGCGCATCCGGAACTCTGGCGCGAGGCCGAAGCGCGCGCCGCCGCCGCGTGCGAGCGCGCGCTCACCAGCCTGACCGAGCCGCTGGTCGCGCGCGAGACCGCTGCGGCCCTGCGCGAGGACGCGCTCGTCTTCATCTCCAGCAGCATGCCCATCCGCGACGCGGACGCCTGGGCCGACCGCGCCGCGCCGGGCGTCCGCGTCCTCTCGAATCGCGGCGCCAACGGCATCGATGGCGTCGTCTCCAGCGCGCTCGGCGCGGCCGCCGCGACGGGCCGGCCGACCACGCTCCTGATCGGCGACCTCGCGCTGCTGCACGACCTGCACGGCCTGCTCGCCGCGCGCCGCCTCGGCGTCCCGCTTACCGTCGTCTGCGTGGACAACGACGGCGGCGGCATCTTTTCGTTCCTTCCGATCGCGCAGCACACCGACCAGTTCGAGCCGCTCTTCGCCACCCCGCAGGGCGTGGACCTAGCGCACGTCGCGATCCTGTGCGGCGCGCGCCTCCACCACCCTTCCACCCCGGACGAGCTGCGCACCGCGCTGCGCGAGGCTCGCGGGCTCGAGCTGATCGCCGTCCAGACCAACCGCGCGCGCAACGTCGAGGACCACCGCGCTCTCCACGCAGCCGTCGCCGCCGCGCTCGGAGATCCGCCGTGAAGCGACTGCTCCTGCACGGATTCACCGGCACCCCCGAACTGTTCGGACACGCAGACGCAGACTCCATCGCCCCCGCGCTGCCCGGCCACGGCTCTGCGCCCCCCGCGACGAGCTGGAACGCGGCGGTCGCGCAGCTCGCCGCGCTGTTGAATGAGGGCGCATTCATCCTCGGCGGCTACTCGATGGGCGCGCGCCTGGCGCTAGCCGTGGCGCTGGCCGTGGCGCTGCGGGCGCCCGGGCGCGTCGAGCGGCTGGTGCTCGAGAGCGGCTCACCGGGCCTCGAGCACGAGGCCGACCGCGCCGCCCGCCGCGTCGCCGACGAGGGTCTCGCGCAGCTTCTCGAGCGCGAAGGCATCGACGCCTTTCTGCGCCGCTGGGAGGCGAATCCCGCCCTCGCCGGCCAACCGCACGCGGCGCTGCGCGCGGGCCGCCGGAGCCACCGCGCCGAAGGCCTCGCGAGCGTGCTGCGCCACCTCGGCCAGGGCGCGCAGCCTTCGCTCTGGTCCCAGCTGCCGAAGCTGCAGACGCCGACGCTGCTCGTCGTCGGCGAGCGCGACGAGAAGTACGTCGCCATCGCCCGGCGCATGCAGGCGCTCTTGCCGCGCGCTGAACTGCAGATCATCGAGGGCGCAGGCCATTACACCCGATTCGACTGGAGGACCGCATGAAGCGCCCATGGAAGAAGGTCTCGAAGGACTTCGAGGACGTCGTCTACGAGAAGTTGAACGGCATCGCCAAGGTGACCATCAACCGGCCCGAGGTGCGCAACGCCTTCCGCCCGCAGACACTCTTCGAGCTGCAGCGGTGCTTCGAGGACGCGCGCGACGACGCGGAGATCGGCGTCGTCATCCTCACCGGCGCGGGCGACGAGGCGTTTTGCTCGGGCGGCGATCAGCGCGTGCGCGGCGAGCAGGGCTACGTCGGCAAGGACGGCGTGCCGCGGCTCAACGTGCTGGACCTCCAAAAGCAGATTCGCTCGCTCCCCAAGCCGGTGGTCGCGATGGTGGCCGGCTACGCCATCGGCGGCGGCCACGTGCTGCACGTCGTCTGCGACCTCACCATCGCCGCCGACAACGCGCGCTTCGGCCAGACCGGCCCCCGCGTCGGCAGCTTCGACGGCGGCTTTGGGTCGAGCACGCTCGCCTCGATGATCGGCCTCAAGAAGGCGAAGGAGATCTGGTTCCTCTGCCGGCAGTACGACGCGCAAGCGGCGCTGGAGATGGGGCTGGTCAATACCGTGGTGCCGCTCGCGCAGCTCGAGGACGAGACGGTGAAGTGGTGCGAGGAGATGCTCGCCATGAGCCCGCTCGCGCTGCGCATGCTGAAGAGCTCGTTCAACGCCGCGCTCGACGGGCAGGCCGGCGTGCAGGAGCTGGCGGGCAACGCGACCATGCTCTTCTACATGACCCCGGAGGCGCAGGAGGGCCGCGACGCCTACAAGCAGAAGCGCAAACCCGACTTCAAGAAGTTCCCGCGGAGGCCTTGATGCAGGTCGCCGTCTGGCTGCTCGCGGCGCGGCCCCGGACGCTGACGGCGGCGGTGGCGCCGGTGGTGGTCGGGAGCGCGCTCGCGCAGCGGATGGGCGCCTTCCGCGCGGGCCCAGCCCTGGCGGCACTGGCCTCTTCGATCTTGATCCAGATCGGAACCAACCTCGCGAACGATTACTCCGATTTCAAGCGCGGCGCCGACACCGAGGCGCGCGTCGGCCCACGGCGCGTGACCCAGAGCGGCCTGGTCGCGCCCGCCACCGTGAAGCGCGCCGCGCTCGCCTGCTTCGGGCTGGCCGCGCTGAGCGGCGCCTGGCTCGCCGCGGTCGCCGGCTGGCCGATCCTCCTGGTGGGAATCGCCTCCATCGCCTCGGGCTGGCTCTACACCGGCGGGCCGTGGCCGCTCGGCTACCACGGGCTCGGCGAAGTCTTCGTGTTCGTCTTCTTCGGGCTGGTCGCCACGGTCGGCACCGTCTACGTGCAGGCGCTGCGCCTTCCGCCCGAAGCGTTCCTGGCCGCGGTGCCGGTCGGCTGTTTCGCCGCCGCCATCCTGGTGGTCAATAACCTGCGCGACCGGGTCACCGACGCGAGCGCGGGCAAGCGCACGCTGGCGGTCAAGCTGGGCGCGGCCGCGACGCGCGCCGAATATCTGCTCATGGCAATCATTGCGTTCGCAACGATTCCTTTCCTGCCCGGCAAGCCGCTCGCGCTGTTGGCGCTGCCACTGCTCTGGCCGCCGCTGAAGCGCGTCTTCCGCGAAGACGGCGCCGCGCTCAATCCCGCGCTGGGCGAGACGGCCCGCCTCCAGCTCGCCGCCGCGGCGCTGATGGCCGCCGGAATGCTGCTGTGACGGCACCGGGGGTCGAGGGGGGAAGGGGTCTCTCTTGGGACACCCGTACGTTTCGTACGAAACGTACGTTGCAAATCGGACAAGACGCCCTCGGGTGCACCGTACGAAACGTACGTTCCGTACGGGTCGCCCCAAGAGGGGTGCTCCCCCCCGCCGCGGCGACTTTCGACCGTCGCTCATTCGCCCGCGAACGGTCGCGGCGATGAGGCGGGCGCTCCAACTCGAGGTGCGGCCGTATCGGCTGCGACTGCGGACTCCGGTGCGCGGGGTCGCGGAGAGGGTCGGCTTCGTGGTCCGGCTCCTCGAGGGGACGGCAGGCATCGGGCTCGGCGAAGCGGCCATCGTTCCCGAGGTCGGCACCGAGACTTTCGAGCAGGCCGAGCGCGCGCTGCAGCGGCCGCCGCTGCGCCTCGATGAGCTGGACGCGCTGCGGGCCACTCCGGCCGCGCGGCACGCGATCGAGCTGGCGCTGCTCGATCTGGCGGCGCAGCGCGAGGGGGTTCCGCTCGCGCGCATGCTGGCCTCGGGCGCGCCGCTCGCGGTGGAGGTCTCCGCCCTGCTCGTCTCGCCCGGGATGGCGGAGCTCGCCCGCGAGGCGCGGCGCGCCGCTGCGAACGGCTTCCGCACGCTCAAGTTGAAGGTCTCTGCCGAAGACGCCTATGCGCGTGCAGCGGTGGTGCGCGACGCGGTCGGGCCGCAACTGTTGCTGCGGATCGATGCGAACGGCGCGTGGACCGCCCCGGAGGCGCTGCGCTTGCTGCGCGAGCTGGAGCCGCTCGGGATCGAGCTGTGCGAGCAGCCCACGCGCGACCTGCTAGGACTCGAGGGCGCCGCGGTGACCATCGCCGCGGACGAGCTGTGCGTGAGCGATCCGGACGCGGCGCTGGAGCGGGCGCGCGTGATCGTGCTCAAGCCGATGGCGCTCGGCGGCCTGCTGCCGGCGCTGCGGCTGGCGGCGCGCGCGCGGGGCCGCGGGATCGCGACGGTGGTGACGAGCTCGCTGGACGGCGCGATCGCGCGCGCCGCCGCGGCGCACCTTGCTGCCGCGCTGCTCGCGCACGGCCCGCAGCCCGCGGCCGGCCTCGCGACCGGCGCGCTCCTGCTCGAGGATCTCTGCGCCGACCCGCTGGCGCCGCGCGGCGGTCGCATCGCGATCCCGGCGATGCCCGGCCTCGGACTCTCGCTCGGCCTCGGACTGTCGCTCTCATGACGCCGGGGGCGCGCTTCGAGTGTCCGGTCGCGCGCGCCGCGCGCCTGCGGCCCGACGCCCCCGCGATCGAGTTCCGCGGCGAGTCCCTCACCTGGGCGCAGCTCGACGAGCGCGTCCACGACTGGCACGGCCGCATCGCCGCCCTCGCCGCCCTCGCTGCCAGCGACCGACTGCGACTCTTCGCGCCGGGAGTGAGCTCGCCGGACACCGTCGCGCTGGTGCACGCGGCGGCCCGCGCGGGCGCGGCGCTGGCGCTGCTCAATCCGCGACTCACCGCGATCGAGACCGACTCGCTCATCGCCTCGCTGCAGCCCGCCTCCTCCGCCGCTCAGCTCCCGCCCGCGAGGACCGGGCAGCCGCTGCGCGCGCAGTCTCAGGATCACGTGCAGCTCCTGCTCTTCACCTCAGGGACGACCGGCGCACCCAAGGCGGCGCAGCTCACGGCGGGGCAGCTCCGCGCCAGCGCGCTGGCGTCGAACGCGGTGATCGGCCTCGACCAAAGCTCGCGCTTTGTCTGCTGCCTGCCCCTGTTTCACATCGGCGGGCTCTCGATCGCGCTGCGCTGCGCGGAGGCGGGCGCGCTGCTGGTGCTGCACGAGCGCTTCGACGCGGCGGAGGTCGCCCGCGCGCTCGAAAGCGGAGCGACCCACGTCAGCCTCGTCGCCAGCACGCTCGCGCGCCTTCTCGAGCACACCGGGCGGCCGCTCTCGCACGTCCGCGCCGCGCTGATCGGCGGAGGTCCGGTGCCGCAGGCGCTGCTCGACCAGGCGCGGGCAGCCGGGCTGCCGGTGCTGCAGACCTACGGGCTCACCGAGACCTGCGCGCAGGTCACCTGCGAGCGACCCGGCGAGGCCGACGGCGCCACCGCCGGGCCCCCGATGCCCGGCATGGAGGTGCGCATCGAAGGCGGCGAGATCGAGGTGCGTGGCCCCGCGCTGATGCGCGGCTATCTGGGCCAGCCGCCATTGCCGAGAGGCTGGTTTCGCACCGGCGACCTGGGCGCGCTCGACGCGCGCGGCCGGCTGACGGTGCACGCGCGCCGCGAGGATCTGATCCTGAGCGGCGGCGAGAACGTCTACCCTGCAGAGATCGAAGCGGCGCTGCTCGCGCACCCGGCGGTGATCGAGGCGGCCGTGGTGCCGATCGCGGACAAGCGCTGGGGGCAGGTCGGCTGCGCCTTCGTAGCGCTGCGCGACGATTGCGATCTGCAGGCCTTCCTGCGCGGCCGGCTGGCGGGCTTCAAGATCCCGCGGCGCATCGTCCGCCTCGACGCCCTGCCTCGCACCGAGTCCGGCAAGGTGGATCGCCGCGCGCTCATCCGCTCGCTGGAGTGACCTATGCCTTTCTTCCTCGACGGGCGAGGGATATACCGGGCATCAATGGACGCCTTGTCACTCCCCATCCTCACCGCTCCGAAAGCCGCTCCGCTCGACGCGGCCGCGGCCGCCGCGCTGGGGCTTGCGGCGCGCGGCCCGGCGCGGGCGCAGGGGATGCTCGACACTTTTGGCCGCGCCCACAGCTACCTGCGCATCTCGGTGACCGAGCGCTGCAACCTGCGCTGCACCTACTGCATGCCGGAAGAGGGCGTGCCGCTGCTGGGGCGCGACCACCTCCTGTCGTTCGAGGAGATCGAGCGGCTGGCGGCGCTGTTCGTGCGGCTGGGCGTCCGCAAGATTCGCCTGACCGGAGGCGAGCCGCTCGTCCGCCGCGACATCGACGCGCTGGTGGCGCGCATCGGCGCCCTCAAGGCCCACGGCCTCGAGCGGCTCGCCATGACGTCGAACGCGCTGCTCCTCGAGGAGCACCTGGACGCGCTGCGCGCCGCGGGCGTGGACGCACTCAACCTCTCGCTCGACACGCTGCGGCCCGACCGCTTCCGCGCCATCACGCTGCGCGACGGCTGCGAGGAGACGGCCCGCGCCATCCGCGCCGCGGCGGCAGCGGGCTTCGCCAAGGTGAAGGTCAACGCGGTGGCGATGAAGGGCGTGAACGACGACGAGCTGGTGGACCTCGCCCGGGCTTTCGCGCGCGAGCTGCCCGTCGAAGTTAGATATATCGAGTATATGCCATTCAGAGGAAACACCTGGGGCGACGGCCAGGGAATGCTCGCCGCGGCGGAGATTCGCGAGCGGCTGGAGCGCGAGCTTCAGCTCTTCCCGGTCGGCCTCGAAGAGACCGCGCAGCTCTACCAGGCGACCGACCGCGGCGGGGGCCCGCGCTGGCCCGGCCGCATCGGCATCATCGCCGCGATGACCGAGCCGTTCTGCGGCACCTGCAATCGCACCCGGCTCACCGCCGACGGCCACTTCCGCTGGTGCCTGCTCGACGAAGGCGAGCTGGACTTGCGCGGGCCGCTGCGCGCGGGCGCGAGCGACGGCGATCTGATCGCGCTCATTGAGCAGGGCCTGCAGCGCAAGAAGGCCGGTCACGCGCCAGCGGCCGAGCTGATCGCGCGGCAGCAGGCGGGGGGGCCCGAGCAGGCGCGCTCGATGATCCGCATCGGCGGCTGAGCACCGCAGCGCCAGCCGTGCACTATCCGCCGCCGCGCATCAGCTCCACCGGTAGCCCGCCGTTCTGGGTTTTCAGGAGCCGCTGCATGCCGAGACCGATGGCACGGCCCAGCCGCTCGTGTGGCACCACCGCCGCGAGCTGCCATCCGGGCCTCCGCGCGCGCAGGACCTGGCCGAGCTCGCGATAGAGCGCGTCCAGGTCGCCGCCGAGCGGATTGGTCGCCGGCCCGATGCGGACGCCGTAAGGCGGATTGGTCGCGACCAGGCCTGACCCTGCGCGCGGCGGCAGATCGGCGAGCGCGCGCTGCTCGAAGTGGATCTGCACCCCGGCCCGCTGTGCGTTGGCGCGTGCGGCGGTGATCGCGCCCGCGTCGAGGTCCGAGGCTTCGATCGAGAGCCCGGCCGCGCGCGAAGGCGGCAGCGCCGGCAGGGGCGGCGCCTTCGCCCAGCGCTGAAAGGCGAACGAGCGGCCCGCTCCCGGCGCCCGGCCCGCCGCGATCAGCGCGCCCTCGATGGCGATGGTCCCCGCACCGCAGAGCGGATCGCAGAGCGGCGTTTCGCCCGTCCAGCCGGACGAGAGCAGCAGCGCGGCCGCCAGCGTCTCGCGCAGCGGCGCAAGTCCGGGCGCGAGCCGGTAGCCGCGCTGGTGCAAGAGCGCGCCGCTGGTGTCGGCGCTCACCGTGCAGACGTCGTGATCGAAGCGCGCGAGGAAGAGCTGCGCGCCGTCGTCGTCCTCGCCCGCCACGGGCGCAGGCGCGCCGAGCCGCGTTTCAATCGCCGTCCGCAACCGCTCGGCCACCGCGTCCGAATGGTAGAGCTTCGACTTGCGGCAGGTGACCCGCAGCGCGGCCGGCGCGCGCGGCCGCAGCGCCATTTCCCAGGGCAGCTCCTTCGCCTTGTGCACCAGCTCGGGAAACGTTTTCGCCGTGAAGCTGCCCAGCCGCGCCACCACGCGCGAGGCGGTGCGCAGCCAGAGGTTGAGCCGAGCCGCGGTCTGCAGATCTCCCTGCAGCTCGACCCCGCCCGGCACCGCGCGGCCGTCGAGACTGAGCGCCGCCACCTCTGCCGCGGTCACCGGCTCGAGCCCCGGCGCGCAGACGACGAAGAGGTCCATTGCCTCCCCTCTGCCACAGGACCGTGATAGGTGCACGCGCCATGAAGCAGGCCAAGGGCGACGCGGTCCGCAAGGAGCTCCTGCCCGGCCAGTCGGTTGCGCTGCTGAAGGAGCTGCACCTGGTCGGTCGCGACGGCGCGCTGCAAGCCGATTCGCTGCGCAAGCTCAAGCAGGTAAACCACCTCGTGCAGCTGCTCGAGCCTGCCCTGCGGGAAACTTTCGAGCGCCACCCCGACGCGCCGGTGATCGTCGATGTGGGCGCAGGGAACGCCTACCTCGGCTTCGTCCTCTACGAGCTGTTCCTGAAGGATAGCACGAGTATCTTATATTCAGTGGAATCACGCACGGACCTGGTGGCCCGCTCGCAGGAGCGCGCCAAGAAGCTCGGGTTCGGCCGGATGAAGTTCGTCGAAGCCCAGGTCACAGCCGAGGTCACCACAACCGCGCTGCCCGAGCGCATCCACGTCCTCACCGCCCTGCACGCGTGCGACACCGCGACCGACGACGCCATCGCGCTGGGGATCCGTCGCAACGCCGACCACATCGCGGTGGTGCCCTGCTGCCAGGCCGAGGTCGCAGCGCAGCTGAAAGAACATCCGAAGAGCGCGCTCGCCCCCTGGCCCACGCTCTGGGCGCACCCCATCCACCGCCGCGAAGCGGGCGCGCACCTGACCAACGTGGTGCGCGCGCTCGTGCTGCAAAGCTTCGGCTATCAAGTGACGGTGACCGAGCTGACCGGTTGGGAGCACTCGCTGAAGAACGAGCTGATCCTCGCGCGCCGCGTGCACAAGGAGCACTTCGGCGCGCGCAAGGAGCTGCAGGAGCTTCTCGAGGCCACCGGCATCCGACCCAAGCTCGCCGTCGAGCTGGAGCTGCTCAAATGACCTTCGATCCCAACGCCGCCGCGCCGGAGCAGTCGGGCGTCTTCGGCCTCCCGCACACGCCGGCCGAGGCGCAGGTGGTGCTGATCCCGGTGCCGTTCGAGGCGACCACGAGCTACGGCGGCGGCACCTCCGGCGGACCAGCGGCGATCCTGTCGGCTTCAAGGCAGGTCGATCTCTTCGACGTCGAAGTGGGCAAGCCTTACGAGCGCGGCATCGCCATGCTCGAAGAATCGCCGGAGGTCAAGGCGTGGGACCACGCCGCCCGCCTGGCGGCAGCGCATGTGATCGCGCGCGGCGGTACGCACGGCGAGCCCGCGCTGGAGGCGGCCGCCGCCTCGGTCAGCGAGTACGGCCTGAAGATGAACGCGTACGTCCGCGCCACTACCGAGCTGTTCTTGAACCGCGGCAAGATGGTCGGCACCATCGGCGGCGACCACTCCGTATCGTTCGGCGCCATCGAGGCGCACGTTGCGCGGTTTGCAAGCCTGGGGCCCTTCGGGGTCCTGCACTTCGACGCGCACGCCGACCTGCGGCACGCCTACGAGGGCTTCGAGTGGTCGCACGCGTCGATCATGGAGAACGTGATGCGGCGCCTGCCCGGCGTCGCGCGCCTGGTGCAGGTCGGCATCCGCGATCTTTGTGAAGAGGAGCACGAACGCATCGCTTCGAGCGACGGCCGCATCGTCGCCTTCTACGACGCCGACCTCGCCGAGCTGAGGTTCGCCGGCGAGACCTGGGCGCAGCAGTGCGCGCGCATGGTGGCCGCGCTCCCGCAGCAGGTCTATGTCAGCTTCGACATCGACGGCCTGGATCCGGCGCTCTGCCCGCACACGGGGACCAAGGTGCCAGGCGGCCTCTCGTTCCAGATGGCGACCAGCCTGCTCCGGGCGACGGCAGAGAGTGGGCGCACCATCGTCGGCTTCGATCTCACCGAGGTCGCGCCCGCGCGGGACGGCAGCGAATGGGACGAGAACGTCGGGGCGAGGATGCTTTACAAGCTGATCGGCTGGGCGCTCCGGTCGCGGCGCTGACGGCGATGTCCACTTCCTGGGCTCGCGATATGTCCCGAGAATGAAAGGAACCGGGCTGCTAGTCCGCGCGGCAGCGGTCGCGCTCGAGAGCATCCGCGACCCCCGCCAGCTCGAGTTCGCTCTGCGCCGCGCGGTCGCTGGACGCATCGGCGATGGAACCATCGCGGACCATCTCGCAACAGTTCGCAGCCTCGACTCCTGGTTACGCCGCTTCGCCAGCCCGCCACCCGGGCGGGTGCGTCGCGCTATTGAGGAACTCCCGTGCAAGCCACTCTTCAGCTTGCTCGGAGGTAGCGCGGATAGTTCGCTCTACGATCGTTGGGAGCGCATCGAGCGCGTCGAAGACGCACGCGGAGAGTTCGTGGTCTTCCTCGATGCGGGCGCCCGGCTGCTGCCGCACGCGCTCTGGCTGCTCGCGCGCGAGTCGGAAGAGGCAGATGTTTTGCAGCTCGACGCGGCGACGCAGTTTCGGCCCGAACTCGATTTTGATTTGCTGCTGGAGTGCAGCTCAGTGTCGCGCGGAGTGGCGATCCGGACTGAGCTGCTCCGAAAGACTGAGGGGACGGGGCGCCTCGAGATCCTCCTGCGATGCCTCGCGCTGACAGCGCGCGTGCGCCGCGTGCCTCACGTCGGCCTCCGCTTTACCGCCATGGACGATGCCGCAACCGGCGAGGGTGAAATCGTTGCGCGCTACACCGGCTTGCGGGTCGATGCGGGGCGCCGCGCTGGCGTACGCCGCGTCGGCTGGCCACTCCCCGCAGAGTTCCCCCGCGTCTCCGTCATCGTCCCAACTCGCGATCAGCCGGAGGTGCTCCGCCGCTGCATCCAAGGTCTGCAGCGCACCGACTACGCA
This sequence comes from Deltaproteobacteria bacterium, assembly GCA_043781235.1. GTDB lineage: Bacteria > Myxococcota > Myxococcia > Myxococcales > 40CM-4-68-19 > JANYKT01. Next base: position 19,234 of record JAYWBT010000021.1, read on the forward strand.
CCGCTCGAACTCATCTTCGTGGACAACGGCAGCAAAGATCTGTCGGCGCTGACGCTGCTCCGGCAGGTCGCAGAGCAGGGGCGGGCGCGCGTGCTGCGCGAAGCTGCGCCCTTCAATTACTCTGCGCTGAACAACCTCGGCGCGCGGGCGGCGACGGGCGAGTTTCTCTGCCTGCTGAACAACGACGTCGAGCCCCTCGATCCCGGCTGGTTGAAGGCGCTGGTCGCGCACGCGATCCGGCCCGGCGTCGGTGCGGTCGGAGCACGCCTGCTCTATCCGGACCGAAGCGTTCAGCACGCGGGACTCGTGGTCGGCATGTTCGGCACTGCCGGACACCTGTTGCGGGGCGCTCGAGAGGACGAGCCAGGACCGAACGGCGAGGCTTTCGCGACACGCCAGGTCAGCGCGGTGACCGGCGCGTGCCTGCTCCTGCGGCGCGACCGGTTCCTCGAGTTGGGTGGCCTCGACCCCGCGCTCGCCGTCGCATTCAACGATGTCGACCTCTGCCTCCGGCTCCGCGCCGCCGGTCTGCACGTGCTCTACAACCCGCACGCAGAGCTGTTGCACCATGAATCGAAGAGCCGTGGCGGCGACGACACGGTCGCCCGGCAACGGCGGCTGTTGCGTGAAGCCGCGATTTTGCAGCAACGCTTTCGCACCGATCGATTCGAGGACCCGGCCTTCAGCCCGAACCTCTCGCTCCGCTCCGAAACGCCTGCACTGGCGTGGCCACCGAGGGTGCCCCGCCCGTGCCCCGTGTGACCTTGACCTTGCCGTAGATGTCCACTACAGGCCACCTGCTCATGCCTGACCAACCCGCAGCCTACTCGGATCCCCGCGCCTTCGATCCGCCTCCGGACACCTCCTGGGGGAAGCTGCTCCAGCTGGTTCCGGCGGGCAGCCGCGTGCTGGACGTGGGCTGCGCGTTTGGCTCGTTCTCGTCCGCGCTGCGCAGGCTGCGGCAGTGCCACGTCACCGGAATCGAGATCGATCCCGACTCGGCAAGGGTCGCGCGCGAGCACTGCGACGAGCTGTTCGAGGGCGACCTGGTGAAGATTCACCAGCAGCTGCCGTTCGACTTCGACGTCATCATCGCAGCCGATGTTCTCGAGCACCTGGTGGATCCGGCGCTCGGCCTGCGCATCCTGCGCGAGCACCTGAAGCCGGGCGGGATCCTGCTCGCGTCGATCCCGAACGTGACCCACCTGTCGGTGGTCTTCGCGCTCGCGGAAGGACGCTTCCCGCGCACCCGCGAGGGTCTGCTCGACCACACGCACCTGCGCTTCTTCGGCGAGGCAGACATCCTGGATCTGTTTCACGGGACCGACTATGCGGCGCGGATCGCGGACACGGTCCGGATCGACCCGCGTCTCACCGAGTTCCACACCGACCTTCTCGCTCTGCCCGAGCCGGTCCTCGCCTGGCTTGGACGGAACCCGAGTTCCGACGCCTACCAGTTCATCGTTCGAGCGGTGCCGCGCGCCTGGGCAACCGACGGAGACGATCAGGAAGCGCCGACAGCGCTGCGCCCGGGCGAGGGTCCGGCGGCGGCGCTGCGCGCGCAGCTCGACGAGCTGCACGCGAAGCTTACCGAATATCACGTCGCGCACACCGCGACGACCGGTCAGCTCGGAAGCATCCAGCGCGATCTCGATGGGGCAAGGGCGGAAGCCGTCGAGCAGCTGCGCATGAGCGAGCTTCACCTTCGCGAGCTGGAGCGGGTACGCGTCCATCTCGGCTCGGTTCAGGGGCAGCTCGGCGCGACCCGCACCGAGGCCGCAGCGATAGGCACGCGCGCAGCGGAGCTCGATCGTTCGCTCGCAGAAATGCGGCACCGCCTATGCCGGGTCGAAGATGCGCGAGAGATGGCCGATAGCAAGCGCTGGGCGCAGCGTATGCATGCGCTCGGTCCGATGGGCTCCTCCGAGCTGCAGAAGCTCAGCGTGCTCTTCGTCGCAGACCGCGAAGACGCGCCATTTCGCTATCGATGCATTCATGCCTGTGAGCAGCTTCGCGAGTCGGGCTGCATCGCCAACGTGGCCCGGATCTCGGACCCGGACGTCATCGACACGGTCCGCCAATACTCGCTCGTGGTGCTCTTTCGGCTGGGTTGGTCGGACGCTGTGGCCCGGCTCGTCGAGGAAGCGCGACGAACGGGAGCGGCAGTCGCATTCGATATCGACGATTTGATCTTCGATTCGCAGGTGGAGCAATGGATGACGTTCCTGCGGCGCTTTCCGCCGCACCGGGTTACTGAGTACCGCCGCGACTTCGCCTCGCTCTCGGAGACGCTGCGGCACGTGGATTTCTGCATCGCCGCGACGCCCACCATCGCGCGCCACGCGCGGTCCATTGGCGCGCGCAGCGTCGTTCACCCCAACCTGCTCTCGCGCGCCTACCTCCAGCTGTCGCGCACCTTGGCGCCCCTGCGCCGGGGCCTTCTGCGGGAGCCGCTGATCGGTTACCTCAGCGGATCCAATACCCACGACGGCGATCTAAGTTCCATAGCGCAGCCGCTGGCTCGCGTGCTGAAGCAACGGCCCGATGCGCGACTGGTGATCTGTGGCCACGCCGGGATCCCGCCGACGCTTGCGGCATACCAGGAACGCGTCCTGCGACTTCCCTATCAGGATTTCCGGGTCTATCCGTGGTTGATCGCGCGCTGCACCGCGGTAGTTGCGCCGATAGAAGAGATCAACGATTTCACGAACGGGAAGAGCGCCTTGAAGGTCTTCGAGGCCGCAGCCTTTGGTGTTCCCGCCGTGGCCTCGCCGACGTCGCAGTACGAGGCCGCGATCCAGAATGGCGCTACCGGTTATCTCGCCTCGACCGCCGAGGAGTGGGAGTCGGCGCTGCTGCGGCTGTGCGCGCGAGGAGAAAGCCTCTCGATGGGCGCGCGCGCGCGGCGGCTCGCGCTCGACGAGTATTCGCCTGACGCCTACGCCGACGCTTTCGCCCGGCAGCTCCTCGGCTTTGCGGGAAAGAGCTCTGCCGAGCCGCCCGCGCTCGCGCCGCTTTCGCGCGAGTCGAAGCTGGGCTCTGCGTTCCGAGTTGCGAGAAGATCACTTCGGCTGGCGCTTTCGCCCAGCGCGGGCGCTAAGTCCGGGAATACGTCTGCGCTCGAGGTTCCCTCCGATTCCAGCGCGGCCCGCGCGGCGGCGGCCTGGGTGGCGGTGGCCCGCCGCGACGGCGCGTCGCTCTGGCTGGCCTCGAGCTGGCTCGGTACCGTCCTCGCTGACCGTGAGCGCCCGCTGGCGGCCTGGAACATGAGGAACGTGCGTGCGCTCACCGCGCTTTCCGCAGGTTGCAGATTCGAGAGTACTGGCGCTGACCCCTCGTTCGTGCTCGACCTTATCCAGCCGCTGGAGACCGCGCCGCGGGCGTTATTGGTCGAGTTGCGCGCGCGCACACCGTCGGGTGGCGCCTCGGGACAATTCTTCTGGAAGCTCGCCGGCGAGTCGTTCGCGGAGGAGAACAGCGTCCGCTTCCCCATCATCGCCGACGGCGAGGTTCACGCCTGCCTCGTGGTTCTCGGGACTGGGAGCCACAGCCTGGTCCCTGCTTCCACGACCGCGCTGCGATTCGATCCGATCGACTGTCCGGGCGAAATCGAGGTGACGCTGGTGGCACTGCTCGATCAGCTGCCGCCTTCAGGGCTTCCAGATCTCCGGCGCGAGCTGGCGGACCGGTTCCTTCGAGGCGACGGGATAGAAATCGGCGCCCTCCACAACCCGCTGCCGCCGCCGGCAGCGGCGAGGGTCCGCTATGTGGATCGGCTCTCGCTCGCCGACCTGCGCAAGCACTATCCCGAGCTTCGCGAGCTGAACGTCGTCGAGCCGTCGATCATCGCGTCGGGAGAAGATCTTGGTCCCGTACCGTCCGCGTCCCAGAGCTTCGTCATCTGCAATCACGTTCTCGAGCACATGCGGGATCCGCTGCGCGCCCTCGGCGAGTGGATTCGCGTGCTCGCGCCGGGCGGGATCCTCTATGTGTCCGTCCCGAATCGCGACAATCCCCACGATAAGTTGCGGCCTGTCACGTCCTTCGATCACATCCTCGACGACGAGCGGGGACGGGGCCGGAAGGGAAGCGACGCGGATCAAGCGTCCTTCTGCGAGTGGGCGCACAGCGCGCACGCGCACGACATGGGCGCGGAGGACAGGGACCGTCACGCGCGCGAGCTGATTGCCCAAGATTACAGCATCCATTTCCACGTCTTCGACCGCCCGTTGTTCGAGCGCGTGTTGGGTCAGGCGTGCGCCGCCACCGGCGGAAGCGTCATCGAGCTGCGCGAAAGCGCGCTCGACGGATACAGCGAGTTCATCGCCATCGTCCGCAAGGAGAACGCCGGCAAGGCGCAGCGCGGGGTAGACGTGGTGGTGCCGATCTACAATGCGCGAGAGTTCACCCGCCGGTGCGTCGAAGCGGCGCTCCGCCACGCCACGGGCGACGTCCGCCTGGTGCTCATCAACGACAAGAGCACCGACCCCGATATCGAAGGCGATCTGCAGGCTCTTGCCGAGCACGATTCGCGCGTCGTCGTGCTCTCCAACGAAAAAAACCTTGGCTTCGTCGGCACCGCGAATCGCGGTTTGCGAAACGCCGCCGGGCGGGACGTGCTGCTGCTCAACAGCGACACGGAGGTGTTCGCGAGCTACCTCGACCAGCTGCGCGCCACGGCCTATATCGATGCGGCCACAGGAATCGTCACGCCCTTCTCCAACAACGCCACTATCTTCAGCATCCCGGAGTTCGGCGACAACCCGATCCCCGCAGGCCACACCGCGGAGTCCCTCGCGCAGGTGGTGACCAGCGTTTCGCGCCATGTCCGGCCGGAGATGCCGACCGCGGTCGGCTTCTGCATGTACATCCGCGCCGAGGTCCTGGAGAAGGTCGGCTACTTCGACGAGGAGACCTACGGCCGCGGGTTCGGCGAGGAGAACGATCTCTGCCAGCGGGCACGCAAGGCAGGCATCAAGGTGCGGCTCTGCGACGATGCCTTCGTCTGGCACAAGGGCAAGGCATCATTCGGCGATGCGGGCCGGGAACTCGAGCTGCGCAACGAAAAGCTACTGCAGGCCAGGCACCCGACCTACAGACCCGATATCGCCTTTTTCTGCCGCACCAATCCACTTGCGCCCCTCCACCGCGAGCTGAAGTTCCATATCCCGCGCCTGCGCGAGGGTGCACGGGGCGCGGCGCTCTTCGTCGTGCACTCTTCTCCCTTCGCGTCGGCTCCCGGCGGGACCGAGCACCACATGCGCGAGCTGGTCCAGGCGCTTGCGCTGCCTCGCGCGATCATGGCTTGGCCGGAGCACGACGCACTGGTGGCCGCGGAGATCCTCGACGGACGGATCGATTCGCCAGTGATTTTCCGCTTCGGCCTGTCGCAGCCAGTGGAGCGGTACTCGATCGAGGACGATGAAGTTCAGGCGATCGTGCGGCGCTGGATAAGCCTCTTCGGGATTCGCTGGGCGCACTTGCACCATCTGATGTTCTGGCCGGTAGCGATGGGGCGTACGCTGCGCGAAGCGAAAGTGCCCTATATCTTCACCGCACACGATTACTATGCGGTTTGTCCGAGCTGGAACCTGTTCGACTTCGGCAAAGGCGAGCGCTGTCCCTGCCCCGCAGACGGGGCTGACTGCGCCCCCGCTGGCGGCGCTGGCTGCGTCCCCGCCTTCTTCGAGGAGTCGCGGCTGGCGGCCCCGCCATCGATGGACGCAGCCGAGCTGCGAAGGCGCCATCGCGCTGCGTGGCTCGACACGCTGGGCGGGGCCAAAGCCATCATCGCGCCCTCGCGCACCGCGGCAGGGATCGTGCACGAGCACCTTCGCGTTCCCGTCGAGGTGATCGAGCACGGCTACGACGCCCCCGTTGCAGGAGAGCGGCCGCCGCGGGGTGAACGGCTGCGTCTCGGTGTCCTCGGCGAGATTGCCTATCCGCTCAAGGGAGCGCAGCGCTACCGCGAGCTGATGGAGCTGACGCGCGACCTTCCTCTCGAATGGCACGTGTTCGGGAACACCGAGCGTTTCAACTACGGCATCGAGCTGCGCAAGATCGGCCTGGGCGATCGCCTGGTCCTTCACGGCCCGTATGATCGCGGGCAGATCGTACCGCTGCTCGTTTCCTGCGGAATCGATCTCTGCGTGCTGCTGCCCGAGTGGGACGAGACCTTCTCGTACACGCTCTCCGAGGCGCAGCTCGCCGGAGCGCCGGCGCTGGTCTCCGATCGCGGCGCGCTTGCCGAGCGAGTCCGCCGTGACGGAGGCGGCGTCGTGGTCGGCTCCACCAGGGAGGCGGCGCGCGAGCTAGTGCGGCTCTCCGGCGACCCCGCTGCCCTCCAGGCGCTGACCGCGCGCGTACGTGAGCTTCGCCACCGCAGCATCGACCAGAGTATCGCGGCGCATCGGGCCCTCTACGAGCGATTGGGCTTCGGCCGCACTCTCGACGCCGAACTGCGGCCCGAATGGTTACACGAGCTGACCGATCGCATCAGCCCGCCAGGCCGCGCGAGGCCACACCCTCCGCGCCAGCCTGCGTGGCGCGAGAAGTTGCAGCCGATGATCGAACGTGTCCGCCCCTTCGTTCCCTCGCCGGTTCGCGCCTTGGGAAAGGAGCTGCTCCACCGGCTCGCGGACCGGCCGCTGGTCGCGCTGCATGCGGCGAAAAAGGTGGTCACCAGCGGGCTGCGCTTGCTGAAAAAACGAGGCGCCACCGCCACCTACGAGGCGCAGACCACTGACCCGCAGCTTGTCTTCGCTGTCTCCGTGCCAAGCGCCAGCGTCAACGAGTTTCGCTTCCGCATGCGCCGCTCGACCAACGGGGTGGCGCATGCGCAGCTGTTCTGGGCCACAGACGGACAGGGCAGCTTCAGCGAGGACCGGTCCGCGCTGGTCCAGCTCGAGGGCCCGACCGGCGAATGGCGGGAGTACCGGCTGCGCCTGGACTCCTCAGACCTGGTAGAGCGCTGGCGATGCGGCACCATCGCACACCTGCGCTTCGACCCGACCGATCAGCCCGGGGTTATCGAACTGGGTAAGCTCGAATTGCTGGGCTGACCTACGATGCCCCTCGCCGGCAGCTTCTTCCCTTCCAGGGCAAACAGGTTCGACTTCCGCAGGCCCCAGCGCGCCAGCCGATACTCGAAGGCGGTGCGCAGCACTCCGAAGCCGTACTTGACACTGCGGGAGAAGTTGATCGACGACGCCTCGGCGAAATAGCGTGCCGGGCAGGAGATCTCCCCGATCTGGAACCCGAACCAGACGGCCTGCGCCAGCATCTGGTTGTCGAAGACAAAGTCGTCAGAGTTCTCCTCGAGGGGAAGCGTCTCGAGCAGCCGCCTCGAGAATGCACGATAGCCGGTGTGGTACTCTGCCAGCTTGTAACTAAGCAGTACGTTTTCGGAGGCCGTCAAAAAGCGATTGGCCACATACTTCCACAACGGCATTCCACCGGCGATCGCGCCGACGCCAAGGATTCGCGAGCCCAGCACCGCATCGAAATGGCCGCTCGCGATCATACCGGCCATCGCTCCGAGCAGACGCGGCGAGTATTGATAATCCGGATGCAGCATGATGACGATCTCGGCTCCGCGTGCCAGAGCCTCAGCATAACAGGTCTTCTGGTTGCCGCCATAGCCGCGGTTCCTCGGGTGCACCAGGTGGTGGATACCGAGCTCGCGAGCGATGTCAACGGTGCGATCCCTCGATGCGTCGTCGACCAGCAGGACGTCGTCGACGACGGAGCGGTCGATCTCGGCGAACGTCTGCCGCAACGTCTTTTCCGCATTGTAGGCGGGCATGACGACGCAGACGCGTTTGCCAAGAATCATCGGGCTCCCCCATGTTGCGCGCCCGCCGGTATCACTCCCTCCTTGACCGCATAAACCTCGATGGTGCCGCCTTTTCGCAGCGCGGCCTCCACCACGGTGAGGACGAGCGAGAGGGGGAGAAAGAGCGGCAGGAGCGCGACGGTGCTCAAGGCCTGGAATGGATGCTTCCTGATCGAGACGCTGCGGGCGCCCCGATCCTTGATCAGATCGTAAAGGAAGTTCCAGTCGAAGCCCAATGCGTTGTAGAGGCTTTGCAGCCAACCGTAAGGATTCTGCTCGAGGGAGAAGTGATCTTCCTGCGTCACCCTGAATCCCAGCTTCGACAGCAGCAGGCGCAACGACTTGTCTCCGAAATGAACGTAATGCCTGGGAACGTCGAGGTGGAACCAGTTGGGTCCGAACGCCCGGGCCTGCAGGCTGTCCGAATTGGGAACGGCGACGACGAGAAGCCCTCCCGGCTTGAGCAGCTTCGCCGCATGCTGGAGAATCCTTTCGGGTTCCCTCATGTGCTCGAGGGAATGCCAGAAGACGATCGCCTCGAACTGCTCCGCTCGAAACGGACCTTCGACTAACTTGCCGACGTGCATGTCGATCTGAAGCTTGTTGCGGGCGTGCCACGCGCCGGCCTCCGTCAGTTCGACGCCGTGGGGCTCGAAACCAAGCTCCCGGAGATAGCTAAGCATGAGGCCTCGGCCGCAGCCGACGTCAAGCACAGGACCGCCGTGAGCCCTGCCGGCAACCACCCTCGCCCTGCGCTGGCGGAAGAGACGAACCAGACGCTCGAACAAAACATTGAAGCGGACGTTCCCTTTGCCGTAGTAGACTGGCGGGTACCAGCGGCCGATCTCCTCGTCCGGCACGATGGGAAGGTTCCGGCCATATCCGCAGTCCCGGCAACGCGCCACCGAGAAGCGGATGTCCTCGGATCCGGTCCCGCGTGCGATGAAATCGCTGTCCATCAATCCGTTTTCGCAGATCGGACACTTGCGGTCCGGTAGATCCTGCCCGAATTGCTGCATTGTCGCGCTCTCAGGCACTCTCGAACCTCGTCGTAAATGGCTGCTCTTGTACGCGACTCGCCTGCGCCCGTCCACCGTCGCAGAACAAACTCCGCGCGTGCCTGTATCTAGGCCATGACCCCATCCTCCGGCTTCATGGAGCAGACTTGACCGCGGAGCGAGTCTCGGGCAGGGTGCACCGTCGAAATCGCATTGGATGGGAAGCGCCCAAGCGAGTCCCCTCGCGGAGCCGGGCACATCGGTAAAGACGTCGTCCGATTCCTCCGAATCGACGACTTCGAGGTCACGTCGTGAATGCAATTCTCCACTACCGTTCCATCAAGCATAATTTTCAAAGGGTACGACGCGGTCTTGGTCCTGGCGGCGGTATCAACTATTTCCACAAGCTCCTGACCGCATTGCCCACGACAATACTGAAGGTCTTCCTTCGAGACCGTCGTGACAGCGAACAGGTTCGCACCTTCACGCCTGCTGCGGATGCGGCCGAGGCGCTTCACGCGATGTCGCAGAGGGGCGACCGCAACGACCTTCGCTGGTGCATGTTCGCATTCCGGAGGCGCTTCCGGCGGCATGGTGCTGTTCGATCATGATACGCCGACTCGCCGCAGCCCCGGCCAACTCGACTGCCCGCGCGCGAGCATTTCTGGCGACCGGCGTCCTGGCCGCGGTGATGGCCGCACTCTGGTCGTACCCCGCGTCGCCATTCACTGCCTGCACAGGCCTCGACTGCTCCTGGACCCTGGGGCTCAACCTTGCGGCCCGGTCGCGGTGGGTCTTCGGCCGCGATCTTTCCTTCGCCTATGGCCCGCTCGGATACCTGCTCAGTCCGTTGCCCGATAACCTGCGTCGGTCAATTCTCTTCATGGGCGCTTTTCAGGCATTGTTCGTCGCGACGCTCGTAATCGAGCTCCGGCACCGGCGATCGCCGCTCGGCGTATGTCTGTTTGCAGCCACCTTCGTTTGTACCGAAGGACTTGCACTGGATCCCGAATACCACCTCTTGGCCGTCGTGGGCGTTGCGCTGCTGATCGGCGTGTATCGGGACGAACCCTGGTTGCTTGTCGCAGGGTGTGTCTCCGCCGGCATCTTTGGCTTCGTCAAGGCAGCCCTCGGCATCTCGGCGCTGTCGATGACGGCCATTGCCTTGTTGCTCTACCTGTGGAAGCACCAGAGCAGACGTGCCGTACAAGTCGTGACCGGCCTTGGATTGCTCTTCACCGCCGTTCTCGCTGCCACCGCGGCAGCGCTGTTCTCGCACTTCGGGGACTTCGCCACTTGGGTGCGCGCCACACTGGAGATCCTGGAAGGATATGACCTCGCAATGGCCGTCGAGCCCCCGAAAGTGCAATTGGCCTGGGCTCTGGTGCCGCTCGGCCTCTACTCCGCCGCCTGCGCTCTTCTCTTGCTGCGACGTTCACGGTTCCTCATCGTCCCGCTCGTCTTTGCGGCGCTGGTCCCGATCGCCTTCAAACACAGCTTCATACGCCACGACGCCGGGCATTTACGCCATCTCCATGGCGTTGTGCTCATCGTGTTCTGCTGTCTGCTGCTTGTCGCAGAGCGCGGCAGGCTGCTTGTGCTCGCGGGTTTTGTGGCCGGATCTGTCGGCTTGCTCGCCGCGCTAGGGCCTTCCGCAGCACAGCGCGAAGCAAATCTCTCCGCGATTTTTAAGGGGGCGCGCGTGGGTTTGCTCGCGGGGTTCACGACCCACTTCAGGACGGACCTCGAGTTCCTGCGGCAAGTCGGCGACAGGCAGCTCAACCGCGATCGTCTTCCCGAGGGGATTCTCCGCCACCTGCGGCCCGACGTCCCACTCGTGGTCCTTCCCTGGGAAATCGCCCACTGCCCGGCGAGCGGTCAGGCTTGGCGGCCATTGCCGACTCTGCAAATGTACGCGGCATACACCCCTTGGCTCGACCAGCGAACGGCAGACTTTTTCTCCACCGATCGTTCTTCTCCAGAATCGGTACTCGTCGACTGGGATGCGATTGATGGCAGAAACCCGCTTCAGGAGGCGCCCCGTGCCTGGCTTGCCTTGCTCGCCCATTACGAAGTAGTGGTGGCCGAGCAGGGACACCTATTGCTGCGGCGGCGTGCCGTCGCCGAATCAGACGCGTCACACCGGCTGGTGTCCAGCACGTTGCATCGCGATCTCTGGGTCGAGGTTCCCATGTCGACCCATCTGCTGGTCGCCGACATACCGCTGCGGCTGTCCTGGAAGGGGCGATTTCGCCGCGCCCTATTTCAAATTCCGCCCGTCTACCTGGAGGCTTCGTACTCGAACGGGTACACGGATACGCTTCGCCTCGTGACTGCAAACGCCGGGGGAGGAATCATCGTCAACTATCTCCCTCGCTATCTTCCCGATCTGCAGCACCTGTTCGAAGGAACATCCGTGCCGCGCATTCTTCGCCTGCGACTCACAGGGCCGGGCCTTCGTTTCTTCGACGATTCCGTCGCCGTGGAATGGCGCGAGATTCCCGGCATACCCGTATCCGACTGACAAGGATGGCCAATGGCGAACGATGAGCAGCCCCCGAGAGCCCTCTTCGGGCGTCCGCTCGCCGCCGTGCTCACCCTCGGTGCGGGGCTCCGTCTCTTCCTCCTCGGCGACAAAACCTTCTGGATCGACGAAATCATCCGCTTGAACTGGTCGAAGGGTCAGGAGCTGACGCGGTTCTTCGATGTGCGGCCCAGCGAGATTGGCCCCGGGCTGCCCGCGCTGGATCTCCGCCATGTCTTTCAACTCGCTCGTATCCACAACCCCCCGCTGAACGCCCTGTTGATGGATCTCTGGATTCGTTCGGTAGGGGCCGAGGGGGACTTCGCGATCCGCTTGCCGATCGCCCTTATGGGCGCGCTCTCGGTGCTGGGAGTGTACTTGTGGGCCCGCGAGGCTTTCGATGAGCAGGTCGCGTTGCTTGGGGCTTTGCTCACCGCAGTATCGCCTCAGCTCGTCCACCTTGCGCAGGAAGCAAACCACTACGCGCTGCCTCTTTGTCTGCAATCCTTTGCTACATGGTTCTTCTTTCGCATGCTGCGCACGCGAGCGCGCAGCGACGAAGCCGCTTTCGCGGGCCTGACTTTGCTAGCCCTTTTTTCCCACTACTTTTGCATCATCGTTCTGTTCGCCCAAGGCGGCGCGCTGTGGTTCTTCTGGCGCACGGAGCCGCGACGTGCGCTCGTCGCCAGCCGGGCTCTCCTGCTGCCGGCATCGGCGCTTGCGGCGTACCTTGCCATCAACCATCGGCAACTGAGCGAGATGACGGATCCGGCAATCATGGGCCAACACCCTGCCTTGCCTTTCTTTCTCAGCAGCAGCACGGCGAATCTAAGTCAGCCACTGACGGGCGACTGGTGGCCGGAACCAGTCGCTGGCCTCGTCCTGCTCGCGCTGCTAGTATGTCTCGCAATTTTCGGCGCGAAGGGCCCGGACTCCGATCGTCGGAGGGCTGTGCTCATCACGGCGCTTCTGCCTTATGCGATCACGATGGCTGCGTTCTGGATTGTTCGCAAGAACTCGCTGCTCTGGCCGCGCTATCACTCACTGTTCGCACCGGCATTCCTGGTCATGATCGCGGCTGGCGTCTTGTCGATACGGCCGCGAGCCCTTTCTGGCGGAATCGCGATCTGCCTTGCCACCGTAGTGGCGTTGGGCCTCCATCATTACTACGCCGAGTTTCGGATGGAGGATTGGCGCGGTGCCGCCCGGGTCATTGATGTTCATGCGGGTCAGAACGACGCTGTCATCATCCTGCCGGTGAATACGACCTACGCGCTGGCCCGATACCTGAAGCACGACCTGCGCATGTTCGGCGGGGACGCCGAGCCTGGTTATTTTCAAAAGCTGCGCACGACCGTGGTCGATGCGCCTGCTGTGTGGACGGTCTTTGCATGGGATGACGCTTCGCCCCTCGCCAACGCGCTGCGAAACACGCTTTCCTGCCGATATATTTTCCGGGACGATTACGCATTGAAGGAAATGAGCATCAGCCGTTATCACGCTGCGCCAGCGCTCGAAGCAGGCTCGCGCGCAACTCAATGCGCGACGAGAACTATTCGGTAATCCCAATCGGTGCCGCCGAGCAGGACTGCACGGCGCAGCGTTCGATGTCCTCGAACGGGTCCGGGTACGCGGCGCGGTTTGACTTCGCGACCGCCGGCTTTTCAGGATTCCATCCTCTCTGCACGCCACCCACGACCTGATCGAGGTGGTGGTCGTTTCCCCATCGTTCTGGCGCTTCCCACCGTCCCTCGCATGACCGGCGACCCAGGGGCCACGCTCGCAGCCGGATGGTCCAAGGCTGCCGTAGGGTCAGGGATCCGCCTGCTAAGATGGAGCGGGCCGGCGAGCGGCGGCTTTCGCGAGCGATACCCGGGCCGGGCGATCGACGCCCGCCTTGACCGGAGCGACCGCTTCGGGCAGGGTGCGCCGCAATTTGAAACAGGGGAAATTCACAGATGCGGAAGGTCCTGGCGTTGGGTGGGGCAGGCTTCATCGGCTCGTACGTCGTGCGTGAGCTGCTCAAGCACGACTTCGAGGTCACGGTCGTCGATAACTTCTCGAAGTATGGATACCTGAAGCACGATTTCTACGATCATCCGCGCTTCAAGCTCTACAACAAGGACGTCCGCAACATGTATCCCGTGGAGTTCAAGGGATATGACGTCGTCCTCTGCCTCGCGGCGCTGATCGGCGGCATCAAGTATTTCCACAAGATCCCGTACCGCATCGCGCGCGACAACACCGAGCTGCTCAGCCACGCCATCGACTGCACGCTGGCCTGCAGCCCCGAAGCGACCTTCGTCTACTTCTCCAGCTCGATGGTATATGAGCGCATGCAGCGGCCGGTCACCGAGGCCGACGCGCTGACGCAGCCCGTGCCATTGACCAACTACGGCATGCAGAAGCTGTTCGGCGAGTTCCTCACCCGCGGCGCGCACGAGGAGATGGGCCTCAACTATCTCATCCTGCGCCCGTTCAACGCGGTGGGCGGCGGCGAGCTGCCCGACATGACCGCCGACGGCAGCGTCGATTTCGGCATGGCGCACGTCATCCCGGACTTCATCTACAAGGCGATGATCAAGCAGTCGCCGTTCGAGATGTTCGGCGACGGCGAGCAGGTCCGGACCTTCACGCACGCCGCCGACACCGCCGACGCGCTGCGGGTGATGCTGCAGAAGGGCGTCAAGAATGACGACTTCAACATCTGCGGCAACAACACCCTACGGATGGACGAGCTGGCGAGGCAGATCTGGGCGCGGGTGAATCCTTCGACGCCGTTCCCCGGGTTCAAGCACATGCCGGTGCCGCCGGCCGACGTGCGCTTTCGCGTTGGCGTCTCGGAGAAGGCCAAGGCCCAGCTCGGCTGGAGCCCGAAGCACGAGCTGCCGTACATCATCGACGACTCGCTCGCGTTCATTCAGCAGAAGCTGCCCGCGGCGAAGAGGTAGTCGTGGTGGGCTCGACGAAATACGACGTCGTCATCGTCGGTGGCTTCGGCCACGTCGGGCTGCCGCTCGCCATTTCGCTGGCGGACAAGGGCAAGCAGGTCTGTGCCCTCGACATCAACGCGAGCGCGATGGAGACCATCGGCGCCGGCGAGATGCCCTTCTGGGAAGACGGCGCGGAAGAAGCCCTGTGCCGGGTCCTCAAGAGCGGCAAGCTGACCCTCTCGCTGGAGGCGTCGGATATCTCCGCTACCGACACCGTCGTCTTCATCATCGGGACGCCGGTCGATCGGCACCTGAACCCCGAGTTCGAGCCGATGCGCGCGGTGATTGAATCGTACCTGCCCCACTTCCGCGATGGGCAATTGGTGGTGCTGCGCAGCACGGTCTTCCCGGGCATGACCGAGAAGATGCGCGGCTGGATGCGCGCCGCGGGCAAGCAGGTGGAGCTGGCGTTCTGCCCCGAGCGCATCGCCGAAGGCTTCGCCATGAAGGAGCTGGAGGCGCTGCCACAGATCGTCTCCAGCTTCAGCGACGAAGGCGTGGCGCGCGCGCGAGCCCTCTTCGAGACGCTAACCCGGGAGATCATCACCGTCCCGCCCATCGAGGCCGAGCTGGCCAAGCTCTTCAGCAACACCTGGCGATACATCAAATTCGCCGCCGCGAACCAGTTCTTCATGCTCGCCAACGACCACGGCGCGGACTTCTATCGAATCCACCACGCCATGACGACGCATTACCCGCGCTGCGCCGATCTGCCCAAGCCGGGCTTCGCCGCTGGCCCCTGCCTCTTCAAGGACTCGATGCAGCTCGCGGCCTTGAACAATGGCAACTTCTATATGGGCCACTCCGCGATGCTGGTGAACGAGGGCTTGCCCAATTACGTGGTCAGCATGGTGAAGCGCAAGCACGACCTGCGCGACAAGACCTGCGGCATCCTCGGCATGGCCTTCAAGGCCAACATCGACGACAAGCGCGAATCACTCTCGTACAAGCTCAAGAAAATCCTGCTCTTCGAATCGCGGGAAGTGCTCTGCTCTGACACCCACTTCGACGAGGCGGGCTTCGTCTCGACCGAAGAGCTGATCCGCCGCTGCGACGTGATCATCGTCGGTGCGCCGCACCGCGAATACAAGAACCTTCAGATACCGTCCGGCAAGATCCTCGTCGATGTCTGGAACATGAATGGAAACGGCTGCGTCATCTAGCCAGCCGCAACTCTCG
The DNA here is from genome assembly GCA_043781235.1 of Deltaproteobacteria bacterium. Taxonomy (GTDB): domain Bacteria; phylum Myxococcota; class Myxococcia; order Myxococcales; family 40CM-4-68-19; genus JANYKT01. Next base: position 34,762 of record JAYWBT010000021.1, read on the forward strand.
GTGGTCTGCCCGGTCTACAACGAGGGCGGCAACATCGGGCCGCTGATCGATCGCCTCGAGCGCGAGATCGCGATCCCGATAGAGCTGATCGTCGTCTACGACAAGGAGGACGACAACACCCTGCCCGCGCTGGCGAAGCTATCGCCGCGGTTCCTGGTGCGCACGGTCAAGAATCATTTTGGCCGCGGCGCATTGAATGCCATCAAATCCGGCTTCCGCGAGGCGCACTGCGAAGCGACGCTGGTGATCATGGCCGACCTGAGCGACGACCTGCGCATCGTCGGCCAGATGCAGGAGCTGATTCATGGCGGCGCAGACGTGGTCTGCGGCTCGCGCTACATGAAAGGCGGAAAGCAGATCGGCGGGCCGGTGTTGAAGGGCCTGATGTCTCGCGCGGCCGGCCTGTCGCTGTATTACCTCGCCGGCCTGCCCACCAAGGACGTCACCAACTCGTTCAAGATGTACCGGACGACGTTCTTGCAGACGCTCGAGTTCGAGAGCACCGGCGGCTTCGAGATCGGCATGGAGGCGGTGGTCAAGGCGCACGTCTCGGGCGGCCGCATCGCCGAGCTGCCGTCCACCTGGACCGATCGGGTGGCGGGCGAATCGCGCTTCCAGCTCTGGAAGTGGCTGCCCAACTATCTCCGCTGGTATTTCTACGCCTTCAAACGGCGGGAGCGGTCGGATGAGTGAAAAGTTGGCGCTGCTTTATGCAAACCGATTCGACAACGACGCGCGAAGCTGGAAACACCAAGTCTGGGGCATCCTCTGGAAGCGCGTTTTCTCGCGCTGGATCCGGCCGGAAGACACGCTGCTCGACCTGGGCGCCGGATATTGCGAGTTCATCAATCACGCGGTGGCGAAGCGGCGTTTTGCCGTCGACCTCAACCCCGAGACAGCGACGCTGGCGGCGGAAGGCGTGGTGGTGAAAGCCACCTCGGCCGACTCGCTCGGTTTTCTCCAAAGCGGCGAGGTCGACGTCGTCTTCAGCTCCAATTTCCTCGAGCACCTGCCCTCCAAGGAGGCGGTGTCGCGCGTGCTGGACGAAGCCCACCGGGTGCTGAAGCCCGGCGGCCACCTGCTGCTAATGGGCCCGAACATCCGCTACCTCGCCGACCAGTATTGGGACTATTATGACCACCACGTCCCGCTCAGCCACAAGAGCCTCTGCGAAGCGCTGGAACTGCACGGCTTCGTCCTCGAGCACGTTGAGCCCCGCTTTCTCCCCTATACGGTGAAGGGCTCCCGGCTCCACGCGACCTTCCTGGTCGAAGCCTACCTGGCCCTGCGCCCGCTCTCTTCTGCCCTGCTGGGAAAGCAGTTCTTCGTGGTCGCCTCGAAGCCGCGATGAACGAGAAGATGAGGAGCTAGCAGCGACCTCGAAAACCATCGATTGTCGGTCTGTCGCGACGAGCCGCTCAGCCTGCAGTGATGGTGCCCGCCGCCCGCTCATGGCACCAGCACCACCTTCCCGAAGTTCTGGCGGGCCTGCAGGCGCTCGTGTGCCTTGCGCGCCTCGGCGAAGGGGACCTGCGCGTCCACAATCGGGACGAAGTCTCCGGCCTCGACGCCGGCGAGCACCTGCCCCAGCTCGCGGCCGAGCAGCTCCACCTCACCCCAGAGGTGGCCCATGTTGATGCCGTGCACGCCCTTGTTTTGCTGCAACAGCTGCATCGGCCAAAAGGGCCGCATCGCGGCGATGGTCTTCAGCGCAGGCCCGAGGCGGCGTTTGCTGCCCGTCACCATGGCGCTGGCGCCGAACATCATCAGCCGGCCCGCCGGCGCGAGCGCGCGATAGCTGCGGCGGAACGATTCGCCGCCCACCGCGTCGAGCGCGAGATCGACGCCCCGGCCTCCGGTGAGCTCGAGCACCCGATCGTCGAACCGATGGTAATCAATCGCGTGCGTGATCCCCATTTGCCGCAGCCGCTCGTGCTTGCCGGGCGAGGCGGTGCCGATCACCTCGGCCCCCGCGCGCCGGCAGATCTGCAGCGCCGCGGTGCCTACGCCGCCCGCCGCCGCGTGGATGAGCACCTTGTGTCCCGCGCGCAGGCTCCCCAGCTCGACCAGCATGTGCCAGGCGGTCAGCCATTGCACCGGGATCGCCGCCGCCTCGACGAACGAGAGCTTCGACGGAACCGGGAAGAGCTGCGCCGCGGGGACGCAGACGGTGTCGGCGTAGCCGCCGAAGCGGGTCATCGCCATCACGCGCTCGCCTTTGTCGGTCACGCCCGCGACCTCATAGCCCACCACGGCGGGGAGCTTCGGCGCGTCCGGATAGAGGCCCATCCGCGCCAGCACATCGGCGAAGTTCACCCCGCACGCCTTGACGTGGACCAGCACTTCTCCGGCCGCCGGCACCGGATCGGGCTCTTCACGCAGCTCCAGCACCTCGGGGCCGCCGGTTCGGGATATCCAGATCCGTCGCATGATCGCTGCACCTCGCTTGCGTTGAGTTCGGCAGTCGCGAAAAGATGCCCTTCGTGCAGCCACCCTTCATCCAGCGATCCCAAGTCCGGTTCGGCCTGGCTCTCTGCGCCGCCATCCTCGCGGCCTGCGCTCATACGGCGCGCACTCCTAGCACGGAGCGGACGCTGCCGCTCGCCGCGCGCGTCCAGGCGCCGGGCCTGCTCTTCGAGCTGCTCTACACCGAGCCCGACCAGGTCGAGGTGGCGCGCATCGGCAACGGCCTGCTCGCGGCCGGAGCGCGGTTGTCGCGCTGGGGGACCTTCCGGCAGGGAGTCTGGATTCGCATCTATCCCGATCACGACACGCTCGAGGTCGCGCTCGATCGGCACGGCTATCCCTGGCTGCGCGCGTGGGCGTTCGGCGACCAGGTGCTGCTGCAGTCGCCGCGGAGTTGGAACGCGGCCTCGAGCGCAGTCCTCGCCGAGGAGCTGTCCGAGCTGCTGGCGCACGAGCTGACCCATTCGCTCATGTACCAGTTGATGGAGCCGGTGGAGGCCGGATCGTCCTTCGGGCCCGACGCGGTGCTCGAGGAGCCGCCGCTCTGGTTTCGCGAGGGGATGGCGTCGGTCACCGCGGTGCAGGGCCACCGGCGGCTCTCGGGCGAAGAGCTCGGCGGCTGGCTCGCGGCGCACCCGGGCGCGGACCTTCTGCACCCGGATGCGGAGCTGTACCGGACCGAGAAGGAGGCGGTTTACGGTGCCGCGCACCGCGCCTTCGAGCTGCTGGTGCGGATGGCCGGAGACCAGGCCATCCGCGACCTGCTGCGCGGCGTCCGCGAGGGCGTGCGCTTCGCCGACGCGTTCAAGAGGTCCACGGGGCAGGGGCTCTTGGACTTCGAGCGCGAAGCCATCCGCTCCGGCTTCACCCTCTCCTCCGCCGCCCCCGCTCGCGGCGCCGGCGGCCCCTGAAAGCCGCGACCGCGCCCCGGCGTCTTTGCGCTCGCCGATTTATCGCTTCGCGGTACTGCTGCTGCTGGTTGCCCACGGAGAGGGCAGGATGGGCGGCCGGCCCGAGTCCTTCCGCGTCCGCTGCAGCTCGATCTCCGAGATCAGCACCGTCGGCGCCACCGTGCTGACGGGGACATATCCGCTCTCGGCGCCGCAATAGCCATTGAAGACCTGCTGGGTATCGCCCGCCGCGATGATCTTGTTCATCGCGGTCAGCGGCGTGCCGACGATCTCGACCCCGCGCACCAGCGACTCCACGCCGGTCTTCGCATCGACTTTGTAGACCAGCCGCGGCTGCCCTTTGAACGCCTGATAGGCATATCCAGAGGTATCGGTATTGCCGCCGGTCACGTCGCGGATGATTAGCCCGAACGGCTTGTTCTGCCGGCGCGCCTCGGCGATCAGCGCCTCTTTCAGCTTGGCTGCCGCGAGCGTCCTGCTCGACTCGACGATCAGGTTCGACATCCGCGCCACCGGGTCGCGGCCGGGGGCCGACCGGCCGTGTCCATTTGAATGCAGGAAGCCGCTTACCGGCGCGCGCGACATGAGAAAGCTCCGCAGTACGCCCTTCTCCACCATCACCGTCTTCTGCCCGGGGACGCCCTGGTCGTCATATCGATAGAGACCATTCAATGAGATCTCGCCGATGGCCGCGCGCGTCGGGTCGTCGGTGATGGTGAGGAAGAAAGGGAGGATCGGCTTGCCGACCTGGCCTTTGAAGGTATGCCCGTCCTTGTCGTCGTTCTGCCGCTCGCCCTCGAGCCGGTGACCGACCGCCTCGTGGAAGAGCACTCCCGCCGCCTCGGGCGCGAGCAGCGCCGGGCCGGTATAGGGGTCGAGCACCGGCGCGGCGCGCAGCGCGATCAGCTCGGCCACCATCTCGTCGATCTTCTGCGCGAGCGCTTCGCCGCGCGGCAGCTCGGTCTCGCGGGCGCCATAATAGTCGCGGCTGTTTTCCAGGAGCATCCCGTCCGGCGCCCGCGCCCACGCCTGGACGTGCAGCGCATAGATGACCTGCTCGGTGACGAGCCGCGTGCCCTCGCTGGAAGCAAGCTCGCGCTCCTCGTGCTCCTCCGAGACGCGGAGCTGCGAATCAAAGATCTCCGGATGGACCTGGAGCCGCGCCGTCTGGACGCGCGCCTCGCGCTGCCACAGCGCCTTATCGAACGGATGCGCCACGGGCGCCTGCACGTCCACATGCGGCTCCTCGCGCGAGAAGCTCGCCGGCCGATCGGGATCGTCCGGGCGATAAACTTCCTTGCCTTTCTTTTTGAGATAGGCGCTGAGCGACTTCTTATAGGCCTCGTCGGTGAGCAACCAGAGCGCGTTGCGCAACGCCTTCGGGTCGTCGTCGAGCGGCGCCTCGCGGCCGGCCGTGTAGCTGGTGTCGCCGCCCTCGAAGTCGAACACCTCGGGCCCGCCGCCGGTGTTGTCGAACTCGTAGCTGCCCACGCGCACGTCCGCCGTCAGGTGACGGGTATTGCGATGGTGGTCGAGAAAGATCGCGCCGTACTTCGCGCCCAGTTCCTGCGTCTCGGTGCCGCGCACCGCATAGCCGACGAAGTAAGGAGCCTCGTGATCGCGCAGCTTGAGCGAATGCTGCACGCGCTCGAGCTCGTCGACCATCGCGCCGAGCAGCCGTTGGCGCGGGTCGGCGGCGTCCGGCGTCCAGGGCTTGGCTTGCGCGGCGAGGAGACAGGCGAGGAGCGAGAGGAGCATGGCGGAGGTTGTAACGCCCCGCCGCGGTCCAGCGCGAGGGCAAAGCGTGGCGCTCCTTGACAACGCGGGAGCAGGACGGAACAGGAACACGGCACCGCATACGTCGATGCATTGCCAGGTTGTGCCGGACGCAGCGGGGTTGTTCGTGAAGATGGCGGTGGCCGAGCTCGACCGGTCCCACCGGGTTCAACGTCGCGGCGTATAACCCCGCCTGCAACAGCGCGGCGGAGCAAGGAACCTACGCCCCGGACTCGAAGCATCGCTGGATGGGAAGCATCGCGATGGCTCGCAGGGAACGTCGCTCAGCGCCGCGCGGAACTGGCGCCGAGCAAGATTGCGCTTGGCGGCACACCGCGAAGGGGCGTTTTATCTTTTTGGCGCGGGCCGGGTCGCTTCTGCGTGGCAGTTGAGCCTGCCGTCACAATTGCCGGGGGTCGGGATCCATGAGCTCTTCCGGAGCACAGGCGCTGTCCACCCAGAGCCCGCAGGGGCGGGTCACGACCTCGACCGACTACACCCAATTCGTCGCTCTCATCGTCACCTACAATGAGGGCGACATCATCCGCCACTCGCTGCGGAGGCTCATCGACCAGGGAATCGGCGTCTACCTGATCGACAACTGGTCCACCGACGACACCGAGGAACAGATCAAACCCCTGCTCGGCCGGGGCATCATCGGCTACGAGAAGTTTCCTCCGGATGGGCCGAGCCCGTACTTCTCGCTCGTTGCGCAACTGGAGCGCAAAGAACAGCTGGCCCAGAGCTTGAGCGCCCGCTGGCTCATTCACATGGACGTCGATGAGGTCCGCGAGTCTCCCTGGCCGGGGCTCTCTCTCCGGGAAGGGCTCGAGCGCGTTGAGCAAGAGGGCTACAACTGCGTCAACCACGTGGTGCTGCGATTCCGTCCCATCGACAACGGGTTCCGCTACGGCACCAACGTGGATCAATACATGCAGCACTTCAGCTTCGAGCGACACCCGGCCTACTTCGAGCAAAAGAAAGCCTGGCTACGGACGCAGGCCAAGGTTTCGCTGGCACCGACGGGCGGCCATTCCGTCTCTTTCCCGGACCAGAGAATCTATCCAGTTCCCTTTCTGCTCAAGCACTATCCGATTCGCAGCCAGGCGCATGGGCAGAAAAAGATCCTTCGGGAACGGAAGACGCGATTCGACCCGCTGGAGCGCGCTGGCGGCTGGCACACGCATTACGATTACGTGACTGAGCAGACGGACTTCATCGCCGCGCCCGCGAACCTGGACCGGTACGATCCGGTCGAGACGCGGAACTCCCTGTTGCGGCATCCGTTGACCGTAGATCCGAGCGCGTCCTTCGAATGACCCGCCGGCCCCGCCTCGTCGTCATCTGCGCGACGCCGCCGCACTTCAATGCAGGAATGCTGAGCGTCGACTGGGCGCTGGACGTCGTACTGCGGCGCAACGGGCTCGAGCTCGACGTGGACCGGCGCGTTCTCTACACGCCGCTCGAGCTGCACGAGCGCGGTCTGGGCGGCTCGGCAAACGATTACTGCCTGCCGTTCCAATACCGATCGATTCGCGAGCCGGACGCACGCCTCGACCAGGCGGACGCGCTGCTCTTCTGGGGCGATTTCATCCACAGCCGGGGGCATCGCTGCGACGTTGCAGACGTCCTCCGCCGCTGCGCCATTGCGCGCGACGCTGCGGAGGCATTGGAGCTGGTGGATCGATGTTTCTTCCTCGCCGACCAGCCCCTGGATGTCCTCGGACGCAGCATCCTGTTCGGCGAATGCCTGCTCAAGGAAACGGAAGAAGCGGCTCCCGGCGATCCATATGAGCGGCTGCTCGAGCGATTACTCAAAAACGCGCGCGGAGTTTACCTGCGCGATCCGCTGTCGGCCGTGCGCGCCGCCGAAGCTCGGGATCTCGATCGTTCGAACCTGGGGGTGGATTGTGGCTTGCTGCTGCGGCCGGAGGATTGCCGCCTCATCGCCGGGACGGAGAGCGGGCCGAAACGCCCGCGCGCCGGCATCTTCTTTGGCCGCACGCACCAGGAGCCCGGGCTGCTCCTCCGATTCGCGGCCACGCTCGCCGACCAACTGGAGGTCCGGTCCGAATGGCTCCCCTGGTTTCTCGAGACGGCGCTTGCACCGGACCTGGTGAAGAGCGGCTGGCCCGAATTACGCGTTCCGCCGCCGGCGGAGAGCTTGCGGGACGCGCTCGACGCGCTCCTCGCCTGCGAGCTCGTCATTACCGATTCGTATCACCTGTGCGTGCACGCCTGGAACAACGGAATCCCGGCGGTCTGCGTGGGGCGTGGCGGAAGCCGGTTCACGACCAGCATCAGCGACAAGAAGAAAGAGCAATTCTATCTGACCTACGGCGCCGATCGCTTCTATGTCTTCGCCGAACAGCTGCAGCAGATCCTCGAGGGCAGCCCGGCTTCGACGCCGCGGACCCCAAAGGACGTCACGCCGCCGACGCTCGAACGGGTCGCCGCTTCCGTTCGCGATCGGCCGCTCATCAGCTCGATCCAGCGACGGCTGGCGCTGCATCGCGAATCGGCCGAGGCGCGACTGATTACAACGCTGAACGAGGTTCTCGCCGGCTGACGCGGATTCTCTTCTGCTGTCACCGGCGCGCGGAGGCCGAGGTGTTGCGGATCGCCGCGAACTCCGAGCCCACGTTCCATTGGGGCCAGCTCTTCGCATTGGCCACTTCGCTGCCCGCCCGGTAGAGCAGCGCCACGTCCTGCGCCGCGCCGCGCAGGTCCCAGGCCGGGCTCCAGGAGTCGCAGGCCTGGTGATAACAATTGGCGGTGTAATCGCTGACCCATTTGTCGCCTTCGGCTCGTCCGCCCTCGACGAGATCGGGACCGCCGCCGATGCCCATCAGGAGCAGCACCGGAACGCCGCGCTTCGCCAGCGAGAAGTGGTCGGCGCGATAGAACAGTCCGCGCTCGGGCCGCGCGTCCGGCGTAATCGGACGGCCTTGCGCTGCGGCGGCCCTGGCAAGGCCTTCCTCCAAAGAGTTCTGGCCCGCACCAACGAGAACCACATCGCGCGAGGGCCCCGCGGTCTGCAGCACGTCCATGGTGTAGTTCGCCGCCATCTTCTCCAGCGCGACGGTGGGATGAGCGCCATAGGTTTCGGACCCCAGCAAGCCCCGCTCCTCCGCGGTCCAGGCCGCGAAGAGCACGGTGCGCGCAGGACGCTTGCCGGCCGCAAAGGCGCGCGCGATCTCGAACAGGCCTGCGACACCAATGGCATCATCCGCGGCGCCGCGCCGGATGCGCTCGCCCGCTGCGCTCGGCAACGCACCGACGCCATAGGCGTCCCAATGCGCGGAGAACATCACCGTCTCGTCCGGTCTTTTGGCGCCGCGTAGCGACGCCAGCACGTTGCGGCTGTTGACCACGGAATGCGTGACCACCAGCTCCGCCGACAACCGCGCGCCGGGCAGTTCCACGGGCCGGAATCCGGGTGTCCGCGCCTGGACTTTGAGCGCCTCGAAATCGAGCCCAGCGCGCTGGAACAGCTCGACCGCGACCGCACGCTGAAGCCAGCCCTGCATCGGCACGCGCCCGGCGCCGCCATTCGGCAGGACGACATCGAAGTTCTCGCCATGTGGCGCGGCCACGGTGACCCAGCCATATCCCGCGCCGGGCGTCTCATGAACGATCAAAGCAGCCATCGCCCCGCGCCGCGAAGCCTCCTCGTATTTATAGGTCCAGCGGCCATAGTAGGTCATTGCCTTGCCGCCGAATCGTCCGGCCACGGCCTCGCCGGGCTGGGCCTCGAAATCGGGATCGTTCACCAGGAACAGCGCAATCTTTCCGTGCAGGTCAACGCCTTTGAAATCGTCCCAGTCGCGCTCGGGTGCCGAGACGCCATAGCCGACGAAGACCAGGGGAGCGCCGGCGATTGAGACGCGGTCCACGGGCCGCACGGTGTTCAGATAAATATCTTCGAATTGGACGAGCGTCCGCTTCGATCCGCCGGTCTCCACATTGACCACCGCCCCGGGCTGCACCTGGGTGTGGACCAGCGGCACGCTCTGCGTCCAGCCACCGCGCTCTCCGGCGGGCTGGAGGCCGAGCTTTCGAAATTGATCAATCAGATACGCCACGGTCTTCTCTTCTCCGGGCGAGCCCGGCGCCCGGCCCTCGAACGAGTCGGACGCCAGCGTCTTCACCGCGTCCGACAGCCGCGCCGGATCGATGGGCGCTGACCCCGCGACCGGCGTGGCACCCGCGCTCGTCATCGGGACGGTCGCCAGGGAAAGGCAGAGAGCCACGCTCATACGCTTGCCCGTCTGGAGGAGTACCCGGGCTGGCCTCACCGGTCGAACAGCTTCTGCAGCTCGGTCGGCTTGTTCGTGGTCTGGAGCGCGAGCATCAGCAGGATGCGCGCTTTCTGCGGCGAAAGATTGTCCGCGAACACGGCGCCTGCCTGCTGAAGCGTCTTGCCGCCGCCCTCGAATCCGTAGTTGGGCAGGACGCGGCCGTTCGGGACGCGACTGGTGATCACCACCGGAACCCCCTTCGCGATCTGCTCCTTGACCGCCTGGAACATGGGGATGTTCATATTGCCCCAGCCGAGGGCCTGGATAACCAGGCCCTTGGCCCCAGCGGCCACGGCCGCCCGTACCAGGGTGCCGTCGGCCCCGCCATACATGGACACGATGTCCACCCGCGGCAGGTGGGCGCCCTCGGGCAGCGCCTGCAGCGCGAGGTGCTGGCGGCGCACGGGCCCTCGTGACCAGACGACGCGGTCATTGTCGGCGGTGCCGAGAAAGCCGAAGTCACCGGACTTGAAGGTCTCGACGTCCGAGGTGTGGGTCTTCGTCGCTTCGCGGGCCGCATTGATCTGGCCATTCAAGGCGATCATCGCGCCCATTCCGCGCGCCCCCGGCGACACGCAGATCCGCGCGGCATTGAGCAGGTTGCGCGGCCCGTCGAAATCCTTCTCGCTGGCATTCCGTTGCGCACCGATGAGCACGATCGGCTTCTCGCTCTGCACGGTGAGGTCCAAAAACCAGGCCGTCTCCTCGAGCGTATCCGTCCCGTGCGATACGATGACTCCCATTACCTCGGGGCGCGCGAGCGCCTCGGACGTGGCGCGCGCGAGCTGCACCCAGCGATCCGGGTCCATGTAGTCCGAGGGCACGTTCGAGAGGTTCTGCACCTCGACGCGGGCGACCTGCGCGATCTCCGGCACGGTCGCGACCAGATCTTCGCCCGAGATGGCGGGGACCGGCGCCTTCTTCACCGGATCGATCTTCATCGCGATTGTCCCCCCGGTCGCGATCAGTTGCACCACTCCCAGGTTCGGACGCTGCTCGGTTGGCTTGGCGTCGCCAGGCAGCGCCGCTGCGGGCTTCTGGGCGGGCCGCTCCTGCGCGGTGGCGCTCGCGCAGGCGGCGAGGATGATCAGTGCGGGGATCAGGCGGTGTCCGGTCATACCGCGCACAACCTCACACGCAAGGCAGCCCGTCAACCCCGCAGCGCATCGTCACGCCTTGCCGCAGTAGGCGATGCGGGCCGGCTCCCCGGTGCGACCGACCACCACCGCGTGCTGTCCGTGGCGCCGCCCAAGCGCGAGCGCTTCGTCGTGCGAGATTCCGAGAACCAGCACGCTCGGCTCGGGCGTCCATTCGGGGTCTGCGCCCACGCCGATGCCTTCCAGAAGCGTGAACTTGCCACCCTCGAGCTCCGCCCGCAGCCGCAGTTGGGCCGCGGCATTGTCGGCGCCTTTCTTTGAATGGGGATTGTAAGCGGTGATGAACGCCCATTCTTTGGTGCCTGTCTTGCCGAGCACCGGTTCAAGGGCCTCGCTGATCTGGCCGTGGCGGAGGATGAGCGGCTCTGGCAGCAATCCCGGGACCGCCTTGACGTGATACGCGCTCGCCTCGTAGGCGAGCCGCGTGGGCTCGGGCACCTCGAGGCTCGCGAGCAGCTCGCGCAGGTCGACCTCGACCAGCTCACCCCGGAGGGGCAGGTGAATGAACGCGGCAAGGAGGGGCTTGTGCAGCGCGCGCTCCAATGCGCGCGTAGAGCGGGCGAGCTGCAGCGCAGTTCCGAGCACGCGCTGGGTACGCGCCGCCTCCGAGCCCGGGAACGACTTGTGGTCGACGAGCACGAATCCATTGACCAGCTCGAGCACCAGGTCCGCCTCGCCGACGAGGAGGCGCGCAGCTCCTTCCTCCCCCATGCAAGCGCGGATGGGCCACTCCCGATTCCAGCTCGCCTGCGGATAGCGACGCCGAAGCTCGCCCAAAAGCGCGTCGCCCATCGAGACGACGGCGGCCGGCACCAGCGCATCCGGAACGTGGTGGGAATGAAGCAGGCTGCGGGCGAGCTGCTCGCGAGCGCTGCGCTCCGACGCGCCGGTCACCGCCGGATCCGCTGCGAGGAAGCGGTGGACGGCCTCGCCCACGAAGCTCATCTCCTCGGTCGACGCCTTGAGCTGCGCGTGGAGCCCGAGCCGCGTGACCGAGGCGATTCGCGCCGGCGCCGTGGCCCGCGGCGATTCCTCGGCGGAGGGATTGAGGATCTCGCGCGGACGAGCAACGCGAACGGCGTCGGGGATCACGATCTTCACCTGCTCGTCCACCCGCGCCTTCCATTCCGTGAAGTGCGATGCCGTGGCCGCGACCAGCCCGTTCGCGAGCACCTTACCGAGGATTGCAAAGCCCTGCTGGGGGGCTTGCAGCGTCTCGGTATCGCTTCAGCGCAGGTCCGCTCCGATTCTCCCGGTTTCAATATCGATTTGAATCGATCGCGACTTGAATCGAGACAGCTCGCCGGGCAATACGGACCCGCGACGCAAGTGCTAACCTCGCGGGATGGAATCGCTTCTCGTTCTATTGGGTATCTGCGCAGGGGTTTACTTCCTGCTCATGCCAATCCTGGGATACCTGCGCGCTGGCCAGGCGAAGGTCGAGGTCGAGCAGCTGCGCGCGGAGCTGCGCTCTCTGCGCGACCAGCTCGCGGCGCTGGAGCGGACTACGGTGGCCGCGCCGAAAGCCATCTTCGAGGCGGCGCCTGCCACGGCGGTGGAGGCCGTGGCGCAGCCCAGCGCCGGGACCCAACCCGCGGCCTTATCCCCGCTTGCGGCCGAGACCCCTCCGCTGGCGCGAGGCCAGACCGAGCCAGCCGGGGCCGAGCCGAAAGCGCCCGACACCCTCGAAGAAAAGATCGCGCTGGTCTGGTTCACCCGCGTTGGCGCGCTCGCCATGCTTCTCGGCGTCGCCTATTTCTTCAAGTACGCCATCGACAGCGACTGGATCGGTCCGCTCGGGCGCGTCGCCCTCGGCGCGCTCGCCGGCGTCGCCGTGCTTGCCGCAGCCGAGATCGCCCGCGCCCGCACCAAGCCGATCTTCATTCACGTCCTCTCCGGCGTGGGCCTCGCGCTGCTCTATCTCTCGGCGTATGCGAGCCACGCTTTCTATCATCTGCTACCGGCCGCTCCTGCGTTCGCGGCCATCTCGATCGTCACGCTGCTCGGCGGCGCGCTCGCCATCCGCCACCGCGCCGAGCCAGTCCTGGTCCTCGCGCTCATCGCCGGCTTCGCCGCGCCGGTGCTGCTCTCGACCGGCGAGGATCGCCCCGCCGCGCTCTTCGGCTATCTGCTCGTGCTCTCGGCGGCAGGCCTCGCGGTGGCGGTACGGATTGACTTCCGCATCGCCGCCTGGGTGGCCATGGGCGGGACGGCGGCGCTCTTCGCCGGCTGGTACGGGAAGTTCTTTGAGACCTCGACGGACGCGACCTACGCGACGCTCGGCTCGCGGTCGGTGGCGCTCGCCGCGGTCGCCGCCTACGTCGCCGAGTGGCTCGCGGTCTACGCGGCGGCGAAGCGTCGCGCGACGCTGCAGCCCGTCGCCATCGCCGTCGCCGCGCTGCTCGCCGCGCACGCCGGCCTCACCGCGCTGCTCTTCGATGCGCCCATCCGGCTCGGCGCGCTGCTCACGGGCATAGCGCTGCTCGCCACCGCGCTCCTGCGTCGCGAGCGCCGGACCGCGCTTCTCGCGCTGCCGCTCGCCGCTTCCTTCGTGGTGCTCTACACGACCGCCGCCCGCACTGGCATCGAGAGCCCGGTCACGCTGCTCTCGCTGCTCGGCCTCTGGGGAGGCATCTACGCGGTCGCGTTCCTGCGCGAACAGGCCCGGCGCGCGCCCAACCCCACTCCGGCGAGCGCGCCGATGGTGTGGCTCGCGTGCGCTGCGGGCGTGGCGCTGGGACTGCTCGCCTTCGCGCTGCTCGGCGCGCGCCCGGCTACGTTCGGCCTGGTCCTCGCGGTGCTCTCGGCGGCCTTCGTCGCGGTGGCGCTGGTGTTCTCGCTCTCGGCGGTGGCGGTGGCGGCCGCCGGGATCTCGCTCGTGGGCCTGGTGCTGAGCGAGCCGCAGGGCCTCGATCACCGGCTCATCCTGGTGGCCGCGGCCTGGTCTCTCGCGTATCTCGCTCCGAGCGCGTGGGAGCTGCTCGCGCGCGGCGCGGAGGCGACGGCTCCGCGGCTCTTGACCCTTTCTTTCGCAGGTCTCGGCTTCGTGCTGCTCGCGCTGCGCCAGACCGGGCCCGAGGAGACGCTGCTGCGCGCGGCGCTGGTCGCGGCGGTCGGCGCCGTCGATCTCGCGCTCGGCGCGCGCCTGCTCCGCGCCTCGCGCCGGCCGGCGTCGCTGCTCCTCGGCCAAGCCCTCGCGCTCTTCGCCAGCGCCATTGCATTGCTCTTCTCGGGCGCAACCATCACGCTCGTCTGGGCGGCGATGTTCGCGGTGGTCGCCGTGCTGGCGGCGCGCGAGCGCGACGAGCTCTGGCTGACCGGCGCGCTCGGCCTCGCGGCGGCGGTGGTGGTGCGCCTCGCCGGCTGGGACTTGCGTGTCCCCGACGAGGCGCAGTCGCGGTTCTTTGGCACCCTCGGCCGCGAGGGGGCGATTTACCCGACCTTCTTCCTCAATGCTCGCGCGCTCGCCTTCACCGGGAGCGCCGCGGCCCTGCTCATCGCCGCGCGCTCGGCGGCGCGCACGCAGGCCAGGCGCTTCGTCCGCGCGGGCGCCGGCTTCGCAACGCTCGCGCATCTCCTGCTCCTCTTCGTCGTCGTCACCGAGTCGCGCGGGCTCGCCTTCAGCGGCCCGCCCGCTCCGCTTCCCGGCCTCTTCGTCGATGAGTTCCAGCTCTTCGTCAGCCAGTTCGCCGCCGCGGCGACCTCGCACGAGAACGCCCTCTCGATGGTGACCACGCTTGCAATGGCCGGTTACGCGGGACTTCTATTAGCAGTCGGGTTCGGGCTGCGCGAGAAGCTGCACCGCTATCTCGGCCTGGGGCTCTTCGCGATCACGCTCGGCAAGCTCGGGCTCTGGGACGTCTGGCACCTTCCGCGGCTCTACCAGACGCTGGTGCTGGTCGTGATCGGCGCGCTCCTGCTTGGCGCCTCGTTCCTCTATGCGCGCTTCGGACGGCGATTGGTCGCGCTCTTGCGCGATGGCGCCGGGGCGGCGCTGCTGGTGCTGCTCTTTGCCGCGCCCGCGCAGGCGCTCCCGTCGGACGAGGTGCGCATCGAGGTCAAGGCCTCGCGCTTCAAGGAGGTGCGCGATATCGGCGGCGTCGCTGCGCCCGGCCTCTATCGCGTCGAGATCGATCCGCCGCTCTACCGCCACGCGCAGCCCGGCCTGGCCGACGTCCGGCTCGCGGGGCCCGCGGGCGCCGTGGTCCCTTACCTCGTGCGGCAGCCGCCGGTCGCCGAGCCTGAGCAGCGCCACCCGGCCACGATGGTCGACCCGCTCGTGCTGCCCGGCGGCGGTGCGCGCGCGGTCTTCGACCTGGGCCGCGCGGGCCTGAAGCACAGCGAGCTCCGGCTCGCAATCGACGGCAACGACTTTCTCCGCCGCAGCCGCGTCGAGGTCTCGGCCGACGAGCGCCACTTCGCCACCATCGCCGAGGGCGCGTTCGTCTTTGCAGTGGGGGGAACGTCGCGCACCGCCATCGCCTATCCGCTCTCGGACGCGCGCTACCTCCGCGTCACGCTGCTCGCCGGTGGCGACAGGCAACCATTGCGCATCACCTCCGGCGAGGTCTTCTACTCCGTCACCGGCTCGCACCCGCTGGTGCGCTCCCTTCCCGTCAAGCTCGCAGCTGCGCCGCTGTCCGACGCGGGCGTCCACCAAAGCGCCTTCGAGCTCGACCTCGGAGAGGCGGGCGTGCCTGTCGAGCGCTTCAATCTCGATCTGTCGACCGCGGCCTTCGAGCGGCGCGCGACGCTCCAGGCGAGCGACCGCCCTCCCTTCTGGGTGACCATCGGCTCCGGCCTGCTCTACCGCTCCGGCGCGCAGGAAGGCACCACGCTCTCCGCCGGAGGAGCCACGAAGCGGTATTATCGCGTGCTCATCATTGATGGCGACGATGCGCCGCTCCGCGCGCGCGGCGCCTCGGCCGAATACCTCGCCGAGGAGCTCGTCTTCCGCGCCGACGCCGCTGGCTCACACCACCTCTACCTGGGCGCGCCGCCCCTCGCGCCGCCGGCCTACGATCTCTCTGCGGTGCTCGCGCGCGGCGGCGCGCCGGTGATTGCAGCGGCGACCTTGGGGCCGATCGAGGCGAACCCGCTCTTCGGGGAGTCAGGCTCCCGCGCCCCGCGCCCAGTCAGCGAGCGGCACGGGGTCCTGCTCGGCGTCCTCCTCGGCGCCATCGTCCTCGGCCTCGGCGCGTGGACGTTGCGCCTCTTGAGGCAGAGCGGGACGTGAGCCTTGGGTCAATCGTGATGACGCGTGGGCGCGAACGGCTTGATGTCGACCGCCTCGCCCATCGCGTTATAGCCCGCGTGATTGGGATGGAGGTAATCCCAGGGCAGCTCGGTGAATTGGCTGTTGGGCAAGAACTCGGTCCGCATGTTGCCCGTGGCCGGGTCGAGCGTGGCCGCGTCGAAGTCCTCCACTCCATCAAAGAGCCCGGAGGTGCGAATGAAGGCGTTGAGGACCCTCCGGCTCGCGTCATGCCCGGGACCGTTGTCACCCTTGTCCACTCCGCTGATGCCCAGCGCCGAGGTCATCGTTCCTGCGAAAACACGAATGCCGCTGGAATGCAGGCGGCTGACCACGTCCTGGTACCCGGCGATGATCGAGTCCGTCGTGTGGCCAGCGCCGAGGTCGTTGATGCCCTCGAGCCAGATCACGGCGGTCAATCCCGACAAGCCAAGCACGTCCCGATCGAGCCGATCGACCGCGGCCGGGCCAGAAGCTGCGTTTGCAACGGCCGGATTCACCACTCTGTTACCGCCGATGGCCTCATTGACGATGCTGATCCGGTTGCCATAGGCATTGTGCAGACGGCGCGAAAGCAGGTTCATCCAGCGGTCGTTGGTATTCAGGGTGGTGTGCGTGCCGTCGGTGATCGAGTCGCCGAAGGCGCAAACGACGACCGTGTCGGCGGGCGCCATGACGTCCACCGCGTCCAGAAAGAACCAGGACGTGGTGGTGAATTCGAAGGCAAAGGCATCCAGGTCTTCGGTGTGATTGCCGCTTCCGGAGGGCGTGATGAAGGAGGTCGTGTTGGCGCCGGAGTGATAGGTCATCGGCCCGGTATCGCCTGCGACCGAATAGCTGACAGCCAGGTTGCGTCCCTGGACACCGCGATCATCTTCATCCTCGACCCAGGACAGTGGAATCGCGTCGCTGAAGATCTCCTGGCCGGCCGGGATCGTCACTGACCTGCTGCGGCTGAAAGTCACCGGCGTGACGGTGCCCTTGACCACGTTGGCCGAGTATTCCTGGAGAGCCACGGTGACGCTATCGAAGGTCACCGGTCGGCTGCCGAAGACGTTGGAGAAGCGAACTCGCATGCGGTTGCCCCAGAGGTCCGGTTTCACGATGGAGCGGAAGGTCTGCGAGGTCGCGCCGGAAGTGTTCGCGTGGGGAAAGGGGAAAGCGAGGTCCGGTTGAATGTTGGCTGGGGCAAAGGTGACGGGGGGACCGGGCGGAGCGGGCGCAACGGGCGGAACGTAGGTCAGGAAAGTTGCCGGCGAGGTGGCCCAGGTGGCGACCCATTTGCGGCCGTCGCGATCGTCCCTTTCCCCGGCTCGAGCGCGGCCGGTGAGGGCGAGAATGGCGAACAGGCTTGTGGCGAGCAGGATTCTCTTCATCATTGTCGTTCCCCTTGCTTCATCACGGCGTCGGAATTCCTATGGAATGAGCACGTTGCTTGCGGCCGCGCGCGCGTTCAGCGTGGCCCTGTCTGCGGGCAGCAGGAAGCCTGCGTCCACGGCCCGCTGCGCCGCGGCGGTGACGGCGGCCACATACCCGGCGTGGTTGCCGTACCGCTCCTCGAGCGAGAGCCGCGGATCGCCGCTGCCGATCCGGTCCGCCTTCGTCTTCGCAAACGGGACCATACCGCCGACGTAATCGCAATTCTGGTCCTGGTGATAATTCGCGGCGGTGATGTTCCATCCGAAATAGGAGCCCAGCGGCGCGTCGCGCAGCACCACCGGTATGCCGCCAAGCTCGTTGCCATCCGCGTCCACGCGCGGCACCAGCATCCTGATCACCCGCTTGATCGGCGGCGGGAAATTGGTCGGAACGCCCGACCCGTCGCTGGGATTGAATCGCGGGCCCCAGTCGTAGTCGAGCACGGGATTGATGAAGGGCACTTCCACGGTATTGCCGGACTGGGTCAGCGTCGCCGCGCCGGGCACGGACGCCGGCAACTCGGGAATCCCTGCAGGGAAGCCCATCGCGTGGTTGGTCGGCGGCACCAGGAAGTGGCCGGAAGCGGTTTGATCGTCGCGGTCGCGCTCGTGATCGCGGTCGTCGCGATCCTCGTCGCGCTCGTCGTCGTCGCCGTCGCGCTCGATCCGCAGGCCGTGCAGCGTGGGATAGATGCTCTGCGGCGGCAGCGTGCCCTTCATGACCCAGTCGCGGAAGTGGACGCGAATGGCGTTCACCGTCTCGGTGTGCGGCACCGGGTTGGCCCGCAG